>NZ_JBZYWH010000001.1:0-446619 GCF_058932745.1 Hymenobacter sp. FMD4
AGACGCTTTTAGAGAAGGTGTACGTTAGTTATGAAAACGTTATATATTAATGTATTTCTATCAATGTTCCTTTGTTTGAATTCTGTAATTTTAAATAGTCTTCAATGTATAGCATTCTACTGCTGATATTATTTGATTTTTCTATTGAAAAGTAACTGTCGTGATGATTGACAATGATTTTATCTTCCTCACAGGTTATGATTCCTTTGAAATAATCATCAAATCCTTGAAGTTTCGGAATCCGAATATAATTATTTTCCGGCATTCTATTTAAAGCGTATTTTCCAGGGATAAATAAAACCTCTCTATTTGTAAACCCTGAGTAAATCAAAACTGTTACATCTTTATTGCAAGTTCTTTCGTGATAATAAATAAGTTCTGTGGTAGGCATGAAGACCCACCACAGAACAGTAATTATAGCACATGATGTTACAAGGAGCAGAAGTCGTGTTTTCATAGGTTATTGGCTGGCTATTTCCACATACTGTTCCAAAAGTAATTTAAGTAACGTCCTAGACCTGATTTGATGGCCTTGTAGGTTAGAAGGTCTTCCCTCATCAAGCTCGAGCTTATAGCTCGTGCGTGCAATTCGGGCGGGGCTGCGCCGCGTCCGGCTCGCCACCCCAGCGGGCCGGCTTTGTGTACTCCCTCCTGCTTCCCCTACGAACCATTTCTTACTATTGTCCCTGCTTTTATCCGCTTTCCAGCCTCTATGGAGCACCCATTAGCTAACCCGATCTGGAACGCTTTGCTGACCGGCAACCAGTCCTTGGCCATCGGCGACGAGCTGGCGCGGGTGTTTCCGCGCGACGTGGGTGCCTTAGCGGGACTGGCCGACTACTCCCCGCGGGCCTTTGCCCGCCTGCACGCACTGACGCCGCCCGCGGCCACGGTGGTGCTGTTCACCGCGGAATCCATAGACATCCCGGCCGAATGGCAGGTGACGCTGCACAAGGAGCTACAGCAGCTGGTGTACCCGCTGGCGAGGCTCCGGCCGTGGCTGGCAGCCGTATAGTGGCGTTGCAGGAGTTGGATGTGCCCGCCATGCTGACCCTCACGGCCCTAACCAATCCGGGGCCGTTCTTGCCGCGCACCATTGCCTTTGGCAGCTATTACGGCATTTTCCAGGGCGGGCAACTGGTGGCCATGACCGGCCAACGGCTGCAGCCTTCGCCCTACACCGAAATCAGCGCCGTGTGCACTCACCCCGCCCACCTAGGCCAAGGGTACGCCAACGAACTGGTGCGTCATCAGCTGGGGCTGCTTCTGGCGGCCGGCCGCACTCCGTTTTTACACGTGTACGAAGACAACACCAGCGCCTACGGCCTGTACCGGAAGCTGGGCTTCGTGCTGCGCAAGCAGCTGTGCCTATACGTGCTCCAAAAGCACGGCTAGCCACCTTTTCGGGCATAGCATCATAGTACAGCCCACCACGCGACAGGCCTTACCAGAACCTGTTGGTACACACCACCTGTCGCTTCTTTTTGATTCGCAGCCCCACCAGCACTTCATGGCTACCGCCGTGGTAGCCGGCCAGCTCAGACAAGCCGGCATCGTAAGAATACCCTACCGTGAACTGCTCGTAGTTCAGGCCCACCAGTGCCACCACCGCATCGGTGGCGCGCCAGGAGACGCCGGCCCACAGCAGGTCCTGATACTTGAGTTTAGCATTGAGGTCGACGGAAAGCGGGGCTGGGTTCATGGCTTTCACCAGCACCGAGGGCACCAATGACCAATCGGTGCCGAGCGGTACCCGTACCCCGCCCGTGGCGAAGTAGTGCCGCTCCAGCCGGTTGCCCGCGCCCGCGCCCAGCGAGTTTGAGCCGTAAGCGAAGTCCAGCCGATTGGCCAGCAGCTGCGCGCTGGACAGCCCCACGTAAAAATCGGAGCTGTACACCCACAGGCCAATGGAGCCATCGACCACCCGCGCGGCTTCGCTGGCCGCCACGGTGGTAGGGTCGAAGAATTGCAGCTTGGTGCCGTCTACCGCAAACTGCTGCAGGCCTACCGAGGCGCCGAGGGCGGCCCGCAGGTTGGGGCGCAGTACCAGGTTGTAAGCATACGAAACGTAGGCCCCGCTGCGGCTGGTGGGGCCGGTTTCGTCCTTGTACACCATGCCCCCTATGGCGTGAAACGGCCGGCGCAGGTCGCGCAGGGTACGCTTGTTGGTGGTGCGCCACCTGCCCAGCGAGGAGCTGGCCGTGGCGTAGTAGGTTTTGGGGGCGCCTTGCAAGCCCGTCCACTGGGTGCGGTAGCTCAGCTTGACATCGATGTAATCTTCCACCCCCGTTGCGCCAGGATTGAGGATGTAGTTATTGTTCATGTACTGGCTGTACTGGGGCTGCTGCTGCGCCCAGGCGGGCACGCTGGCCAGCAGCACCGGAAGCAGCACGAGGGTTATAAGTGTTTTCATATTAAGAAAGGCCTGGGTCACGCGAAGAAGAAGGAGGTCGGGCCAGGCTGCGCCGGCCCGTAGTGGACCGGCGCAGTAGCACCTTCGGTTAGTACAGAATGGTAATCGAACCGCTGTAGGACCTGCCAAGCGGGCCTTTCGTGACGATGACGTAGTAGTAAGTGCCCACCGGAGCCGGCTGGCCGTTGATGTCGCCGCGCCACTCGTTGGACCGGCTGTAGTTGTTGATTGAAAATACCTTATTGCCCCAGCGGTTGAAAACGGTCACGGTGTTGTCGGGGAACTGCTCGATGAACTCGATCTGCCAGGTATCGTCGCGGCCGTCGCCGTTGGGCGTGAAGGCGTTGGGAATGCGAATGGGTGGGCGCACAGTTACCCTTACCTCATCGGAGTCGGCGCAGCCGCCAGCCCCGGCCGAGAGGGTGTAGATGGTAGTGACGGTGGGCGAAGCCATGGGCCGCAGCGAATCACCACCCACGAAGGTGAGCCCGGCGGCCGGCGTCCACCGCACGCGGTAGTTGCCATCGGCCCGGCCATCCAGCCGCACCGAGGTGCCCGCCAGAATTTCTTTATCGGGGCCGGCGTCCACGTCGACGGGCGGCTGAATGCGTACGGGCACCGCGTTGGAAACGGCCGTAACTGCCTGGTCGCAGCTGTTCACGGTGATGAGGCGCAGCGTCACGGTCTGGCCGGCACGCAGCGTGGTGCTGGTGAATACCGGCCCCGTAGCCCCGGGTACATCAGCGCCATTTACCTGCCACTGGTACTGGGGGGCCGGGCCGGGTTCCGTCACGCTTGCAATGCTGAAGGTGAGCGGGGCGCCCAGGCACACTGGCTCGCCGGGCTGCACGGCAATGCTGAGCGCAGGCGCCGGCGTGGGAGTACGCGTGACGGTAACGGTGGCAACAGCCGGCCCGGTGCTGCACAGCCCGGCTGTGGGCGTTAGCTCCACGCGCACCTGGTCGCCGGTAACCACCGTGCTGCTGGTGAAGGTGGGGCCAGAAGTCACAGCCACGTTATTCACAAACCAGTTGAAAGTAGGCGCAGCCCCGGCGTTGGTGGCCACGGCCGTGAAGGTTAGCGCCGTGCCGGGGCACTGCACGGGTGGGGGTGCCACGCTCACGGTGGGCGTTACGGCGGGCAGTACGCGCACCGTCACCACGTTGGATACCGCTGCGGAGCAAATACCCGTGTCGGAGCTTACCCGGCGCCGGAAGTACGTGGTGGCCGTGAGGGCACCCGGCGCGTAGCTGGGCCCGGTGGCCCCGCCGATGGCAGCCCAGCTGCTGTTGTCAGGCGAAGATTCCCACTGGTACACAAAGGCGCCGGTGCCGCCACCCGGGGCCGCCGCGCTGGTAAGCGGGGCCGGCAACACGCCGGGACAGATTTCCTGATCGGCCGCGATGCTGCCCGCAGTCAGCGGCGGCAGCACGTTGATGACGACGGAGTTTGAGTACTCCGGCCCGCAAGCACCGGCCGATACGCGGCGACGGAAGTAAGTAGTGCTAGGAAGTGCGCCGGGCGCAAACGTGGGTCCAGTAGCGCCTGGTATATCCGTCCAAGCCGCGTTGTTCGGCGACGATTCCCACTGGTAAGAGAAGCTGCTGGTGCCGCCGGTGGGCGCCGTGCTGGTGAGCGGGGCGGGTGTGCTGCCCGCGCAAATGGTCTGATCCGCGGCTATGGTGCCAGCCGTCAGAGGAGGCAGCACCGTAATCGTGACGACGTTGGACACCACCGGCGCGCAAGCCCCGACAATGGCCAGGCGGCGGAAGAAAGTAGTGCTCGTGAGCGAACCGGGTGCGAAGGTGAGGCCGGTAGCCCCGCCGATGGCGCTCCAGTTGGTGTTGTCAGGCGACGATTCCCACTGGTAGGCAACCGTACCGTTCCCACCCGTGGCGGGGGCTGTGCTGGTCAGCAGGGCGGGCGTAGCGCCCGAGCACAGCGTTTGATCTGCAGCGATGGTTCCCGCCGTAGGGGCCGGCAGCACCGTGATAGTGACCGGGGGCGAAAACTGCGGTACGCAGTCACCCGACGTCACCCGGCGGCGGAAGAACGTGGTGGCCGTGAGCGGGCCGGGCGCGAGAGTGGGACTCGTAGCCCCGCCAATGGCTGCCCAGGTGATATTGTCAGGCGAGGATTCCCACTGGTAGGCAAACGTGCCGGTGCCGCCGGTGGGCGCCGCCGTGCTGGTGAGCGGGGCGGGTGTGCTGCCCGCGCAGATGGTCTGGTCGGCGGCAATGGCACCAGCCGTCAGGGCGGGCAGTACCGTGATGGTGACGGAGGATGAAAACTCCGGTCCGCAGGCGCCGGACGTTACCCGGCGCCGGAAGAAGGTAGTACTTGTGAGCGGACCCGGCGCGAAGGTTTCGGTCGTAGCGCCTGGTATATCCGTCCAGGCCGCGTTGTTCGGCGACGATTCCCACTGGTAGGCGAAGCTGCCGGTGCCGCCGGTGGCGGGGGCGGCGCTAGTAAACGGGGCCGGCGTAGCGCCCGGGCAGATCGTTTGGTCGGCGGCGATGATACCGGCCGTGAGCACCGGCAGCACCGTGATGGTAACCACATTGGACAAGGCCGGCGCGCAAGCGGCGCCGGTGCTGGCACGGCGGCGGAAGGAGGTGGTAGCCGTGAGCGGGCCGGGCGCGAAGGTTTCGCTCGTAGCTCCGCCAATGGCCGTCCAGGTCGCGTTGTCAACGGACGATTCCCATTGATAGGCAATGGTACCCGTACCGCCCCCGGCGGGAGTGGCACTGGTAAGGAGAGCCGGTGTGCCACCGGCGCACACGGTTTGGTCGGCAGCGATGGTGCCCGCCGCCAGGGCGGGTACTACAGTAATGATAACCGGGCCGGACACCGCGGCGCAGGGCCCAGAGGTTACCCGACGCCGGAAGGAAGTAGTAGTGGTGAGCGGGCCCGGCGTGTAGATTTCGGCCGTAGCGCCCCCAATAGCCGTCCAGGTTGTGTTGTCGGTAGAAGACTCCCACTGGTAGGCGAAGGTGCCACTGCCGCCCGCAGCGGAGGCCGTGCTCGTCAGGGGCGCCACGGGGCCGCCCGCGCACACGGTCTGGTCGGCGGCAATGGTGCCCGCGCTAAGCACCGGCAGCACCGTAATGGCTACCGAGGCGGTAAAGGTGGGCGTGCAGTAAGGACCCGACTGATCGGGCAGCAATAACTGGGCGCGGCGGCGGAAGTACGTAGTGCCGGCAGGCAGCGCCGCCGCCGGCTGGTACGTGGGGCCGGTAGCCCCGCCAATGGCCGTGAAGGTGACGTTGTCGGTCGAAGATTCCCACTGGTACACCAGCGGCAGGCTGGGGTCGCCGGAAGCGGCGGCGGTACTGGTGAGCAAAGCCGGCGCCGTGCCGGCGCACAGCGTTTGGGGGGCCCCGATGCTGCCGGGCACAGGCACGTCGGGCACCCGAATGATGCCCTGGGTTTCGCGGCAAAAGCAGTCATTGGTGATGCGCAGCGTAACGGTGTAGTCGCCGGGGGCCGCGTAGGTGTGCACCGGGTTTTGCTGCGACGAGGTGGTGCCGTCGCCGAAAGTCCAGGAATACACCAGATCGGGGGTCTGGACGGCAAAGCTGGACTGGAAAGAGATTTGCCGGCAGGCGGTGATCTGCGCTCCTATGCCAACCCGGAGCAGGGAGCTTTGGTTGAAGTTGGGCAGGCCCAGGCCGCTGCGTCGCCCGCCCAGCTGCAGGCTATCGGAAGCGTAGCCCACGGAAGCTCCCAGCGAATCGGGGTAAGCAATGAAGCCCAGGGTGGGCTGGTTTTCGCGGGCTACGTAAATTTTCCCGTCGGGGCCGGCCTGCATCGAGCCCAGCCGCGCGGTAGCGTTCCGGCCAAGCGGAATGGCCTGCTTGCTGGCCGGAATGTTGGTAGCTGTCAGGTCATACTGCAGCAGTTGGGGCGGATCGAGCACGGTGGCATAAAGCCGGCTGCGGCCGGGCGAAAACTCCACCCCGTAGTAGCCGCCTTCGCCGCTGTCGATGATGCGGGGGTTGCTTACCACGCCGGTTTCGGCATCGAAGTCAAATAGCTCGACGCTGCTGCTGGTACCACCGGGGGTTTCGCTGAAGCGGGCCACGGCCAACTGCTCGCCGTCGGGGGTCACTTTCATCTGGCCGCGGTAGCCCTGGGCGGCGGCGCTCGGTGAGTGCACGGAGCCCACGCTCGAAATAATGGGCGCGGGTTGCACGCCAGCGGGCGTCACGCGGTAAGCCAGGAAGGCGTCGCCGCGGTTTTCGGTGCCGGTGGTAGCATTGCCCCAGCCGTGCACGATAATCCAGATGTCGCACCCGTTCTTGTGAAACACGCCCGTCATCTTTTCGGCCGTACCGCGGGTGAGCAAGGTGTTTTTGGTAGCGGCCACCACCTCGCCCTGCCCGCCGGGGGGAATCACGATTTCCGAATAGCTCAGGCCTTTGGGGCCGCCCGCGGCATCCTGGGTAAAAATGAAATAGCGCACGGGGGCGCCCGGCGCCACTATCCCCGGCCGCCGAATGGCCAAGGGCCCGTCGGTGGTGAGGCGGTTGCCGCCCATTCCGGTGCCGTTGAGCATGATACTGTGATTGCGGCTCCAGACGGTGTCACCGTTGCTGTAGAAGAGCAGGTTGCCCGTACCGTCCGACATCACGGCCGAGCCGGCGGGCGCCACCATCTGCCCGTCGGTCAGCACCGTGGGCGGAATGGAGTCCGTGGCCTGGTTGAAGTCCAGGCCCGCTTTGTGGCCGAAGTACCAGTTGTTGATGTACTTCTCATCCTGGCTGCACTCCGGGGGCGGTGTACCTTGCGCAAGGACTCCGGTGGCCGCGCCGCGCAGCACCCAAAGCAGCAAAAGCAGCCACCAACGGGCCGCCGTACGCATCCGCTGGGCAAAGCATCTACCGCCAGCGCTGGCCGGGCGGCCCCGCTGGGGTGAGCTTGCAATGGCGGTACTGGTGGAAGCGGAGATGTAGAACACTGCAGGCATAGAAAGCGGTGAAGTGAACAGGCAAGCAGACCGTGTGCAGGAGATACAACACTCGCCGCCCCAGTTATTTTGAAACCGATGGTCAGCTGCACTAAAAAAAAGCGCTGTCCACGGGTCTTATTAGCCCTACGCACTATTGGGCAGGAGCGTCTAAACAATTCAGTAACGAATTGAACGCCATTTACTTGTTAGGCACACACATAACTTTCTCCTGACAACAGGCCAGTCTGCTGCATGTTGCTTTTACGAGGCTATCGGCTGGCAGGTACGGGCATCAAGCGCCAGCTTCAGCCTGGGCAGGCGCGACGGCCACTTGTCTTGCAATAATGCACTTGGCACAGCAGTTATGTATTGAAACGCCTCCCTCCCAGCGGCCAGCTTTTTTGGCGGTGTTCGGCCCCGGCCTTTCGCTGGACTGTTCTATCGATTGATGACAAAACGGTATCTGTTTTTAGGAGTTGGGCTGCTCGCCTCAGCACTCATCGGGCTGCTTTACTGGCAGTCCTCGTCTGGCAAACTTGTACTACCCGCCGCCCAATCAGCCAGCCCGAAGGCGCCACAGGGCAACGTGGGGACATAACCTACGACCCGGCTATGGACCACCCCGGCTTCAAGCCGTGCGACTTGCGGGAGGGAGTGCAGTATTACCACACGGGCACAACCTACACCGGCGGCACGCAGGCGTTGCGGCGCTTTTTCCTGCAGGGCGCGGAGCTGCCCCACAGCGCGGCTGCGCACCACGGCTACGTCACCATTCGGTTTCTCATCAACTGCCGCGGCGAGACGGGCCGGTTCCGGGTCATGCAAATCGATACCGCCTACCAGCCGACGCAGTTTGCGGCGCCCCTGGTCCAGGCCCTGCTGAGCCGCACCCAATCCCTGCGCGGGTGGAAGCCGGGCACCGTCACCCGCCCGGGCATGATTCAGGGGGAAGTGCCGGACAGCTACTACTATCTGTTGTTCAAGATTACCGATGGGCAAGTAGTCGACGTGATGCCATGAGGAACCTATTCCTCACCTTAATCCTGCTGGCTCTCGGGCCGGGGCTCCGGGCCCAATACGTCAACTGCAACCTGTACCCGGTGGGCAGTCCCTGCCGCCGGGCCTGCGAGCTGTACGAGTCAGACCAGCGGCGGGCCATGCCGCAAGGCAGCGCCGCTTCGCAGCAACGGTTCGACGAGGTGCTGGCCATCTGCCCCACGTTTGCGCCCGCCTATCGCGAAAAGGCGGTACCGTACCTGAAGCGGGGTGATTTTGGCACCTGGAAGAAGCTCATCGATGAGGCCGTGCGGCTGCAGCCCGCGCAACACCTGGGTTACCGCGGCTGGTGCCGCTTCGCGTTCCTGCGCGACTACCGCGGCGCCCGCGCCGACCTTACCCGGCTCCTGTCCCTCAGCGGCGGCAACCCCGGCGGCAGCAACAACGGCGACTACGACCTGCGCATCGTGCTGGCGCTCTGCCAACGCGAACTGGGCGACAGCCGCGGTGCCCTGGCCCTTTTCGATCAATGCATAGCCGCCAACGAAAAGCTGCAACGCGTGGGGCTGTACGACTACCTGCACCGGGGCGTGACCAAGCTGCGGCTGGGCGATTATGAAGGCGCATTGCGCGATTTGGAGCGCGAAACGCAGCAAAACAAAACTTTAGCCGACACCTATTATTACCTCGGACTGGTACACCTCCACCGGCAAAACCGCACTCAGGCGCAGCGCCATCTAACCCAGGCCAAAAGCCTCTTTTTGCAAGGATATGGCCGGCACGACCCGTACACGGAAAGCCTGGATCAGGTTTATCTGGCCGATATCGACCAAGCCCTTGCAAGCCTGAAATAGCCCGCAGCCAAACGCATTCTACAGCGCTTCTCCCCATGGAAACGGTCGGCAGCACTTTTACCAGGCCGCCGACTGCACCTTGTTACAAAGCAGAACTTCCAACCAGCTTGTTGCCCTAATTATTCGGCTTCGTTTGGCCTCAGCTGGTCAACATACTCCAAAAGTTTCAGTTACTTTTATTAAAGAATTATAATATCACATGAGTCCTACAGCGACTAGTCCAGTGTATCGGGAGGTGAAGAATGTCTTCGGCCGGGTGTTCTACCGCATTGAGTACAAAAGCTTGTTGAACATTGTAGAAGCCGAATGGTACGGCACGGCCACGCAGCAGGATTTGAAAAACGCCGTGGTTGCTGGATTGGAGCTGCACGAGCTTTCGCATTGTGCTTACCGCTTAAATGACAACACTGGATTTTCGGGCCCTTGGGCCGATTCGGTGGCTTGGCTGGAAGAAGAATGGCTGCCGCGGGCGCACGCGGCCGGCATCCGGTATCTGGCCCACGTGGCGCGAACGGGTTCTTTTGGAGAGCAAGCCGGCGAGGCCGTATTGCGCGGTAAGATTGGCTCTCAAATAGAGGTTGCTATTTTCTCCAATAAGCACTCTGCCATTAAGTGGTTAATGAAGAAGCAACAACTGCAGGCGTAAAAGGCTCTGCCTACACCAGACGGGCCCGGGCTGGCCAGCAGTCGGTCAGCTTATCTGAAGACATAATGTTGGTGGTGCATTTGGTGTAGGCGCGGCGTTTCAAGCAGGAAGAGGCTCACCCCGCCGTCCAAGGCTTATGGACAATAACACAAAAGGACCGCGCTGCTTCATCTGACGAACGTGCAGGCGAAGCAAAGCGCAAGCCTGATCAGGCGTGGTAGAGGGGCCTTCGGTACGTTTATCAGTGCTAGTTGCACAGTCTGGCACGAGCTTGTGCTGTTTTGGGCCAAGCAACTCCTTCCCGCAGATGGTAATTTCTGACCGGCCCGCCGCCGTTGCGAGCCAGCTTGGTTTCTCCCAATTCTTCCGCCGCATAAGTAGTGGTAGGCTGTCCCTAAGCAGCCCTACCCCACAGGAAAAGCCCGCTTGCGCAGGCAGCGTTGGGTTCAAGCCAGCTCCACTCCTACCGAAGCCGTTTATATTGGCCGCCAAATATATTTTGGCAGTCAGCAATCCGCATTCGGCTATGAGCAAATGGGCGGTAATTCTTTGGCTAGGATTGGTAGTGAGCGGAGCACGGGCCCAATCGGCTGCGGAAGCGAACGGTCCCAAGCAACAATACCTAGCGGAGCAGAAAAGCACAGGCAAGATTTTCGGGGCGTATTTCTATCCCCGGTATAGCCAGCTGCATGCTTTGGCGCCCGAGGCCTTCGTGGCCCGGATGGATTCGGCCCGGCAAGTGTTTGATGCCTTGCTCAACCGGCATGCATCGCGGTTGGATGCCCGGTTTGTAGAGGAACAGCGCACCGAAACCCGCTATTACTTCGACCGCCTGCTGCTGGATTACCCCGACGCCCACCACACTCACACCGGCCAGATGGCACCTTTGCCGGCGGCCGTCACGCGGCGCCTGCGCCGCAACCTGGCCGACTTTGACAAGCCGGAGCTGCTCACCAACGACGACTTCAAACAGTACTTCCGGGCTTACCTGCGGCTGCAGGTGAAGCAGGAGCTGCGCAAGCCTGCCTATGCCCACCACGACAATCAGTGGCTGCAAGCTACTTGGCAGTTGCTGCCGCGGCTCGTCCGCAACCAACAGTGCCGCGAGTACTGGCAACAGGAATACCTGTACGCCCACCTCGACAACCACGGCGTGAAGAACACGGCTGACTTGGTCAGCAGCTTCAACGCCAGCTGTCAGGACACGGCCTACCGGGGCAAGATCAATAGGCTGTACGAGCAAGAACTGGCCGGCCGGCGCGGGCACCTGACGCGCACCTACAAGACCGTGGGGACGCAGGCGCTGGATCTGCACCTCTTTGGGGCGGCGCCGGCCGGCACCAGGCAGTCGCGGCCGGCCATCGTGTTCTTCCACGGCGGCAGCTGGTCGGAAGGCAAGCCGGACTGGTTTTTCGGAGCCTGCGAAGACTTTGCCAAGCGTGGCTGGGTGGCTTGCGCCGTGGAATACCGTACAATGGACCGGCATAACACCCTCCCCTTTGCCGCCGTGCGCGATGCTCGCTCGGCTATGCGCTGGCTGCGCCAACACGCCGCAGAGCTGGGCCTTGACACAGCACGCATTGTGGCCACGGGCAACTCGGCAGGCGGGCACCTGGCCGTGGCTACCGCCCTCGCCACCGGTCACGACGAATCCACAGATGACCTGCGCTGGAGCCCACGCCCCAACGCAATAGTGGCCAATGCCGGCGTGTACGACCTCACTACCCCAGGCAACGCCTGGATCAGTAAAGATTTGGCTGATAAAGCGCAGATCCGCAGCATCTCGCCCGTGCACCTGATCCGTCCCGGCTTGCCGCCCATGCTGCTGCTGCACGGCACCCACGACGGCAACGTGCCTTTTGCCACCGCTGAGGCCTTCTGCCAAGCTGCCACTGCCGCTGGCAACCGCATCGACCTAGAGACCTTGCCCAACGCTGGTCACTTTATCTGGTTTGACCCGCGCTTTGGCAAACAAGCCACGGAACGCCGCAACACTTACTTGCAAAGGCTGGGTTATCCTATGTAACCAGAGCGCATAGCTCCAAGCCCATTTTCCCTTATACCACTCTGGTCGCTCAAGTAGCCATGGCGGCGCGGGGCGTTACTTCCCATACCTTAGCCAACCAATCCATGCTGTTTCAGCAAATGCAGCCTTCCTTCACACCAAAAAAGCTCTTCTTGCTAGATGGCTTGGGTGGCTTGCTGTCGGCTTTGCTGTTAGGCGTCGTCCTCGTGCAGTTTGACCACATTTTCGGAATGCCTCGAAAGCCGCTGTACTTTCTGTCCTTCGTAGCGTTCCTGTTTTTTATCTATTCGCTTGCTTGTGCCTTGTTCACCCCTGCCAACTGGAGGGTTTTTATGCGGGTAATTGCCGGGCTAAACCTGGCGTACTGCGGCCTCACCATGGGGTTGCTGTTTTATTGGCGCCAACAGCTTACTATGATGGGCCTACTCTACTTCATCAGTGAGCTGATTCTTGTAAGTGGCCTGGCGGCTATCGAACTGAAAACGGCTGCGGCAACGGGTAGATAACCGCTTGCACACCTCTCCCACGAAACCTTCACCAGCAGAATGCTCTATACAGGGCCCGGGCCTTTCGTGCCGGCTGCGCATCGACCGAGGCCTTGGGGTTTTTCGGGTGCTTTTCCTGAACGTCCTGTCGAGCGAAGCCGAAACAGCACGCCTGCTAGCTCTATGCACCTCCCCACCCCTATTTTACGCACCGGTCCGCTTCTTTTCTCCCCACTTTCCGGTTGCTTGAGCAGCCGCACGGGCCAGTTCTTTATCGAAAAAGCCAGGGCTAGCGTGCAAGTAATTGCCGTGACCATGTCCCAAAGAACCGCCGGTGCGGCCAGGCTACTACTGCCACGAGGCCCAGCATTACAACGCCCATCCACAGATTGGCGCGGTCGAAGCAGAGGTGAAACAGGAAGACGTTGAAGGCAACGGGCGCCTCGAGTACCACTGCCAGCCTCGGATAACGGTTGAAGAGCAATAGCAGACCAGCTACCGTTTCGATGATTTTGGCCGGGGCCAGGAAGCCAGAGTCTATCATCAGGTGCATAAAATCGACGGGCACCACCGAGACCAGCGACTTAAGGCCCAGGACCACACTCAAGCCGCTGAGCCCCGTACCAAGCAGCAGTAACCCGGTGAACAAACGAATAATGGTAATGAGTGCGTTGGCGGGCTTCGTAGGTACAAGGGACGCTTGGGCTGTTGTACTCATAGCAGCAATGGATAAGTTTTTTCTCGCCCTCGATCAGCTTTTGTACTTGTGGTGGCGCAGTTACAGGAGCTAAACCTATTACCCGTCGAGGTGGCAGACAATAGCATTTTCATGTGCCCTAAGTAGCCGGAGTCTGCAATCAAGCCTGGATTTGAAGGGTACTGATTCGCCACAAAGCGGCCTTGCCATCATGCCTGCCCCAATAATTTAGCCTCTTTCTGCTTTCTAAGTCGTTCTGTCCAGCAGAAGGTTGTAGCTCTCGCTAGACGGAACAATGCGCGGTTGGCAACACAACAGGAAACACCACTGGGCCGCTAAAAAGGGCTGGTTGGGTTCCTACCCTGCTGCCTCTCCCATCACCTACAGCGCAAGGCGAGTGGTCTGAGCCTAGACTTTGCTGAGATGCAAACGCGTCCCATTTATGTTTACTTTTCCATTCCGTCAAGCCTAACCCAAAACATACATGACTGCTGCCTTTCGACTGCCGCGCTGTTTTTATGGCTACTTGCTCTTGCTTCTCGGCCTGTTGCCAATTATGATGGCTGGGCACCAGTTATTAATACTGATGATTAACATCTTTGGGGGTACGGTTCCACTTTCGCGCAACTTGGTGCTGGCAGGCGAGGCACTCGTGGCAGCAAGCATAGCTGCCCTTGTGCTGCGCAAAGCATTTCAGCTGACGGATAGATAAATAAGCAGCCTACGAAGTGGCTTTACTCTGCTGCTGCTATAGCAACCGCGGCGGCATTGGGCAGGTGGGCATGGCCCTTAACTGGAACCGCCGCATAAGAGGTTAAGTAGAAATAAGAAGAAAGAGCAAGAAACCGACTGAACAGCATGCGTGGTTTCGTGGAACGCGGGTCTGAGCGTGGAGACATGCCAAACTTCCCCTTCATCGACAAACCCACATGGTTTTCCTTGAAGGCCGGCAGCCCAACTACATCCGCCCAGAACCGAATAGCTTTGAAGTAGCTTCTACCAAACGACCCTTTGCTTCATGCGCATCGACGAAACTGAACAGGAAGACTCCGACATCGACTGGTTTGCCGTGGATAGCGACGGGCACGTCGTCTATTTTTCCTCCGGGGGCGGCGTGTTGCCTGAGTCGGTAGCCGCATCGGAGGAAGCGCTGCTACAGCTGCACCAGTACTTCCTGACGCTGCCCGAAACACCCTCGGCGGCGCTGGTACAAGTGGAACCCAACGCCGGGCGCAGTGGGCGCAGCGCCGAGGGCTTTGTGCGCTATGCCCGCCGGGGGTTGTTTGCCTTCGACAAAACCCGACTCAACGAGCATCGGGACACGCAATATCACTTGGTGGCTCGCCCCACGCAGCCCCTTACTATCACGGACCTGCCGGGGCAGTTGGCGGCGCTGCTACTCCGGACGCAGCTGCCGCTGCCGGTGCTGGAGGCTACGCAGGTAAATACGGCCAGCATCGGGTAGTACCCGATTTTCCTTATCCCGTTTCGGTCGTCGGCAGAATCGATTTTAAACCAAAAAAGCCAGGCAAACAGCCCGGCTTTTTTGGTTTAAAATCGGCGTTGGTGCCTAGCGCACCGACAGACGCGTGGTGGCTATCTGCCCATTGCCGAGCGTAGCCCGTAGCTGGTACACGCCCGGGGTTAGCCCCGCCAGCGACACTTCATACTGGCCAAGTGTGGTATTAGGCAAGGCTTGTTCCCGTACCACCCGGCCCAGCGCGTCGGTTATTGTCAGCTGCCCACCGCCGGAAGGCAGCACCAGCGTGGTGCGGCCGGAAGCCGGATTAGGATAAGCGCTCAGGGCAAAATCGGCTGCTTTGGCGCGGGCACCGGTAACGGTGCCACCCGCAGTCAACTTGGCCACGATGCCGTTGACGCCAGTATTGGGGCTAGTGACCGAGCCAAAAGTCACGTCGCCCATCACTGCTCCGGCCAAGTAAGCATTGCCTGCAGCATCGGTGGTCACGTCGAGGAAAATGCCTTCATCGGAGCTGGCGGCAAAAGTGGGGCTGGTGGCCCACAGTGCGTTGCCCTGCCCATCGAAGCGGGCCACGTAAGGACGTTCCTGGTTGGCCGTGAGCGTGGTAGCGCCCAGCGTGAGCGTACCTTCCCAAAAGCTCACTATGTAGATGCCGCCCCGGCCATCGTAGGCCACGCCAGGGATGTTGTACTCATTGCCTACGCTGCCAGCAATTCGCCGCGACCAAAGCGGCGTGCCTTGGGCATTGTAACGGGCCAGGAAACCGGCGCTTTCGTAAGAAAACGAGCCGACTTGTACCTCATCGGCGAAACCGGCTACTACTACACTGCCAGATGCGTCCACGGCTATGGATTGGCCACCATCAGGGTTGGTGCCGCCGGCCCGTTGGGCCCACAGCGCGCTGCCCTGCGGATCGTATTTGGCCACGAACAGGTCCTGATCGGTAGTGGTGGTATTCAGGGCGATGGTGCCAAACTGGGAGGACTCGCTGATGTTACCAGTCAGGTAGGTGTTGCCGGCGGCATCGGCTGTCAAGGCATTGCAGTAGTCGCTTGCAGGGCCACCCGCCCGCCTTGCCCAGATAGGGGTGCCCGCCGACGAGAGCTTGCACAGAAAAATGTCGTTGCTGGAGGCCGTCAGCTGATTGCTTGCACTACCAAAGCTGAGCATTCCATTGAAGTCGCCCGCTACGTACACGTTGCCAGCGCCGTCAGTAGCTATTCCGGTCAGGTAAGCACTACCACCCGTTACTTGGCCCATTTTCGACCACAGGAGCTGGCCTTGCGGGTCAAGCTTCAGGATGAAGGCATCTTCGTCAAATGCTGAGGTCGTGAGCGTTACGGAGCCCATGGTGAGGCCGCCGCTGAAATAACCGGCGAAATACACGTTGCCAGTGGCATCTACAGCCAGTGCAGCATCGAACTCGTCTTCGCTTATTTCCACATGTCGCACCCAGGCCAAGGAGCCATTGGGGTTCAGTTTGGCTAGGTAAAGATTGACGTCGCTCGGTCCTTCCGTGATGGTGGTTCCGCCGATTTGAATGCTGCCTTCGAACCGACCGTAAACAACCTGGCTGCCATCGGCCGCCATCACTACTTTTTGCGTGATGCTCGACGAGTTGGACGGGGTAGCATTGCTCAGTCGCAGTACCGATGACCAGGCAGGAGGTGCCACCTGTGCCTGAACTGGTGAGGCACTCAGGCCCAATGTAGCTGCCAGACCCAAAGCTGGTAATACAGCTCGTAATGAAGTAGAAATACGCATGTGGTAGAAGTAAGAAAACCCAGAGTTGACGTCAAAGGTATCTTACTTCGGAGCCGGCACCGCATCCGGCCTCGCAAATCCGTGCTAGCACGTAGCCTGGCATTTACGCACCGCTTTGCCCGGTTCGGCGGGCCACCTGCTACATAGTATTGCCATCGGAGAGCAGGCCCTTAAAGCAAGCGCCCGCGCCGTTCGGGAAGAAAGGCGCGGGCGCTTAAACTTTAGACTAAGGAGTCACGTCGGGGGTAAGCGGCGTGGGTGGCGGCAGCGACACGGGCTCCTGGTAGCGCTCGGTCACGCCGTGGTCGTGGATGTGCACCACACCCCGCTCGCCCTGCAGATTGGCGATGGAGGCGCCGGCCCGGGGCTGCGTGGTGTTGGGCTTGCGCTTGCCGGTGAGCCACCAGGTAGCAGCAGCGGTGGCGGCGGCCATGAGCGTAGCCGTCAGCATCGGGGAGCGGTTGGCCCGGGTGTACAGGCTGGTTTTCATGACGTAGCCGGGATGGTCGCCGTGCACCTGCCCATCGCGGCCAGGCTGGTGCAAGGAGCCTTGGGGATTACGCGGCCGCTCGTCGCGCTTCTGCTCCTTCACCATGATGTTTTCGCTGATCTTATCCATCATGCGCGGGGCATGCTTGTTGAAGGAGCTCATCATCTTGCCACCCCCTCCGATATAAACATCACGCTCGGGGTGCGTGGCAGCGTGCAGAATGGCTTTGGCTACTTCCTCGGGCTCGTACACGGGCGGGGGCAGTTTGGGCTCTTTGTCCATGTAATTGCGGGCGTGCTGCGGAAAGGGAGTGTTGATGGCCGCCGGCTTGATGAGCGTGACCGATATAGGCGCTCCTTCCTCTTCCAGCTCCATGCGCAGGGCATCGGTAAATCCTTTGAGGGCGTGCTTGCTGGCGCTGTACATGCCCTGCAGCGGAAGGGCCACGTCGGAAGCCACGCTACCCACGTTGATCAGGGCACCGCCGCGGTTTTTGAGGTGGCGCACGGCGGTGAGCGAGCCGTACACCATGCCCCAATAATTCACATCGAACAGGCGCCGGTGGTCTTCGTCGGTTCCCTCTTCCAGGCGCCCCCAGATGGATACGCCCGCATCGTTTACCCACGTATCGAATCCGCCAAAATGCGCAAAGGCAGTTTCGGCGATGCGTTCGATGTCGTCCTGGTTGGCTACGTCGGCGGCCACGGCCACCACGCGGGCGCCCTGGCTGCGCAGTTGCTGCTCGATCTGGTGCAGCTGAGCTTCGTTGCGAGCAGCCAGCACCAGCTGGGCACCTTTAGCGGCCGCAATTTGGGCCGTTACCAGCCCGATGCCGCTACTGGCGCCCGTGATGACGAGGGTTTGTTGCTTGAGGGGTTTGAGCTTGACCTTGGTTGCCATTCGTCAGTTGCTTTACGCGGTGAAACATCCTTTCTGCCAGCCGGTGCCGCTACGCAGCTGCCATAATCCATACGCAGGGCCAGTGGCAGAGATATTGACCAGTTTGCAAACCAAACGTGCTAGCGAAACTGATTCCGGTACCAGACTAGCAAGGTGGAAGACAAAGGCGGCAAAAGTCAGACGACTGATTGAGAGCCAGCCGTTTTCACCATCTGCCCTTGTGTACGTAGTGAGCCCATTGCCTACCCCTGCTTTTGCGCTCAGTAGATAAAAGCAGCTGCCAACCAGCCTACTGCGGCTTACCGGATAAAGGTTACCCGCCGGATAAGCCCGTTTTCGACTTCGTAAACGGCCATGGCCTCCAGCACCTTGCCGTCGGGCAAGCCGGTTACGCGCTCGTGGTCGATGATGCGGTTACCGAACACGGAGCGGTGCACAATTTCACAATGAAGCTTGGGGGCAGAAGCGAAGAACTGCGCGTAACTGACTGCCAACTTATCCCGACCAGTAAGCTGCACGGTAGCCGGAAATTGCAGCAGTTCCACGTTCTCGGCGTACGTCGCCGCAAACTTGGCTACGTCGCGGGCATTGTAAGCATCTAGTTGCCGCTGCACCAGCTGCACGGGTGTTTCGGCCACAGTCGAGGTGCTGGTGGCAGGCTTTGCAACCGACTGTGCCTGGGCTTTGCTCAGCATCAGGACCCCGCAGATAAGGAGTAGTTTTTTCATGACCCGCTTGAGTTGAAAGTTCTATTCTCTGGCTTCTTGAACAAGCAGCAAAATATCAGAGCCAAGCTACTTATTCGAGAAGGTATCCTGCCCGGAAGTCAAAGCAGTTTAAGAAGCAAACACAAAGTACAGTTCAGCCCATTACTCCCAGCTTCGGCATCCTCAGCCGGGTGGTCCACGGCTGGATGGCCAAGTAGCACGGATTTACATGTAATTAATTACCAGGTGAATAAGTCCCTAAAAAAGGCTTTCAACCCCTGGCCCACATCATCATGTGAGGTCGGTTTTGCAACGAAAAGCCGCATACTTGGTCCGTCAATCAATTATTCAACTGCCCCCGGTTTATGCCCAGCTTTCGTCTTGCTTACCACATGCCCCTACTTTCTTTCCTGCTGCTAGGCCTTGCCAACACCAGCTGTGTGCGGCCCAGCGCTACCGCGGAGCGTGGTTTGTCGGCGCCTGATTTTGCGGCCCTCACCACGGGACCGGCAGAACTGGTGGGCCTAGGCACGCTGTCGACGGCAGCTAATGAGTACAACCCCAGCCTGACGCCGGATGGCCGCACGCTGGTATTTGCGCGCAGCCAACCCGACTTCAAGGAGGCCCGCATCATGATAAGCCGGCTGGAGCGCGGGCAATGGCAGGTACCGCAGCCGGTATCGTTCACTGATGAGCGTTATGCCGACTCTGACCCTACTTTCGCTCCCGACGGCCGCACGCTGTACTTTGCCTCCGACCGCCCCGCGCCCGGCCGCGACTCTACGCGCCGCGACACGGACCTGTGGCAAGTATCCTGGGACGGCCGTAGTTGGGGCCAGCCGCAGCACTTGGGCACCACCCTCAACGGCAAAGGCATGGAGCTTGGACCGGCTTTTCACGCGGGCTACCTGTACTTCAGCTCGGCCCGGCGCAGCGGCCTAGGAGGCCTCGATGGCTACCGGGCACGCCTGGAAGCATCGGGCTTTGCCGCACCCGAAAACCTGGGCAATATGCTGAACACGGCCGCTTCGGAAAGCGACCTGGAAATAACCGCTGACGGACGCTGGCTGCTGTTCTGGAGCGACCGGCCCGGCGGCTCCGGCGAAGCCGACCTGTACGCCGCTCCCCGTACCGAAACCGGCTGGGGCCCAGCGGTACGACTGCCCGGCGAGCTGAACTCGGCTCGGTTTGACTTCACCCCCACGCTATCGGCCAACGGGCAATGGCTGTACTTTGCCAGCACCCGCACCACGGCCGCTGGGGGCAGCTCCGAGGTACTGAACGGACAGGCCAACCTGTACCGGGTGCGCCTGCAGGCCGCTCGGCCCACAGCGCGCCGGTAGGTAACGGACGTTGGCTTACTGCGGCAGCAGTTGCAGGGCGTGCTCGTTGCCCTGCTGCAGGGCCAGGTCGCGGGCCGAGAGGCCGCGTACGTCGCGGATGGTGGTATCGGCCCCGGCTTCCAGCAGCACCGGCACGATGTCGTGCCGCCCAAACAAGGTGGCAAACATCAGGGCCGTGCCCCCGTTGCCGTTGCGCTGGTTCAGGTCGGCGCCGTACTGAATGAGCAGGCGAGCAATTTCGGGGTAGCCTTTAAAGCTTACGCCCATCAGGGCTGAGTTACCGCTGACATCCTGCGCGTTGGGGTCGGCGCCGGCATCCAGCAGCACTTTGGTTGCCTCCAGATGCCCATCGTAAGCGGCGATGATCAGCGGCGTAAAGCCGCGGCCGTTAGGCTGGTTGATATCGATGCCCGTGGCGATGAGCTCTTGCAGCAGGGCCACGTCGCCCCGGCGGGCGGCATCGATCAGCACATCTTCGGGACGGTCGGAGGAGAAAGAATTCATTGACATCAGATGAATGTTGACGAATGTTTTGCTGACTACTACGACAATAAACAAAACCGGTGGCGCTTGGTCGGTAGTACGTGCGTCCCGGCCACGGCCAGCTTTTGGGCAAAGACTCAGGCCAATGATTGGTGATTAGTCCCTGATTCCGTTACCTTATCAGAGTTTATCTTTTGTTCCTCAATCCGTTCCCGTTCCCATGGAAGCATTAACCCTGAGCATCACCGACGAAATTCAGCAGGCCAACTCCCGCTTCGAAACCTTGTTCGGCCGGGGCGACACAGCTGGCCTGGCCGCCCTCTACACCACCGATGGCATGCTGCTCCCTACCGGCAGCGAGCCGGTGCAGGGCGCTGAAGCCATTGCTACCTATTGGAAGCGCCTTATGGATGCCGGCAACAAGCACGTGGTGCTGCATGCCGTGGAAGTAGAGCAGGTAAATGAGCACACCGCCGTGGAGCTGGGCACCTACCGCCTCCACGACTCCGGCAATCAACTACTTGATCAGGGTCAGTACATGGGCGTGTGGAAGCGCAAAGCGGGCCAGTGGATGCTGCAGCGCGACATCTGGAACAGCACCCAATCGGCACAGCGCTGATTTCGCGTACCGACTGCCTCCTTGCTTCTCGCCCCCCGTGCCGCCCGGCACGGGGGGCGAGTCGTTTTTTCGGTAGCTATAAAGCTGATTCCTCCTGGGCGCTACTCCTTGGGCCATCCGTGGCATTTATCAGCCCCGGCTAGCTAAGGAGCCAATCTTGAATCTGGCGTACCAACCAAGACTTCCGTCTAGCGGTGACTTTCGCGTACACCCTGCGTAGAAGAAAACCATACTTACAGCTCATGACCATGGATTCATCGTTTCCCGTTGGCCCCGCCGGCACCTTTTCCACCAGCCCCACAGGCGTGTATACCCAGTTTGAGCAAGACGGCCAGACCGTGACGGTAGTCAAACTGCAGGACGCCATTCCCGACGGCGAACCGGGCCTACAGGAGCACTTATGCAGCCGCCTGGGCATCGGCCCCCAAACGCCGCTGCTGGTGCTGCGCTCTGAGGGCGCACCGGTATTGGTGCACGGGCCGGCGCAGGAGCTGTACGACAGGTTTATCTCGACCAAAACCGACGCCGTCACCGAACACACCTGGAAAACGCTGCCGTCGTAGCACACCGACGACGGTCCAGTTCCTAGTGTAGGTGCCGCACTGACGCCCAAGAGCGCATCAGAAAACAACCATAGAACATCTATATGAAGATGCTCGCATAATGCCGAGCTTCGCAGCAGCGTTATGGCGGCATTAGCTGCTGATGCTGTCCTGTATGCGCGTCCTGATTTTCTTATTGCTCCTGCCCGTTTTCGCTTTTCGGGCTTCCGAACCTGACTTTCGGGCTGAGCAACATTGCTTCCCGCGCGTGCGCACCGCTTACGCCAACCGCTGGGCCGGGCTGCAAGCCGATTTGCGCCGCCAAGGCATTCGGCCCGATGAGTTGGAGCTGTTTCTGCGCGCCTTCAAAATAGGCCGCCGGCTGGAAGTGTGGGCGCGCAACCAAGGCCAGGGCCAATTTCGCCTGTTCCGCTCCTACCCCATTGCCGGCACCTCTGGTACGCTGGGCCCGAAGCGCCGCTCGGGTGATGGGCAGGTGCCGGAAGGCTGCTACCAGATCGACCGGTTCAACCCCAACAGCCTTTACCACCTTTCGCTGGGCCTCGATTACCCCAACGCTGCCGATCTGGCCTGGGGCGAACCCAACCCCGGCGGCGACATCTTCATCCACGGTTCCGACGTTACCATCGGCTGCTTGCCCATTACCGATGCGCTAATGGAGGAGCTGTACGTACTGGCCGTGGAAGCCCGCGCCGCTGGTCAGCAGCAAATGTTAGTTCACATCTTCCCGTTTGAGCTGACCGAAGCTGCCTTACAAGCTCGCCACACGGAGCGCTACTACGCTTTCTGGCAAAACCTGGCCCCTGCCTACCGCTACTTCGAGCAGCACCACACGCTGCCCGAAGTAAGCATCGAGCCGACAGGCAGCTACGTGGTGCGCTAACACAAGACCGCTTTTACTCCGCCCGCTCCAAAGCCTCCAGGTCGCGGGAGCAGATGGCGGCGAGGTTGCGGGTGATTTTGGCTGCATCCCAGTCCCACCAGGCTACTTGCTCCAAGCGGGCGATGGTGGCCTCATCGAAGCGCATGCGCACGACGGTGGCGGGGTTGCCGGCCACCACGGCGAAGGGCGGCACGTCCTTGGTCACCACGCTGCGGGTGGCGATGATGGCGCCGTTGCCCACGGTCACGCCGGGCATCAGCAGCGCTTCGTAGCCGATCCATACATCGTGGCCGATGGTCAGGTCGCCTTTGTTGGGCCAGCTGTCGGCGTCGAAAGCGGTTTCCCAGCCGTTGCCGAAGACCGGAAACGGGTAAGTGCTAAGCAAATCGGTGCGGTGGTTGCCGCCGTTCATCACAAACTTTACCCCCGAGGCTATCATGCAAAAGCGCCCGATGCGTAGCCGGTCCTGGCTGAAGGGAAAGTGGTAGAGCACATTACGCAGGAAGTTGCGCGGATCGTCAAAATCGTCGTAGTAAGTGTACTCGCCTACTTCGATTCGCGGGTCGTCGATGATATTTTTCAGGAATACCAGCCGCTGCTGACCAGGCATCGGATAGATTGCAGCCGGATCGGGACCGTGGGCAATGGGAAGTTCAGCCATTCGTTCACCAGTAGAAAAAGGACCATACATCGGTAGCCGCAAACTTATGCATAAGCCTTTACTCTCCGCCCGCTACGCCCACACCAATCTTATTGCCGAGGATTGGGAACGGCTGGCGGACTTCTACCAACGCGTATTCGGCTGCGTGCCTGTGCCGCCGCAGCGCCACTTCCGGGGTCCATTGCTGGAGGCCGGAACCGGCGTGCCGGGCGCCAGTCTGCAGGGCGTACACCTGCGCCTGCCCGGCCACGGCGACGATGGCCCCACGCTGGAAATCTTCGAGTACGACCCGCTGGCCAACCGCGCCCGCACCGCCGCCAACCGCCCCGGCTTCGGCCATATTGCCTTCGAGGTGCCCGATGTAGCGGCCGCCCGCGACGTGGTGCTGGCCGAAGGCGGCAACCGCCTCGGTGATGTAGTGACGCTGCAAACTGCCACCGGCGCTCAGGTAACCTGGGTGTATGTCACTGACCCCGAGGGCAACATCATCGAACTACAATCCTGGACCTGATATGACGCTGCAAAAAGTAAATCTGGAAGAGAAATTCGGCCTGTTCGCGGAGCAGTGGCAGCCCAAAATCGTGGGCGAGCTAAACGGGCAACACGTGAAGCTGGCCCGCTTGCAGGGCCCTTTCGTGTGGCATCACCATGAGCACGAGGACGAATTGTTCTTCGTAGTGAAAGGCACGTTGCGCATGGAGCTGCGCGAGCAGGAGGCGGTCCTCATCGAAGCGGGCGAGTTCCTGGTGGTGCCGCGCGGCGTGGAGCACCGCCCCGTAGCCGACGAGGAAGTACTACTTATGCTGTTTGAGCCGGCCAGTACACTAAACACCGGCAACGTAGAAAACGAGCGCACCGTAGCCGGTCTGGAACGCATCTGACATAATTTCCTCACCGAAATCATTGTGCATGGCTGACGAAGCTGTCATCACTCCGCTCCGCGATGCGGCCGTACTGGTACCAGTGTACCGCGACGATGCCGGCGAGCTGCGCCTGGCGTTGGTACGCCGCAGCAACTTCGGCGTCCACGGCGGACAGTTAGCTTTTCCTGGCGGCAAGCGCGACCCCACCGACACGTCGCTGCTGCATACTGCCCTGCGCGAAGCCGAAGAAGAAGTGCATCTGGCGCCGCAGGAAATCGACATTTTGGCTGAGCTGCCGGTTATCAGCACCATCACCACTGGCTACCGAGTAGCGCCGTACCTGGGCCGCATCCGGCGCCCGGCTGCGTGGCGCTGGCTGGAGCGCGAAGTGGAAGAAGTGCTGGAAGTACGCGTGGCCGATTTGGCCGACCCCACGCGGCACTTCACTGAAGAATGGCAATTGGAGGGCTGGCCGCGCCCCGTGCCCATCTCCTTTATCCGCATTGGGGAGCACCGGCTGTGGGGACTCAGCTACCGCATCGTGCGCGGTCTGCTGCCCCGTTTGCAAGCTGGCGAATGGTCCATATGACGCCAAGCGCGGCTCTACGTGCCTGCCCGATACCTATAGCTTCCATCGGGCAAATGCTGCGCCTGCATCCTTACTTGGACCTACCCCGTTAGAGCGCACAGCAGCTCGGCCATACCTTACTTTGGCACGGTCTTGCGTTTTACCCTTCTGATGGCCGCTTCTGCTTGCCTCACCCGCGGCCACTACCTTCGCTTATGCTCACTCGTTTCCTGTTTCTGCTCGGCAGCATGCTGATTGGCATGCATGCCCAAGCCCAGCAACAAGCCTCCATCTGGTATTTCGGCCAGGAAGCCGGCCTCGATTTTCGCCAAGGCGCGCCCGTGCCACTGCTTGATGGCAAACTGGCCACTTACGAAGGCACTTCGGTAGCTACCACTTCGCGCGGCCAGCTCCTGTTTTATACCAATGGCGTGACCGTCTGGAACCGGCAGCACCAGCCCATGCTCAACGGCAAAAACCTGCCCGGCAGCAAGTCCAGCTCGCAAAGCGCCCTCATTGTGCCCGACCCCGGCAGCGGTAACGTGTTCTACATCTTTACCACGGCTGCCGAGGGCAGTTCCGTAGGCATGCGTTACTCGGTGGTGGACATGGCCACCGAAGACGGCCTGGGCGAAGTGCGGCGCAGCAACATGCTACTCATCTCGCCGGTAGCCGAGAAGCTCACCGCCGTGCGCCACCGCAACGGCCGCGACGTGTGGGTGGTGGGCCACCGCTGGAATTCAAACGCCTTTGTGAGCTATCTGGTGACGCCTAACGGCGTGCAAACCAAACCGATCCTGAGCAACGTGGGCAGTTCGCACTCTGGCCCAGGCCGCAACGCCATCGGCTGCATGAAGTTTTCGCCCGACGGCAGTAAGCTGGCCGTAGCCATCTGGCGCGAAGCCAACAAAGTAGAGGTGTTTGATTTCGACAACGCCACCGGCCTGGTGCGTAACCCCAAATCGTACGGACCTTTTGAGGAAGCTTACGGCGTGGAATTCTCGCCCGATGGCTCCAAAGTGTACGCCACCGCCAATGGCAACGGCGGCGGCAACGCTCAGGTGTGGCAGGTGAACCTGCGCAGTGGCACCAAAACCTCCATCGGCAACTCCGCCAACCGCAAAATTGGCTCGCTACAGCTCGGACCCGACGGCCGCATTTACGTAGCTCGCGAAGACAACCTACACCTTGGCGTCATCGAAAACCCCAACGCCGCCGGCACGGCCTGCAAATACGTAGATGACGGTATCAAGCTCGGCGGCCGCCGCGGCAAGCTTGGCCTTCCAAACTTCATCCAGAGCTATTTTTTAGTGAAGTAACGGGTGATGAGGTGACAGGTTGCTACGTGGTATTTGTCTGATAGAACTGAAAGCGAAATGGCCCGCTGAGTTAGCTCAGCGGGCCATTTCGCATTTTACCTAACACCTGGTTAGTGTCACTTATTACCTGTCACCTCATTACCCGCTACCTCATTTCTGCTCCCCAAACTTGAAGCGCAGGAAGCCGGCCGCTACCGACACGTAGGGATTTTCGGAGGTGAGCAGCCCCACCACGTCGCGGGTGCTGATGCCGGCTTCGTAGTGCTTGGTGGCTAGCGTCACGCCCAGCGGCAGGCTCACGCTGTAACCGGCGCCGGCCGTCACGCCGCTGCTAAGGCGGAGCCAGCTCACGGGCTTGAAATCAATGCCGGCCCCAACGAAGGGTGCGGGCAGGTTGCCGGCTACGTTGTTTAGCGGCACCGTTACATCCAGACCGGCTTCGAAATACTCGCTTAACCGAATGCCAAAACCGCCGCGCACTTTGGTTGGCAGATTGGCCTTACGTTCGGCGCTGGGCTGGTACTGAAAAAGGCTATCGGTGCCGGCCGTCATCAATTCAGCAGCTTCCTTGAAGAAGTCGTACGAGTTGATACCCGTTGATTGCAGGCGCTTCAGTTTCTGGTCATTGGCCGTAAGCAGGTTGCCCTCCCACTTCATGCTGCCGATGTCCGTCACGGAAAGGCCTACCCGGATGGCTTTGCCGATTTCCATGGCCGCGCCGATGTCTACGCCGTGCCCCTTGCCTACGGGACGCAGCCCCGTACCGCCGTTGCGGAGGTTAAATTGCGGATTGCGGGTCAGTTCACCGTAATTGATATCAAACAGCGGTGACATGGCGCTGTACGCCTCTATCCTGCCCGAGCGGATGCGCAAATCGGTGATGCCTACCCCCTCAATGTAGCGGTAGCCCACGCCGCCTGTAATTTGCAGTACTTCGTTGTCGATGATGCGGTTGGCATAGGCGAAATTGAACTCGTTGAGCCACGACATCTGCATATCCGTCCCGTCCAGCGCCTCCGACACCAGCGGCGACGTTCGCGGGTCGTAGTTGCGGTAAATGGGCGCGTCGCGGCCTAGGAACAAGATTTCGGCGGCGTTCTTGTTCAAACCGATGTGGCTCAGCACGCGCTGCTGATTGCTGATGGCAAGCGTGCCCACCGACGGCAAGGCTATCGACAGGCCGAACGTGGTGACGTCGGCGTTCAGGTTCAGGGCATTGTCGGAGGTAAAAGCCCGCGCCAGCTCCTGCTTCTCGGCCGGCGTCAGCGGGTCGCTGGCCCGATTGATGAAACGGTTCAACTGCTCGCGCGTGAGCGACTGAGAGCCAATGCCCACCCCGAACTGCGCCAGTCCAAAAGCCACTTTGGGGCTGCCGATACGCGCCATGTTGGCGGGATTGATGCCGATGGCCTGGTAGTCGCTGACGAAGGTGTTGGCCACGCCACCACGGCCGGTAGCCCCAAAATTGCTCAGTTCATTCTGAGCACGCACGCCCAACGGCACCAACGCCAAAGTGCCCAAGGCCAGCGTCGTCAGCAGGTGTTTCATAACCAAAACCGGTGAAGATGAGGTTGAGAGAAGAGACGCCGCCGCTGGTTGTACCGCAGCGCGGCGGCAAGTACTTATTTTTAGCCGTCGGAAACAATGCGGCTGTCTCCGTAAGCTGCTGATCGACCTACCTTTTACCTGAATTCTACCCTACTCTTGGCCCGACGTCTTACCGCCGATCAGTACACCGAAGGCCTGCTTGCCGGCGACCGGCTCGTGCTCAGCCGCGCCATCACGCTCGTAGAAAGCACGCTGCCTGCCGACCAGGCCCTGGCCCAGCAGGTGCTAGCGGCCGTGATGCCTCGCACTGGCCGCTCAGTGCGTCTGGGCATCACGGGCGTGCCAGGCGTGGGCAAAAGCACCTTCATCGAAGCGCTGGGTATGCACCTGGTGGAGCAGCTGGGCCACCGCTTGGCCGTGCTGGCCGTGGACCCCACCAGTCAACGCAGCGGTGGTAGCATCCTGGGCGACAAAACGCGCATGAACCAGCTGGCCGCGCACCCGCAGGCCTACATCCGTCCCTCGCCGGCCGGCCGCTCGTTGGGTGGTGTGGCCCGCGCCACCCGCGAGGCCATGCTGCTTTGCGAGGCTGCCGGCTTCGACGTCATTTTTGTGGAAACCGTGGGCGTGGGCCAGAGCGAAACCGCCGTGCACGGTATGGTAGACTTCTTCCTGCTGCTGATGCTGGCCGGCGCCGGCGACGAGCTGCAGGGTGTGAAGCGCGGCATCATGGAAATGGCCGATGCCGTGGTTATCACCAAAGCCGATTCGGGCAATGAGCTGGCCGCCAAGCGCGCCCGTCGCGAGTACCAGAGCGCCCTACAGCTATTCCCGCACGCCGCCTCGGGCTGGGGACCGGTGGCGCGCACCTGCTCGGCCGTAACGGGCGAAGGCGTGCCGGGCGTTTGGGAAGAGGTAGGCCGCTACCTGGAAATGACGCGCGGCAACGGCTTCTTTGGACAGCGCCGCCAAGAGCAAAACCTGCAGTGGCTGCATCACAGCATCCGTGAAGCGCTGGAAGAGCGGTTCTACGCCCGCCCTGCTATACAGGCGCAGCTGGCAGGCATTCGGGAGCAGGTGATGCGCGGCGAGAAGTCGGCTTTCACCGCCGCCGACGAGCTATTGAACTTGTAACCGGGCCTGAGCAGCGCTATTTGCGGGGCTGCAGCAGGTCCCACTTATTGCCGCAGATATCTTCGAATACGACTACGGTAGCGTATACTTCTTCGCGCGGCGTTTCCAGAAATTTCACGCCGGCTGTGCGCATTCGGTCATAATCAGCCCAGAAATCGGTAGTGTGCAAGAACAGCACTACGCGGCCTCCACCTTGCTGACCGATACTCTGCACTTGCCGCTCATCGGCGGCCCGAGCCAGCAGCAGGCAGGCTTCCTGCGCACCTCGTGGCCGCACAAGTACCCACCGCTTTTCGTTGCCCATGTCGGTGTTTTCCACCAGCTCAAAGCCCAGGGCTTCGGTGTAATAAGCTATGGCTTCGTCATAATCACGCACGAGCAGCGTGACAGCTCCTATAAATTGATTTGATGCCATGGTAGCTAGCTGGGCGGCGGGTTGAGGAAAGGCCCGCAAGGTAAGCCCCTTTTCAGCCGTAGCTAGTCATAAGCCCAAGTTGACGCGGTTTGCAACTAGCTACAATCAGCTACCCACTGGCCGCTTGCGCTTCAGATCCACGTAGTCGAGGAAGTAGAGGATGCGCACCGACAGCGAGTTATTGTGTGGGGTGTTGATGGTACTGCCGAGGTTATCGAAGTACTGGGGCGTGGCTTTGTCAGCATTGAATTGCGAGAAGGCCGCGTTTTTCCACACGATACTTACTTGCGAGCCAGGCGCAAACCACCACTCGTATATCGCGTCCACGTTGAAGGCGTTGAAGCTGGTGTTGCGGTTGCCGTGGAATGCCACCGTTTCTTCCTGCCCGCCGGGCCGCAGCCGGATGAATTCCCGGTAATTTACGTGGCTGGTGTAATGCCGCGTGCGGATGCTCAGCGACATGCGGTTGTTGAAGGTGTAGTTGCCCGACACGGTGTTGGTCACCGTCACTACGCGGCGGCGGCCCAGCAGCGGGTCGCCCAGGGCCTTCATTTCTTCTAGCTCGAAGAAGCCCCGCACGTCGTCGTCGCTTAAGCCACCGGCATAGCCGATTTGGTTGGCCTGCTGGCTCCAGCTGAAGTTGTAGCGAAAATTCAATTGGTTGTTTACGCGGTAGCGCGGGCTCACATCAAAGCCCAGGCCGGTACGCCGCGGGCGACTGCCGTCCTGCTCGTACACGCGGTAGGCCCCGCTGATGTCGTAAGCGAATTTCTTTCGGTAGTCACTCGATATCCAGCCGTTGCCGCCAGTGTTGGCCGGCAGCCGTACGTAGTACTTACCCAGCGGCTGCACGCGCGGCTCGAAGTAGTCATTGTTGCGGACGCTCAGGTCCAGGTTGTACCCCACGCTCAGGAAGTTCTTCGTGAACGTCGTGTTGGCGCCCTGGTAGAAGCCCAGGCTTTGGTACAAAGTCGGCCTGTACAGGTAGCGGTTTTCGATAACGAAGTAGCTGTTCAGCCGGTTGACCTTCCAGAAAGGCTTGAACTTGTAGTAGTTCATTTCGGCCACCTGCGAGATGTAGTTATTGCCGAACTGAATGCCCAGGTCGCTGATGTTGTAAGCGTTGGACTCGATACCCTGACTGACGCGCCACTGGAAGTTGCCCCCAATCTTGCCCACACCCACCAAATACTTAAAGCCGGATTTATCGTCGACAGGTCTTTCCTCACCAAACGACTGCCCGCGGCGGCGCGAGTGAATCAGGCTACCATCTACGGCGTAGGAGTTCTTTTTATTGGCGAAGCGAAACAGGCCGCCGGTCACGTTGGCGTCGTAGGTTTCGCCGGCGCGGGTCACGTTCGTGTTGATGAGCGAGACGAAGGAGTTATTCTTCAGCGACTGATCCAGCACCACGATGCTGTAGTTGGTCAGCGGCTGCGTCAGCACCCGGCGCTGCGAGCCGTCAAGGCTGTCGCCGATGATGGCGTACGAGCTTTTCGACACGGCATTGAACACGCCTACTCCCAGGCCCTTGCTCGTGCGGCCCGATATCTTAGTTGCGTTCAGCAGGCGCGTAATGTCGGGGTTTTGCACCACGTACTCGCCGGGTACCAGTTGGCCATCGGGCCCGCGAGTGGGCTTGCGCAGTTGGTTGCGCACCCGACCCACTCCCATGGGCTGCGCGCCCACGCGGCGGGAGTAAAAGAGGTTGCCCTTGTTGAAGAGCTCGGTGCCTTCGGTGAAAAACTGCCGGTTTTCGTTGAACTGCACTTCGAAGGGTCCAAGGTTCAGCACTTGGTTGTCGCTGATGACTTGGCCGAAGTCGGGCACCAAGGTAGCGTCCAGCGTGAAGCTCTCGTTGATGCCGTATTTCACGTCGGCGCCGCCGTTGAAGGAGGTGGAAGCGTTGCTCTTGCCGGCTTGGTTATAGGGATAATGATTGACGTAGCCTGACACGTACGGCGTGAGCGAAAGTCGCACTGGCGCCTTGATGTCGCGGATGCCGGTGAGCTGGCCCCACTGATTCACGAAGCCATCAACCTCGGGCTTTACTTCGTTCCAGAAATAACCCTGCCGCGTGCTCTGGCGGTTGCGCATGAAGTTCAGCCCCCAAAGCTGCTCCGGCGCATTGGCAAAGCGGATAGCGGAGTACGGAATGCGCATCTCGGCCACCCAGTCGGTGCCTCGCAGGGCGGTACGGCTCGTCCACACGGCATTCCAAGCGAAATCTTCGCCACTGGCCGGGGAATAGCGGGCATCCAGTTGAATGCCCGCCGGCGTTACGAAGAAGCCGTAGCCGTTGAGCTTGTCGTTGTAGGTATCGAGGAAGATGGCAAAGAAGTCGGTGTTGCCGAAGTTGTCGCGCTGGCTTAGCTCCCGCGGAATGGAGTCGAGCGACACGTCGTGCATGATAGCGCCCACGTACAGAGCGGCATCATCGTAGAGGATGCGAACTTCGGTGGGGTGCCTTTCCTTCGGACCGGGATTGGGCCGGTTCTGAATAAACTCGGTGGCCACCTGGGCTTCCTGCCAAGCGGGCTCGTCAAGGTTGCCATCCAGCTTGATGGGCTGTGCGAGGCGCGTGGCTGCCAGTTGCTTGCGTACGATGTTGACTGCTGGTTTGGCCGACGCGGCGCTTTTGTTCGCCGATTGGGCCCAAGCCGCTAAACTTGGTAGAAGTAGCAGTAACAATAGCAGCGTACAAGTGCGCATAGAAGAGATAAGCAGGAAGCGAGGTATTGAAGTGGTCGATAGATGAAGCCCGCCGCTAAAGCGTTGCTTGCCCGGAATAAATTTTCCCAAGGGCTGCAGCGGCCCCGCCAGAGTGCAACCAACAGGGCACAAAAAAGCCGGCCAAAGGTACTTCCCCGGCCGGCTTCTTGGGCTAATCGTTGGTCAATACAATGTCCATGTTGACTTTGCTGCCTTTGTCTTCCCCGAGCAGCTTGCGGTATTTCTCGGCGGTGGCGGCAGACTGCTTTTTGCCGTTCACTACCATCTCGCTGCTGTTGATGCGAAATTGCAGGCTTTGGTCGGCTTCCCCAATCAGGCCATCCTTACGCAGCTCTTCGCGGATGTTGACCCCGTTGAGCATGGTGGTTTTGGGGGCCTGGGGGGCACGGGGTGCCCGCGGAGCACGGGGCGCTGCTGGCGGCCGCGGCACGCTGATAGAAGGACCCGCAGGCGGCGTGGGCGGCGCAGGTGGTGCCGGCATAAACTCATCGTTGGAGCTGCTGCTGGTGTAGATGCGGTTGATGTGATTGCCGTTGTGGCTGAGAATCACCTTGCCGGTTTCCCCGATGGTACGGCCTACGCCTTCCTCGTACATCTTGCGGTATTTGGCGGCCACCGCATCGGGCTGAGCCTTGCCATCTACTTCCATCCCGCGGGCCGTGAGCGTGAACGTAAACATGCTCTTGTCCTTGATCAGGCCGTCTTTTACCAACTCGGCAATGATGGCATCCTCGGTTTTGTTGATCCGCTCGTTGCGCTCAGCCCGAACTTTGTCGCGCTCTATGCGGGCTGCTTCCCGTTCGCGGGCTTGGGCCTCCCGCTCACGAGCACGGGCTTCGTTTGCCCGCGCCCGTTCTTCATTGAGGCGGGCGCGGTCTTCGGCTTCGCGGGCACGACGCTCTGCATCCCGCTCCCGTAGCTCATCGCGTTGTTCGCGCAGACGGTTCAGTTCCTCGTCCAGCCGTTCGCGTTCGGCTTCGGACAAGTCGCTGCGCAGGCGCACCTGCCGCAGAGCCTTTTCGGCGGAGCTCAGGGCATCGCGCTTGAGGCTGTGTATTTCGGCTTCCGAAATCCGGTAAGTATTGGCCCGGCTCAGGTCTACTTCCAGGCGGTTCATTTGCTCACGGAAGCGCTTTTCGTCGAAGCCGTTGTCGAAGTGGAATTCGTAGGTACCCGGCGCGTAATGCCGGCCGCGCACCGTGGAGGGCAATTGAATTACCTCCACGCGGTCGTCCTTTTTGCTTTTGCCGCCGCGCGTATCGGCCGCTGCGCCTTCCACGCGCTGTCCGTTCACGTACAGGTCGGTCAGGCGGCCTTTCTTATCCTTCTCCACCACCACGGTGCCGCTGGCGCCGCGACGCGAATCGCCGGAAGCCAACGAGCGGTCAACCACTACCACGCGGGTTGCGTTGTCCTTCCGCTTGGCTTTGCGCTTGCGTTTGTCGTCATCGTCTGCCACGAGCCCGACAGGCGCCACGGCCAATTCTTGCAGTTCCTCAGGGCACACTTCCTCGGGTTGCACAGGCACAGCCGCCCGGATGAAGGGCTTCAGCACGGTGGAGCGTAGCAGCTCCGGGGCTCCGGCAGTCAGGCGCGGATTAGCCAGCGCGGCGGCAGCCGTAAATGAAAGCAGTACCAAGCCTACCATAACCACGCAGGCGGCCATAAAACCTTCAGAGAAAGTAGGCGTGCTACGGCCCTGCACCAAGCGGCGCACCCGACTCAGCAACGAGCCCTGCGGCCCCACGGCGGCCATCGTCAGGCGCGGGGCTACGGCTCGCTCCAGGCCCAGTTCGGCCAAGGCAGCCAAGGCACGAGCCAGCACCAATGGATTGCCGCAAAGCGAGGCGGCTACATCGTCGCAGCAGTTTTCGCGCTCGGTGCGCAGCGTGCCGCTCAGAAACCACACCGCCGGGTGGTAGAACAGCAGCGTTTCGGCTACCGATTGCAGCAAGTTGATTAGGTAGTCGCGCCGCACTACGTGGGCCAGTTCGTGGGCCAGAATGGCTTCCAGCTGTGCCGCCGAAAGCCCGGCCACGGCTCCCAGGGGCAGCAGAATCATGGGACGCAGGTGCCCCACCACCACCGGCACGCGCACCAGCGCCGACTCCATCAGCGCCACCGGACGCTTCAGGCCGGCGCGCTCCGCTAGCACTGCCAGGCGGTCTTGCCAGGCTTGGCCGAGCGGCTGCACGCCGTAATGGCGCAGGCGCTGCACGTAAGCCAACCCACCCAGCATGCGCAGCGTCATGGTGAGCATTCCCATAAACCACAGCGCCACCAGCAGCGGCAGGTGCTGCTCCAGGTAGCTCAGTACGGCCTTGGCGCTCAGCGGCCCTTCTCCCATTGCCAGAATGTCGCCATCGGCGTCAGCAGAGGCACCAGTGGTTTCCGAAATGGTTACCCACGTGGTAGTGGCTCCGTCTGCGGCTGTCGGCAAGGCTGAGGTATAGTAGCGCAGAAAAGTGGCCACGGCCAGCAGCAACACCAGTGCCAGCGCAGCGGCTGTCACATTATAGCGCACCTGGGCTGAGTGCCGCCGCAGGAGCAGCATCAGGCCGGCCAGCGCCAGCGCCACCACCGCGCCCTGCCAGAGCGAATGCAGAATGGTGTAGCCAACGGCCCGGACCAGGGCGGGCGTCAGCAGGGTTTCAAGCCAGTTCATCGGGGGTGTCGGTTGCGGGTGAGGGTTGGTCGTCGTCGATGTTGTCGAGCAGATTGCGAATCTGATCCAGCTCCTCGCGGCTCGTGCGGCGGTTGCCGAGGGCCTGCTGTACCAGTTTCAGGGCCGAGCCACCGAATGCCGCTTCCAGCAGACGGTCGATCAGCATGCCTTGCGTCTCCTGCTCGCGCAGGGCTGAGCGGTACACGTGCGTGCGGCTGCTGTCGTCGCGGTCCACGATGCCTTTTTCGTGCATCAGTTGCAGCAGCTTCAGGGTAGTAGTATAGCCTACGTCACGGCGCTTGCTCAGCTCATCGTTCACAAAGCGCACCGTACTCGGCCCGTGCTGCCACAGCACTTGCAAAATCTCCAGCTCCGATTCCGTCGGGCGCGGTATATTTTTCTTCGTCATCGTCGTATTCGGGCATTACGAAACCCTTCGTAACAAACATATACGAAACCTATCGTAGAAGTCAAGTTTTTGTTACGAAATATTTCGTGCAAGCCTGACTATTGACGCTCACAGTTCACCACGGCTGCTTGGTAAGCCTATCTAAATCAACTTACTGCTTCTTCTTGATTTCACACCAATTAGCCGTTGCGGCGAACTTCAGCTTGTTTTATCACACATAAATTTGTCATCGTGTTGATGACTATTAGCCGTTATATTTCAACCAAAAAGACCGGCCACGAAGCCGGTCTTTTTGGTTGAACAAGTAGCATGCAGATGCTACATGGCCGGTGCTGGCCGCTTGCGCTTCAGCGTAACGCGCGCCCGGTTGCAGATGCCGCCCAGCGGCGGGTTGAACTTCGACACACTCACTTCCACCCAACGCACGTGCGGAAACTCCGTTAGAATCCGGTCGATAACGCGGTGCGCAATGTGTTCCAGCAAGCGGGCGGGGGCTTTCATCTCCTCCGATACCACGCGGTACAGCACCTCGTAATTCACCGTTTCCGATAAATGGTCGGAGGTGCCGGCCCGGTACAGGTTGGTGCGCACGCGCAGATCTACGCCGTACTTATTCCCGATTTTCTGCTCCTCGTCGTAATACCCGTGAAACGCAAAAAATTCCAGTCCTTCCAGCGCAATCAGACCCATAATGGTGAAGTGGTGAGATAGTGAGGTGGCGGGTATGAGCGGCCTTTTACCACTAGCAGCCCACGAAGCCGCCACGCCACAAAGGAAACAAAAAAGCCTGCCCCAGGGGCAGGCTAATTCGTCTAGTAAATCTGCGGTTAGATTTCGTCGAAGAAGGATTTTTCGGTTTCCACGGCTGCCGGAGCAGCTACCCCAGCGGCTATCATGCCGGGGTGTGTAGCGGGGCCGGGCGGCGCTATTTCGGGGCTGCCAGGGCCGATGGGTTGAAAGTCCGGGGCCGTCGGCTCGATGCGCGGCGCGTCGGGTGTGGGCACGTGTACGGGGTCGGGTATGTGAATGCGCGAAGGCTCGGAGGTGCCAGGGTTTTCACTCGGGCGCAGTGGATCAATTTCCGGTCCCGGTGCGTGGGCCGGTTCGCCTGGTTGCTTGCCGGGCTGTGGGCCAATGGGCCGATTTACGGGTGCGCCATCAAACGCCGCGCCCCCCGTGGCGGGGGCAGCCGACGGAATGTAGGCAGCAGAAGAAGCGGAAGAGGCGGGCACGTACATGGGCGTTTCGGTTGGGGGCGAGGCGGGTTCCTCGCGGTTTACCTTTACGCTAGCTGCACGGGAAAGGATGGCCGCCACCGAGCCCCGGGGGCGCTGCTGGGCCTTTTCCACCTTCTCCTGTACGCCGGCCGCCAAATGCTGCAGGTCGCGCACCAGGCTATCGAGCACGCCTTCCAGGCGCTGATGCTCACGGCCCAGCACGTTTACCTCGCCCTGCATATCCCCGATGGCTTTTTCGGCCTGCTTGTACGCCTCATCTACCACCATACGGGCCTTCTGTCGGGCTTCCGACAGCAACTGCTCGGCGGCAAACTGCGCCTCTCGTATTTTGAGCTCCGCCGATTTTTGGGCTTGCTCCACGATGCTGGAGCTGGTGTCTTCGGCGGTTTTGAGCGTGCGGTAAAGCGAGGTTTCCACTTCGCGCATCTTCTGCACGTCGTGCTGGGCCTGCTCCAACTGCCGGCGCAGCTCGCGGTTTTCGTCGGTCATCCGTTCCCACTGCTGCGAAATCATCACCAGGAACGCATCTACTTCGTCTTTGTCCACGCCGCGGAAAGCGCGTTCAAAGGTTTTCTGCCGGATATCGAGGGCGGTAATTTTCATGAATCAAAAAGAAGCTAAAAGCCGGTAGGAAGCAGCAGGAAGAAGTGACGGGGTGAGTACCAAGCAGTACGCCACAAGCAGAAGCGCTGGGCTCCTGACTCCTAGCTTCTATCTCCCAGCTCCTCCAACACTTGCCACACGGCGAGGCTACGGTCGTCGCTACACGAAACTAACCTATTCTGCCGCCCCGACCAAAACAAGCGGTTTACTGAGGTGCCATGCCCGGCATTACGCGCCCGGTCCACTACCCGCAGCAGGCGCCCCGTGGCGGCGTCCCACACCTTGATGCTTTTATCCATGCTGCAGCTGGCCAGCAGGCGCCCGTCGGGGCTGAAGGTGAGGTGATTGATGGCAAACAGGTGCGCCACCACGGTATAAACCTCGGTATAGCCGTGGGCGGCATCGTACACGCGCAAGTGCGCATCGCGGCCAGCGGTAAAAAGAAACTGCCCGTCGGGGCTGTAGACCACGCTGAAAACCGAATTGGTGGCGTCAGCAATGGTGTGTTTGAGAGCGAGGGTATCGGCATCGAGCACGCGCACGCGGTGGTCGGAGCTGCCCACGGCCAGCTCGCGGCGCTGCGGGTTCAGGCTCAGGCTGCGTAGGCTTTTATCGGCGAGGCGCACAAGTCGCTCTATTCCAAAATCGGCCAAACGCAGCACGGCCAGCGTGCCGTCGCCGAGGGCTGTGAACAGGCGCTGCTGCTCGGTAGCGTACGCGAAATCGAAAATGGCCACCGGTGGCAAGGCCGTGGCGTGCAGCAAGGCCTTATCGGCCAGCCCAATCACCTGCACGCCTTGGTAATTGTGCCCGATAATGAGCTGTTGCCGCGCCGGCTCATAGTGCAGGGCGTACACCGAATTCTCTACGCGGGCCACCAGCTGGCCGTCCTGCTCCGGCTCGTCGAGGCTCCAGCTGACTACAAAGCCATCGGCCCCCGACGAAAAGAACGCAGCTTCTGCCGGATGTCCGGCCAGGGCGTACACGCAGTCGCGGTGCCCGGTCAGGGCCGCCAGTTTCTGCACTTGCGGACGAGGAATGGTGTTCATGAAGCACTGGGCCGATTTACCACCGGCAGTAAGCCGCCGCGAAAGTACGGCCAAGTGCTCGGTCACGCTGAAATTGCGGTCAAACTTTGCTTCCTTTCGCCTACTCTTTTCTCTGCTCTGTGCCGCTTCACCGCCTTTCTTCACTTCCCACCTCCGATGCCCTGCTAGGTCTATGGCAGCTTTCCGAGCCCGCCGAGGACCTGCTAGCAGCGCTGCCGGCCAGCTATGTCCCCCTGGTACCAGCGGGCCGCGACCCGGAGCGCCCGCGCCAGTGGCTGGCGGGCCGCGTACTAGTGCACGAGCTGCTGCGCGAACTGACCGACCGGCCAGTTTGTGTGCGCAATGATGCTTCTACTGGTCAGCCGCTTATCGCGGAGCTGCCGGAGTTCGGGGTGTCGCTGTCGCATTCGGGCGAATGGGTGGCAGCGTTGCTCACGCCGCATGGCCGAGTTGGCATAGATGTTGAACAAGTGCGGCCCAAGGCCCGGCAGCTGGCCACCAAGTTCCTCACCGACGCCGAACGCGCCGATGCAGGCCTCGACGATACCAAACACAGCTTGTACTGGAGCGCTAAAGAAACGCTTTACAAGCTCCACGGCCGCCGCCGCCTCATTTTCAAAGAACACATTCTACTGGAGCCCTTTTCGTTGCAAGCTGCCGGCACTTTCACCGGCCATTTGCGCACCGCTGAGGCCCATACCCAGCACGACCTCCACTACGAACGCCTTACCTCTGACTGCGTGCTGACGTGGTGCCAGGCTCCTCCCCTCTCCCTCTGACCTTCTTTCTACTCTCTATGTCGCTTCGCCGCTTTTCCTTATTGACGGCCGCTGTTCTGGTTTTGGCAGTTGTTGCAGCCGGCTCGGCTCGTGCCCAAACGGCGCTGGTCACTGATTTTGCCCTGAAAGGTGCCAACAACGCGACCGTTAGCCTTAGCTCCCTGGCCAGCCGCAAAGCCGTGGTGGTAGTCTTTACCAACCCGGCCTGTCCGTTTTCGCGCCTCTACCAGTCGCGCCTAAACGCCCTGACCAGTGCTTACGCAGGCCGCGAAGTGGAATTTCTATTGGTGCAAGCGCCTATCAACATTGAGCAGACCGCTGAAGCGCTGGAGGCCGAAAAGCTGAAAGTGAAAGTCAGCAGTACCGATGCCGCCTACCTCACCGATGAAGGCTCACAGACGATAGCCTTACTAGGCGCGACCAAAACGCCCGAAGCTGTGGTGCTGCAGCCCGTGGCGGGTGGTTTCACCATCCGCTACCGCGGCGCTATCGACGACAATCCGCAGATGGAGGCTCACGTGCGGGAACGGTACCTTAAGTCAGCAATCGATGCCGTGCTAGCCGGACAGACTACCCAATTAGCTGAGAAGCGGGCCGCTGGCTGCCTGATCAAGCGCAACTAAGACCTGAGCATTGAGACGGATGGGGGCTGGGCAATGGTTTAAGCAACCTGAGGCTCACGTTTGCGGATAGGATTATTCCTCCCGATTAACTGTATACAAAGCCGCTGCGAGCTTGGGTATTGCCTAAGCTCGCAGCGGCTTTGTAGCTTCTTTATGCAGCTTACTCTTCGTCTGGCTCTGATTCTTCAGGCGCGGCCGTTGGGGTATCGTCGCCGGTCAGAATAGCCAGCAGCTTATTCACTTCGTTGGCCTTCGCAGGCTCCTGCATCTTCTCAAAGCTCACAGCCAAGTTGCGCAAGGCACGGCGCACGATATCGAGGTGCGAGCAAGGCTCGAAAAAGATTTCGTTGGGCGGCAAGTTTAGCTGCGCCACGTAGTGCTCGATGTCGGTGCGGGTAAGGATGAGGCCGCGGTTGTAGCAGTTGATGTAGAACGGCTGCTCTTCCTCCTTCTCGGGCCGGTAGGTCAGGATAAAAAGGTTGGGCAGATTTACGCCGAACACCGGCAGCCCCAGCCGCTGCGACACCAGCAGGTAAATAACGCAGAGGGTTAGCGGATTGCCACGGCGCGTTTCCAGCACCAAGTGCATCATAGAGTTGGCCGGCGCGTGGAAGTTCTGCGTGTTGGCCGCGAAGCGGTGTACCCGAAACAACACATGGTTTAAAGCCCGTGCCTGCTCGATGGGCGTCATTTCGGGCAGCATCAAGGTCCAGGCTTCGTAGCGCAGCTGCTCGATGGCCCGGTTCAGGGCCTGCAGATCGGCGTCGGGGTACTGGTAGGAATTGATGAGCCACATGCCCTCCAGCAGGTTTTCGCCGCCAGAGTCACGCCACACGCGCAGGCGTTCCTGCAAGCCCGCGAATTGCATGTCGTGAATAAGCTCCTCCAGCCGATGCTGCTGATCGGGGTCCAGCGTATTTTCCCAGGCTTCTTCCAAGAAAGGAATCACGCTTTCGCCCAACTCGTGCAGGCGCTCCAGTATCTGGGGGCGCAGCTCAGGGTCGTCGAGCAGGGATATAAGCGCTTTGAGTTCGTTGTTGGTCATCAAAGAATCGGCGCCCAAATGGAGTGAAAAGGTATTGGCGCAGCTTTTGGGTTGTCAAAGTAACTTATAAAAACCGGGCGGATAACTAAAAACCCAGCTTCTAATGCCACTCAACCAGCCTTGAGGTAAGCCCGTTCTGGCCGCCGCTTAGGTGATTATTCATACGGGATTACCAAGTGCTTAGGCGACCTGCCAAGCCGGATAATTGAGCAAAAAAACTTACAAAGCACGTCAAACGATGAGCTTTGCAGCGAGGCACAAGCTTTATACCACTCGTTTTCAGCCGGCTGGCTTCTAAACTGGATTACGGAAGTTGTCAAGCAAAAACCCGGTACCGGCATGTATGTGCCAGCACCGGGTTTGACCGGCAATTCACTTAAGCTGGGGCAGCGAGCCGTGCCGTTATCGGCACACCACTTTCAGCACCCGCTGTTGCCCGCCGTGCTGCAGGCGCACAACGTACACGCCTTCCGGCAGTCGCGCTGCCTGAGGCAGCGCAAGAGTATTAGCGCCTTTGCTCAGGCTGGTTTGCTGCCGGTGCACCAGTCGGCCTACGGCATCGGTCAGCTCCACAGTAGCTGGCCCGGCTTGCGTAGTCTGCACCAGTACGCTTAAAGCTTCATTCCGAAATGGATTTGGCCAGGCCTGCACTGCTAGCTCTGCCTCGGCCGGTACGGCTATGGTGCGCACCGGTGAGTATGTTTCGGTGCCGTCCTGGTCCACCTGCCGTAGGCGGTAGTACACGATTTCGGAGGCGTAGCGGGCCAGGTTAGGGTCAGCGAGCTGATAGTCGCTACGGCGCGTGGTGGTGCCATTGCTGCTCACTTGCCCCACCGACCGAAAAGAGCGTCCGTCGGGGCTGCTTTCCACGACGAAGTAAGCACTTCGCAGCTCCGACGCAGTGGACCAGCGCAGCAAGGCATCAGTGCCTCGCCGATCGGCCGTGAAGCTGATTAGCTCTACCGGTAGTGGGTTGGCGGCGTTGCTAACGGTAAAGCGCCCAAACGTAGTGGTGCTGGTGTTGATGGTGCGGGCGGCAGCATCGGCCCGAGGACCCGCCATTTCCCACGAGGCAGCCGGGTTATCTTGCCGCCACATCTGCGCTTGGGAGAAATCGGCTAGGCCGTTATCGTCGTCGGTAGGCCAAGAAAGACGTAACGGCACGGCGGCCGTGGGTGCTTGGCTGCCGCTGATGGTCCAGATGCGGTCAATGCCTTTGGCCGTAGCACCTAAGTTGGTGCCATAGCTGACCCCGGCCGTACCCAAGCCAGCGGTGCGCGTTACGGTTACTTCGCCCAGCGTTTGGCCGCTGCCGTCAAGCCAAGCGCCGTGGCCAAAATCGGTGGGGCCGCTGACGCCGGTGCGGGTGATGCGCAGGTTGCCTTGCACGTACCGGCCGTTTCCCTCGCCCATTAGCGTTGCCCCGTGGGGCAGGCTGATGGTTTTGGAAGCTGGGGTGCGCACCCGGCCGCTGGTCAGCCGCAGCTGCTCAGAAACAACCACGTTATCGGTCACCAGCAGTTCGTTTTGTCCAGTTGGGCCCGTATTATCGATTTCGACCCGCGTAAGTGAGGCGCCGCCGGGCACAAGGCGCTGCCGGGCGCTACCACTGAAGTGCAGCAGTCCGTCAGAGGTAAATGTCCCAGTGTTGTTCAGCGTCCGGCCCAGCCGCAGGGTACCAGCGTTGGTCACTTGGCTGCCAGCGCTGTTCAGCAGCGAATCAGGCACAGACAGCGTAGTGCCGGCCTGCACCGTTAGGCGCGCACCGTGGTTGGTAATGGTTTGGGCTGCCAAAGGACTGCCGAGTCCGAGCAGCGTGGCGGTTGCCACGAGCCGTTGCAGGGGGATGTGCAATACGTTTTTCACGCGAAACACTCCGTTAGTCGCGGTTGATGACAATCCACGTCGTGCCGCTGCTCTGCACGGTCAGGCGCTTGTTGCTGGCCAGCGTGGTTACGCTGCTGGCTTGCACATCGTCAAAGATGGTTGTGCCGCCGCTCACGCTCAGGCCCAGCGTCACGCTGCCTCCCGCCGTGGAGTTGATGATGGTGTAGATCCGCCCCCGGCAGGTCGTAGGGTCGGGCAGGGAGATGGAATTGCACGAGTTCACGCGGCGCACGGTCTGGTGTAGCGTATTCAGCGCAAAGCTGCTGCCGGAAGTAGTTTCCACGAAAGGCACGGCTAGGGCGCTACCTACCGTCACGGGGCTGGTGACATCAGCCGACGAGCCTATGGCCAAACCTACGTTGCCACCGGTGAAGTTAAACGACTTGTTGTTTTGGATGATGTTGGTATTCTCTGCCAGCGTACCGCCCAAGTTGATGTCGTTGCCGGTTTTGGTCAGGCCGTTACTGGCCGTGGTAGCTGCGGCCGGCGTGGCGGCAGTGGTTTGTACCGAACCATCGGGAAAGCGAAAGCCGCCGCTGCTGCTGTACACTTGGCCGGCTACTTCCAGCTTCTGGGTGGGCGCCGCCGTTCCGATACCTACCTGGCCCGCGCCGGTGAGAGCCAGCGTGGTAGCCGAGCCGGTGCGCATGGTAGTGCGAAACACCAAGTCCCATTCAGGAGCATTAAAGCTGCGGCCGCCGGGGTAGCTGTTGGCGTAGTTAAGGCGCCAGCTGCCGAGTGCCGTATTCGGTATCACGCTCACAGTGTATACTTGCCCGGCCGTAACCGTGGGCGGCGCCGGAAAGGTAAAGACCGTCATCGAGCCGTTTGTCGGGATGGTAGTCGACTGCGTGAAGCTGTACAGCGGGGTGCTGCCCGTGCCCGTGCCGGCGTGCAGGGCTACAGTAAAGACCGTAGAGCCCGAGCCGCTGTAGCCCGTTTCGAAAGTCATCAGCTCACCCGTGACGCTGGGCGTAAATGACTGCCAGCCGCCCATGGAAGCTCCCGCCGAGCCGATGGTATTTTCCTGATCGACAAAGGAGGCTGTGCCGTCGCTGCTCAAAAAAGCCAACGAGTTGTTGCCGGTCACCACGCGCGTTGCTTGGGAGAGCGAACCACCAAGGCTGATGTTGTTACCGGTTTTGGTCAAGCCGTTATCAGCCGTAGTGCTGGTGCCAGGGGTAGCGGCGGTGGTCTGGATGGTGCCGTCGGGGAAGTGCAGCCCGTTGCCGGTACCGCTGATTTTGACGTTGCCGGCCACTTCCAAAGCTTGCTCTGGCGCAGTAGTTCCGACGCCTACCTTCACGGCATCGGCGCCGGTGCCGCCCAGCACCAGCGAGTTGCTCTGGCTGACTTTGGCCCGGTAGCCGATGGCGCCGGCATTGGTCAGGCCGCCAGTCGTCGGACCGGCCTGGTAGCCCAGGGCCAGGTTGTTGCTGCCGGTAACGTTGTCGTAGCCGCTTTGGTAGCCGACGAACACGTTGTTATTGCCGCCAGTGTTGCTATAGCCGCTGTTGTAACCACTGAAGTAGTTGTGACTACCTGTGGTATTTGCCAAGCCGCTATGGTAACCGCTAAAGTGGTTACTTGTGCCGGTAGTATTTGTGTAGCCGCTCCGATAGCCGTTGAAGAAATTATAACTGGCGGTAGTGCTGCTATACCCGCTCTGATAGCCGCTGAATTGGTTGTTGGTTCCAGTGGTGTTGCGCCAGCCGGCTTGGTAGCCCACGAAGTGGTTGCCCGACGCGGTGGTGTTGTCCTGCCCCGTCATGTAACCGCTGAAGTAGTTAGCCACCCCAGTAGTGTTGCCACTGCCGCTGCTGAAACCGTCGAAGTGGTTGGCCGAGCCCGTTGTGTTGTTAGCGCCAGCTTGGTGACCTACAAACTGGTTATACTGCCCAGTGCTGAGGTTGAGGCCGGCACTTAGACCGATCAGAATATTGTAGTTCGTATCTGCCGACCCAAGTTCCAACCCACCCTTGCTGGTGATGCCAATTCCAGCTGAGCCGCCTTGGCCGAGCAGCTTATGGTAGCCCAAGCTAATATTCTGCGTAGCGGTATGGTTGCCCAGCCCGTCGCCCACGCGCTGCCAGTTGGGCGCGGCGGCGGTGCCTTGGTTTTGCCACAGGCCCAGTAGCAGGCCGTCGGTCTGGTACACGAGCAGGCCGGGGGCGGGGCTCTGAATAGCCGTTCGTTGTGCCGAAGTCATACGCGGGGCCAGCAGGCCTTGGGTAACCGATTTCAGCTCTAGCACGGCGCTACCGTCGGGCGTGAACGAGGTGGCACCGATGCCCACGCCGGTGGTTTGGGCTAATGCCGGCGTGGCAAGAGCGCCTGCCAGGGCAAACGCGGTCAGCATGCCCAGCCGACGCAGGGTAAAGGGAGTTTTCATAGCAAGAGGGGGAAGTGGAGTGTAGACCGGCTTGATTGCAGAATCAGCCTCCACAAAGGTCCCTGCACAGCTTATGCAAGGATATCACATGTACATGCCCATTTTCCCTCTCCCCTACTGTCGAGCTTACTGCACAATCCCCCGTTCATGTGAGTATTGCCAGCATCCCAAAGGCTAGCCACAGCCAGACCTTCTAGCTGCTTGTAGCCCATAAACACGCAAAGTCTGTCTAACTCCAACACGTCAACCGGCCGGACCGCCTGCAGCGAGCGTCCGGCTTAAGGACGGCAGTTGCAGGGCTGCTGTAACTACGCCGTCACTGCCTGTCGCAACATACCAAGTCGCGCAATGACGTGCGCTCCTGTTAGGTGCGCAGGTTTTACGCCTCGCGCGCCATATCGTAGGCTTTCGCTCCCGGTGCCGCACGGCTTGTGCGCCGCCACCCAACCCAGGAGCGCTGTTTGATGTTCGGCGCCAGCCCGTGCATACGCAGAACCGAGGCGGGCAATAGAATAGGATATGCTTTCATGCTCACTTTTACGCTGAATCTTTGCCTTAAGGCACTACCATTTACTATATGTTTTAAAGCTTTAAGTCACATTGATTCGTCGAATACACTCTTTGTTTAACACTTTCTTTCACTATATAACTATGGCAAAGAACCATTTTCCTAACCACGCACCATTTGCAAGTCCTTGACACATGACACTATATTACAGCCATTTATATTGATTTTTCACACAAGTTTTAACCAAAATTCCAAACTTTATACGAATGAAACTTTAACATAAAAACAATTATAGTCCCTAAGCACTATGTCGAGCTAAATGACAACCCAAGTTATTCATAAAAAAGTTATAGTCCCTCTAGATCCATAATCTTCCTTTTATGCTTAGGCAAGGTCACCAATCTTTGTTATACATAAACTCGAAAAAGCACTAACACTTAATCATACCACTAATCTTTCCTTCACTCTTAGCCCACTTGCTTAAAAATGAAAAGGACCTACCATTTATTTACATGTTTGGCGTTTTCTACAGCACTGTTAATAAGCTGTAATAAAAATGAAATTGAAATAACGAAATCAGAAAGCAAACACCAGACTGAAGATAATTTAAGGATAGCAAAGCAATTATATAGCAATAGCGACACTCAAAAAGCAATAGAAAAAATTTTGCGCAGCAAGCCAATCAATAATATCAAATGGTCTTGGGAACCAGATTGGAATAACACAACTACTAAAATAATAAATGGCAAAGAATATTTATACATACCATTAGAACCAAAGACAGATTCTGGAGTGAAAATAAAGCTTTATGGCACCAATAAAATATTAAGGCTTAAGAAAACAAATAATGATTACGAATATGAATTATTGAATTATTTTTCATCCAAAGAATACGAGCAATTCAAAAAAGAGTTGCTCACAAAGGATTTAACATATTTCACAGGTGATTTAATTGTACACAATTTAAACACCAAACAGGCGTATATATATCAATATAAAACAGGAAACAAACAGCCAACTTCACAAAAAAAGCAAAACACGAATAAATCATTTTCTCAAGAAAGCTCTTGCTACGATTACTATTATTGCTCATGGGGCCTATATTGCACAGACAGGTTTGAGTTTGGGATAGTACAGAATAGTGGAATAGGAGGATGTGAAACTCCGTATGGCGTAACACTATCATGTGGTTATTATACACAGTACACTTTAAACGATTACTACTTTGAGACTGTATGTGAACCATCAGATCCCAGTGATGACCCAAATCCAGGGGGAGGGTCTGGAACACCTGGATCAGACCCTAATCTCCCTTGTCCAGGAGATCCACTTAACAATCCAACAATAGCCCCCTCATCACCTGGTAATATTGCCGGAGGAACATTTGGAAACACTCGCGATGGAGGGACCAAAGCTCATTACGGTTTGGATTTAGCTGCTGAACCTGGTACACCTATCGTTGCTGCTTATGGTGGGGTAGTTACAGCAATAAGAAGTTCCTTTGCTCCTGGCGAATACGCAAATAAATCATATGGCAACTTTATCGAGGTCAGGAGCCGCATTTTTGGGCAAACAGTATTCATAAAATACTGCCACTTAGATGGAGTAGATTCAGGCTTGGCTGTTGGGTCTACAGTAAGTCAAGGAAGTAACATAGCCACATCAGGCAGCACCGGCAATGCAGCATCCGCAAGCGTAAGAGTTAAGCATTTGCATCTTGAGGTACGAGATGCAAACCGGCAACTCTTAGACCCACAACTTTACATCAGCACTCAACTTGATCTAACAACCGGTACCGGAACTAGACCATGCAACTAACCCAATCAATCATGAAAAAAGCACTAATCTTTGCTGTAACGTTAGCCATTCTAAGTCTAACAAGTATCACCTTAGCATTTAGCCAGGCAAGGATTGATATTATCAACTTTGCTTTGATGAAAGCAAATGATACAAATAGCGCTCGTGTATATTTAGGCAATAGCAAAGGCACTGTTATTGCTGCCTTTGGGAATCCTCATCAGATCAGCAATGAACACTGGGAAACAGCTAACGAAAATGCAGAAAAATTGACATACGGAAACAATACGTTGTATTTCTTAAATGACATTTTAGTTAGTTTTGACATCAAAGACAGAACCCTTATAGTAGGGCAAGACTATTCTTCTGCTTTTGGAATTGGTTCGTATATGGATACTCAAGAAATAGGCCCTCCTGGCAAAACCAGAACGACTGACTACTTTTATGGTTACAATATCACTAAGACACCGGGAAAGACAAGAAACATTAATTATGCTATTATTAGCTTAAACTTTCTCAAAAGAGGAACCATGAATTTGGACACCTCAATTGAGGTACTATTCAACAATAATAAACAAATTACCAACATTCATTTAGGCAGCATATAAACAATCAACCGGCCAGGAGAATCTTGTACTCCTGGCCGGTTGATTGTTTATATGCTGCCTAAACACAAGGTTTATCTGAATAGCATGCTCCTTGGCTAATAGTAGTCTAATTCGAGAGCACATTGTCGCCTATACTTGTCAATGATTGATTAGTTGAATGCACACCTGGGGCAGGGCAACGAGTGAATAAACAGGAGGCCCTGCACATGAGCAAGCTGCTGTGTTATTACAAGAAATTATCAACTAGATTCTACTGTCATAATCTTCCCGCGTCCTTTGAGTGAGTAGGCAAAACGCTGGCCTGCATCCGTTAGTGTTAAGGTTGATTTTATCTGCTTAGACACACTCGTACATGCCACGCTCGCCAAGCGCACAATGGTACAAATCACACCTGAATCACGCCCACATTGTACGCCTTCTCAATCGGCGCATGGTTGGCCATCTTGATGCCTTCGCTGATAACCTGCCGCGTTTCCAGCGGGTCAATCACGGCATCCACCCATAGGCGGGCCGCTGCATAATAAGGCGACAGTTGCTCGTCGTATTTGGCTTTGATGCGGTCCAGCAATTCCTTTTCGGCTTCGGGCGTAATGGTCTCGCCTTTGGCTTTCAGTGAGGCCACCTGAATCTGGAGCAGCGTATTGGCGGCAGCGGCACCGCTCATTACGGCTAGCTGGGCCGAGGGCCAGGCCACAATCAAGCGCGGGTCGTATGCTTTGCCACACATGGCATAGTTACCGGCGCCGTACGAGTTGCCGATGATGACCGAGAACTTCGGCACCACGGAGTTGGCCATGGCATTAACCATTTTCGCGCCGTCCTTGATGATACCGCCGTGCTCTGACTGCGAGCCAACCATGAAGCCTGACACATCGTGCAGGAACACCAGCGGAATCTTCTTCTGGTTGCAGTTCATGATGAAGCGCGCTGCTTTATCAGCGGAGTCAGAGTAGATGACGCCGCCCATCTGCATGGCGCCCTTCTTCGACTTCACAATTTTGCGCTGGTTGGCCACGATGCCTACTGCCCAGCCGTCAATACGGGCCAAGCCGCAAATAAGCGTCTGGCCGTAAAGGTCTTTGTAGGGCTCAAACTCCGAGTTGTCGACCAAGCGCCGGATGATGTCCATCATGTCGTAGGGCTTCACACGGTCCGACGGGAGAATACCATAGATTTCCTGCGGATTCTCGGCCGGAGCCTGAGGCTCTGCACGGTTAAAGCCCGCCGAGGGCGTGGCCCCCATCTTGTCGAAGATGTTGCGGATGTGGTCGAGGCACTCCTGGTCGTTGGCGAACTTGTAGTCCGTTACGCCCGAAATTTCCGAGTGCGTAGTAGCACCGCCCAATGTCTCGTTGTCGATGCTTTCGCCAATGGCTGATTTTACGAGGTACGAGCCAGCGAGGAACACCGAGCCGGTGCCATCTACGATCATGGCCTCATCAGACATAATTGGCAGGTACGCACCGCCCGCCACGCACGGGCCCATAATAGCCGCAATCTGCACGATGCCCATCGACGACATCACCGCGTTGTTGCGGAAGATGCGGCCAAAGTGCTCCTTATCAGGAAAAATCTCGTCCTGCATGGGCAGGTACACCCCCGCCGAATCGACGAGGTAAATAATCGGCAGCTTGTTTTCGATGCTGATTTCCTGAGCGCGCAAGTTTTTCTTGGCCGTAATCGGAAACCAGGCCCCAGCCTTCACCGTGGCGTCGTTGGCCACGATGACGCACTGCCGGCCCTTCACGTAGCCAATCACTACCACCACGCCGCCACTTGGGCAGCCGCCTTCCGATTGGTACATACCCTCACCGGCAAACGCGCCGATTTCGGTCATCTCGGAACCGTTATCCACCAAGTACTCAATCCGCTCCCGGGCGGTGAGCTTGCCTTTTTCCTTGTGCGCCGCGATGCGTTTTTCGCCGCCGCCCAGGTACACCCTTTTCAGGCGCTGGCTCAGCTGAAACACGAGCTGCTTGTTGGCGTCTTCGTTCTTGTTGAACTCCAGGTTGATCTTCTGGTCGGGCTGGGGGGAAGCAGGTTGATTCACGGGACGAAAGGGAATGCAGAATGGAGCGAATAATGGCCGCAACCGGCCGCTTTCAAAGATAGGAAAACAAAAAACCTAACGAGCGTTCGTAGCCCATTAGGTTTTTTCTGATTAGAACGACTGTGCCGGCCCTACGGCTTGACGGCGGTATCTACCGGGGCGGCTTGTTGCGTCACCGTCTTGGTTTCGCGCTCCACGGTACCGTCGGGGCTGGTTTTGGTTTCCGTTTTGCGCTTGGTCTTCTTCTCCTTACCGCCTCCCCCAAACACCGAGAAGTGCACATAACGCTTGGGGTTAGCCTTTAAGTCGATCAACAAGGCGTTGGAGCTGGCCGCCGTGGCGTTTAGGTTAGTGTAAAGTGAATCGTCGTTGATGAGCTTGCCCAAAGAGCCCTTGGTGCTGGTCAGCGACTGGTTCAGTTGCTTCATGGCCACTTGGGCCTCACCGACGGTGGTATTGAGCTTACGCACGGTACTGGCCATCGGGGCTGATTTCAACGTGTCGGTAATCAGCGCCAGGTTAGTGGCCAACCGGTCAAACTTCTTTTCCGTCACGGTCAGCGCGCGCGTCAGTTCGGCCATGTTGGCCGTAATCTGATTGATGTTGCGCTGGTTCATCACCAGCATATTTTTCATGGCTTCGGTAGAGGCCTGCGTGTTCTGCAGGGTCTGCTGCAAGCTGATGCGCGCTTCCTTGCTCAGAAAGCTGTTTACCTTGATCAGCGTGGAATCGACGGTACCCAGTACGGGCAAAGCCCGGGCCTGAAACGCGTCGGTGATGCTAGCGGCGTGGTACGAGCGCAGCTCTTGGCCACCTTCGTACACCTTTGTATTACGGCCTTGCAGCAGCGTAATCGTCTTGGACCCCAGCAGCGTCCCCGACAGGCTGGCAATGGTAGAGTCGCCAACTTCCACGTCGCGGCGCACTTCAATGGCCACCCGGATGCGGTTGCCCTTGTCGGGCTGCAGCTCCAAGTTTTTGACCTGACCGATCTGGATACCGTTGAGCATCACCGGGGCCGAAGCATTCAGCCCGTCGACGTTGTCGTAGGTGGCGTAATAAGTGAGGTCAGAAGAGAATACGTTGCTGCCTTTCAGGAAACGAAAGCCGAAAAACAGCGCCACCAGGGCTACAATGGCCAATAGGGCAACTTTGGCTTCTTTGGACACGGGTATGGCGAAGAGAGGGAAGGATAAGGCGTATCACCGGCGCTCGGCGGTGCAAGATGGGGAGCGACGACCACTTATTCAGCGGGACCGTCTGATTCGAGCTCCTGCTTGTACTTTCGGAAGGCGCGGTAGATACCCGAAGCTATATACGTCTGCCCGGTCTTATCGTTCAGGTAACGCTCTTCGGCGGCATTGGTCAAAAATCCCGCTTCGATCAGTACCGATGGCATGGTAGATTTCCACAGTACCAAAAAGCCAGCCTGCTTTACCCCGCGCGACGACCGGCCTACCGAAGTGCGGAACTCATGGTCCACCTTGGCCGCGAAGCGCAGCGAATTGTCCATGTGGGCACTTTGGTACAGCGAAAACAGGATGTGGCTTTGGGGCGACGTGGGGTCGAAGCCGCTGTAGCGCTCTTTATAGTTGTCTTCCTGCAGAATTACGGCGTTTTCACGCTTGGCCGTGGCCAGGTTGGCTTCGGTTTTGTGCGGCCCCATGGTCCAGACTTCGGTGCCGTAAGCGGCCGAGGGTCCCGCGTTGCAGTGCACCGAGACGAACAGATCGGCGTTGTGCTTGTTGGCAATGCCAGCGCGGTCGGCCAGCTCCACAAACTCGTCGGTTTTGCGCGTGTACACCACCTTCACCCCGGGCATATTCTGCTCGATCAGGCGCCCGAGCTCCAAAATAATTTTCAGCGACACATCAGCCTCGCGGGCCTGCTTGCCGGCGCAGCCCCGGTCTTTGCCGCCGTGGCCAGCATCGAGTACTACCGTGCGCAGGCGGTAGGCCGGTGGCACATTGGGCCTAGCCCGGGAGGCATCGGCCAACAGGGTGGGCGCTTGTGCTACGCTGGTTGCCGGGCCGACATGCAGCGTGAGCAAGGCGGCACCAAGGAGGACAATATTCCGCACGGAGTTCGTTAGATGGGGCAGCTACCCGCTACTTTTGCACACTTAGCCACAAAATAAAGCAATTCCGCTCTACGTGACTCTTTCTGCGGCACATATTCAACCGCTTTGCCGCGGCGGGCTGAACTGGCAACGCCTGTTTCGGCTCTGTCTGCTGACCTGCCTGTGGCTGCTTTCCCAGCTTCCGGCGCATGCCCAGCAGCGCCCCACTACGCCCCCAGCCCCCCCCACGGCCCCGGCCAGCACCCCACCCGACTCGCTCCAGGTAGGCGTGGGTGGCCGGCGCAAAGGCGATATTGAAACGACGGTAAAATACCAGGCCAAAGACTCCATCCGCTTTAATGTGCAGGAGCGCAAGGCTGTGCTCTACAACAAAGCCAACGTGGATTACGGCACCATGTCGCTCAAAGCGGGCGTCATCACCGTCGACTACAGCCAGAATCTGCTGACGGCCGAGGGCCGCGCCGACTCCACCGGCCGCGTACGCGACCGGCCGGTTTTCAAAGACGCCGCCGAAACCTATCAGGCAGGCCGCATTGCTTATAACTTTAAGACCCGTAAGGGTAAGATCAGCGAAGCCGTAACTCAGCAGGGCGAAGGCTACATCCACGCCGAAGTTGTCAAGAAAAACGAGCGCAACGAGATATTCGGCCTGCGCGGGCGCTACACCACCTGCAACCTGGAGCACCCGCATTTCCACATCAACGCCACCAAAATGAAGGTGGACCCGGGCAAGCGCGTGGTTACGGGACCGTTTAACCTGGTTATCGGCGACATCCCGACACCGCTGGGCTTTCTGTTCGGCTACTTTCCCACGCCGGGCAAAAGCCGCTCATCGGGCTTCATCATTCCCACATTTGGCCAAGCCATCGACCGTGGTTTCTACCTGACCAATGGCGGCTATTATTGGGCCGTGAATCAGTACATGGGCCTGCGCGTAACGGGCAACGTGTACTCCGGCCGGGGTGTCTCCTTTGGTGGCTGGGGCGTGACCACCGACCTCACGTACCGCAAGCGCTACAGCTACGACGGCCGCCTAGACTTCAGCTACCAAGAACGGCCGGAAAGAATTCGACAAACCGAAGCTGTTGCGGTGGGCCCTGATGTGCGCCGTAATTTCAAGCCGCGCACATACTGGCTTAGCTGGTCGCACTCTCCTACTCCGCGTCCCGGCGGCGGGCGCTTTTCGGCCAACGTGCGCACGGGCAGCCCGGAATTCAACCGCCAGAATTCCTTGGACGTGCGTAACTACCTCACGCCAGCTTTCAACTCCTCCATCAGCTACCAGAAGCAGCTGCGAAACCTGCCCATCAACTACTCCATCAACGCGGCGCAGGATTTGAATACCATCACCGGCACTGCTAACCTGACCTTGCCCGACATAACAGTGGGCGTGCAGCGACAGCAGATCTACCGGCTGCTAGGAGTGCCCACGCGCGACCGTTTCTACGAGCAGTTTGCGGTGGCCTACCAGTTTACGGGTCAGAACCGTCTTAGTAATACTGTAGCGGCCCGCACCTTGGAGAGCGGTATTCCTCTGCTGGGTGGCTCTACCCAACAGCGCACCATTCCGGTACAGTTTTCCAACCTGACGCCGTTTCTGCGCAATGCCCAGACGGGTATGCAGCACCGTTTTGATATCACGCTCGGCAACTACAGCGTGTTTCGGCACTTCTCGTTTACGCCTAACATCAACTACGGCCAGAACTGGTACCTCAAGAAGCTTAAATATGAGTACGTAAATGCTGCCCGGGCTATTAAAATCGATACTATAAGAGGGTTCAACGTGGTGCACAATTACTCGGCGGGCGCTTCGCTGTCGACGAACGTATACGGCACCGTCAACTTTAAAGGCAACAAAGGCATAAAGGCCATTCGCCACCGCGTAGCTCCCAGCTTGACGTACAGCTATGCCCCCAATTATTTTGGTTTCGAAAGCCTGTATCAAACGAACGTACTGCCCGGAGGCTTGCGCACTCCTTCCGGCCAGCTTTATACGGAAAACCAAAACCGCTTTTCGCGCTATGCGGGTTTTCCTTTTGGCATTCCGGGCAGTGGCCGCCAAAGCTTGGTAAGCTTCTCGCTGCAAAACCAGGTGGAAGCGAAAGTGCACAACAAGCAAGATACCACCGGTAGTCAGCCATTCAAGAAAGTCAGCCTGATTGACGGGTTGGACTTTGGCACCAGCTACAACTTCGCCGACACAGCGTTCCAACTGGCTCCGCTCAGTGCCAGCTTCCGTACACAGGTAGCCCAAAAGCTAAACATTCTCGTAGCTTCCAACTTCAATTTCTACCAGCGCGATTCCAGCGGTAACCTGCGCAACAAGCTGCTGCTTGACCAATCCAATCGCCGCCTGGCCCGCCTAGACAATGCCTCGGTACAGCTGTCGTATCAGTTCGATAGCAACCGCCGCTCGGGACAGCCCAACAACCGCCAGCAGCGCGTAGCCCCGGTAAACGACCCGGTGCTAGGCAACCCCAACCCGGTGGATTCTTACATCGATTACCTCGATTTCTCAATTCCCTGGACGCTGAATGCTTCATTGGGTGCCCTTTATCAGAACGCTGGACCGCGCCCCGACCGTAACGGCCAGCTACGGCCCCGGTCTTGGTCGGCCGTGTCGCTGAACATGAGCGGCGAAATCAAGCTAACCAATAACATGCGCCTGAGCTACACCACGGGATACGACTTCCTATCGAACCGCATCACGCTCACCCAGATCAACTTCTTCCGCGACCTGCACTGCTGGCAGATTACCGGTAGCTGGACGCCCACCGGCCAGATTCAGGGTTTCAACGTGACCATCGGAGCTAAATCGGCGCTGCTGCAGGACCTGAAGCTGAACCGCAACCGGACTTTCCTGAACCGATAGCAGTTCGACATTAACAGGCGAGGCCCGCCCTGAACCTTGTTTTTGGTTCAGGGCGGGCCTCGCCTGTTAATGCCTAAAGGGTCTTTATCTGGTGGCACTACTTATCTGTACATTGTACAATACGCACTTGATAAAGATCTATACATTATTCATAATAATTAGGATTCTAATCACATTATAATAAAATCAGTCATTACCCATTTACACCTTGCAATTCACTAATTTTTATCAACTATATTCGTCATTTAGGTTGATTAAAGCACAGTAGATCAAAAACCAAACATAGTGCTTTAGGCTGCCCCTCTGCACTCGTATCCTTTTCCTGTTCTTAACGGAGTCCTACTTTGGAGAACGTATGCTTCTGCATGCTTGCTCTGGGGGTTGCTCCGTTTTGTCATACAATTCCATACCACTTTCCTTTGTTGATGAAGCACCTTTACCTTCTGCTTACTGGATTCTTCATGACGTTGCTGGCCTCGGGTCAGCAAGCTCCCGGAGCTCTTCAGCGTACCCCGATGGCACCTTCTCCGACCGCCATCGGTCCGACGCGCACTTGCGCTACCGAGGAGATGAACGTCCAAATTCAGTCTCTGCTGCGCCAGCAGAACCCAAATTACGACCCGAACCGCCGGGTCGCTACCAGCTCGACTCCGTACCGCACGTCCAACACGCTCTACACCATCCCCGTGGTGGTACACGTTATCCACAATGGGGAAGCCGTCGGGACCGGCTCCAACGTAAGCCAAGCGCAGATTCAGGCTCAGATTGATGTGCTGAACCAAGACTTCCGCAACACCAACGCAGATGGAGCTCAAGCCCCTGGCGTATTCCAACCGCTCCGCGCCGACGTGCAGATTCAATTTGTGCTGGCCCGCATTGACCCAAGCGGCAATACGCTGCCGGAACCGGGGATTAATCGCGTAAACCGTAACACCAGGGGCTGGACGGCTCCGCCCTATACGCGAACTTACATCAACTCGACAATCAAGCCGGCCACCTCCTGGAACCCCAACAACTACATGAACTTCTGGTTGGCGGATCTGGATGGCGGCCTGCTCGGCTACGCCCAATTTCCCGATAACACGGCAGGTTTGCAGGGCTTGAACACCAGCGGTGGCAACGCCAACACGGATGGTGTAGTTTGTCTGTATTCATCGGTACCCGGGGGCGCGTCCACTAGCTACAACAAGGGCCGCACTGCGACGCACGAAGTGGGCCACTGGTTGGGCCTGTTCCATATCTGGGGCGATGCCAGTTGCGGCAACGACTACTGCACCGATACGCCCACGCAGCAAGGCAGCAACGGCGGTTGCCCTACCTTCCCCAAGATTACTTGCAGCAACCAAGGTGATATGTCGATGAACTACATGGACTACACCTACGATGCCTGTATGTACATGTTCACCGTTGATCAAAAGGCGCGTATGCAGGCTGTGATGGCCGCTGGCACTCCCCGCCGCACCTCGCTAGCCTCGTCACCCGCGGGCTGCAGCTCCTTTGTAACGGCTTCGGCTTCGAACAACGGACCGGTGTGCGAAGGCAGCACCATCAGCCTTTCCGCTACTGGCCCTTCGGGTGCGACCTATAGCTGGAGCGGCCCCGGAGGCTTCACCAGCACTCAGCAAAGCCCCTCTTTGAACAACGCCACGCTGGCCATGAGCGGTACCTATACGGTAACTGTGAGCTTGGCTGGCAGTTGCCCCGGCACGGCCAGCACCTCTGTCACGGTGAATGCTGCACCTGCTACTCCCGTAATCAATTCCACGGCTTCGACCTTATGCGTAGGAGGCTCCGCCATCCTTTCTACCCCACCGCCGCCCAGTGGCTCGGTACTTTCCCAAAACTTCAACGGCTCCCTTACGGGGTGGGCTTATAGCAGCTCCGGGACACCGGATCCGCTCGTAACAGCCTGGAAAGCCCGAACTGCGCCTTATAACTATCAAAGCGGTAACGTCAGACTGGAGAACTACTCCCTGAATGGCAGCACTTTCCTACTGGCCAACAGCGACGAAGGAGGACGTAATTCGGTAACCCATACTGCACTGAATTCGCCAAGCTTCAGCACAGTAGGTTATGCCACGCTGGAGCTTACGTTCCAGCACTTCTTCCGCCAGGCGAGCAGCACAGACGTAGCTACCGTGGAAGTATCCACCGACGCCGGTGCTTCCTGGAGCAGCGTAGCAGCCTACACTTCTACCCAGGGCAGTTCTACCACTCCTGCCTCCGCTACGGTTAACCTCAATGCCTACGTTGACAAGCCGGACGTGCGCCTGCGGTGGCGCTACCAGTCCAACTGGGGCTACTGGTGGGGCCTGGACAACGTTGTCGTGAACGGCACACCACGCGCGGTAACGTATGCTTGGAGTGTAATCAGCGGCGACGGCCTGCCAACCACCACCAACACGGCCAGCATAACGGTTACGCCCACCCGCACTTCTTTTTACAGCCTGTCGGTTGCTTACTCCGGCAGCCAGTGTACCTCAGCCAATATCGTAACCGTAACAGTGGCCCCGCCTACCTGGAATGGCTCTGCTTCTTCTGACTGGTATAATCCTGCCAACTGGACCGGCTGCGTTCCTTCACGTAGCATCGACGCGGTTATTCCGAGCGGATTAGCTACTTACCCAGTTATTCTGAGCGGCACGGCCGAAGTGCGTAACCTGACTCAGAATGGCAGCTTGACGCTCACTGCCGGTGAGTTGGCCCTTTACGGCAGCCACACCGGCAGCGGCACCTTTACCCAGAACGGCGGCGTTGTGTCGACGCGAGGAACGGCAGAACAGTCCCTGCGCGGCATTTCGTATTACTCACTTACTGTAGCGGGCAGCGGTGCCAAGCTGCTGCTTGGCCCAGCTACCATTCAGCACAGCTTGGTGCTGAACGGCGCGGTGTTGAATACCGGCATCAATACCATTACCCTGAGCCCGACGGCAACCATCACGGAAACGTCCGGCGGTTATGTGACTGGCCGCGTTCAAACCACCCGAAATGTGGGAACCAGCCAGGAAACGTTTGGCGGTATCGGCTTGAGCCTGACCCCGGCCGTGGCGCCAGGCCAGACTACCGTGCTGCGCGTGACGGGTGCTCCCCAGAGCGGCACGAATAACTCACAAAGCATTGCCCGCTATTACGACATCACGGCGCAGGTAAATACTGGACTGAACGCCACCATGGAGTACGCCTACTTCGACCATGAGCTGAACAGCATCGCAAAAAGCACACTGGACCTGTTTAAGTCCACCGATGGCGGCAGCAGCTGGACCCGCCAAGGCTTCACTTCCCGCGACGCAACAGCCAATACCGTTACCCGCACTGGTGTCGACGGCTTCTCCCGCTGGACCCTCGGCGACGGAACCAACCCACTCGGCACCTCACCGCTGCCCGTTACGCTGGTTAGTTTCACGGCCGAACGCCGCGGTGAGGCCGCCCTGCTGCGCTGGACCACCGCCCAGGAGAAAGATAACGACCACTTTGTTGTGGAAGTAAGCACGAACGGCCAGACTTACCGACCCGTAGGCCGTGTTGCCGGTCACGGCAATAGCACCCAGCGCTGGGACTACGAATTTGCCGATCAACAAGTGTCGCGCTATACTTCCCACTTACTTTACTACCGCCTCCGGCAGGTAGATACCGACGGCTCGGTACAGTTCTCGCCGGTTCGAACGCTGCGTATCGATGGGCTGCAATCCTTGTCGGTCACGGCGTCACCGGTACCCTTCAGCCACAGGGTAACGGTGGAAGTATTCGCCGCCGAAAACGGCCCTGCCGCCTTCCAGTTGCAGGACGCCCTCGGTCGCACCATACTCTCCCAAGCCGCTACGCTGTCCAAAGGGATAAACGCGGTGGAGATGGTAAAAGTAGCTAGCCTTCGTAGCGGCGCTTACATGCTGGTGGTGCAGCAGGGAGGCAAGCAAGTGCGCCTAAAAGTTGTGCGGGAATAACCCAGCCTTCCCTGTTCTAAAGCCCCGCTCGCTGCTTGGCGAGCGGGGCTTTATGTTTTGAACATGTGTATTTACCAGGGTGACGTACTGATGCAGTGCACCTGCTTTTCTTGTCGCCGGCGCGGCCAGGGAAGTAGGCATTATATCGCGCACGGCGCTGGACCGGATTACCTTCCTAGCTAAACGCCGAGGCAGCCGTTTTGCCAAAAAAACCGCAGTTTTACCACTTCTACCTTTACACCTCAACACCTCGTTCTTTTTCGATGTCGCAGCACAAGGAAATCAAGCGCGTCACCACGCACCAACTGCTGACCATGAAGCAGCGCGGCGAGAAAATCTCGATGCTCACCGCCTACGACTACTCCATGGCCAAAATCCTGGACGGCGCCGGCATCGACGTGCTGCTGGTGGGCGACTCGGCCTCCAATGTAATGGCGGGCCACGAAACCACGCTACCCATTACCCTGGACCAGATGATCTATCACGCTGCCTCGGTAGTGCGGGCGGTGGGCCGGGCCTTTGTGGTGGTGGACATGCCCTTTGGCTCGTACCAGGGCAACTCTTCCGAAGCCTTGCGCTCGGCCATTCGCATTATGAAGGAGTCGGGCGGGCACGGGGTCAAGCTGGAAGGCGGTGCCGAAATCAAGGAGTCCATCATTCGCATACTCACGGCTGGCATTCCGGTAATGGGGCACTTGGGCCTCACGCCGCAGAGCATCTACAAGTTTGGCACCTATACAGTGCGCGCTAAGGAAGAAGCCGAGGCCCAGAAGCTCATCGACGATGCCAAGCTGCTGGAAGAGCTGGGCTGCTTTGCCCTGGTACTGGAAAAAATTCCGTCCACCCTGGCCAAGCAAGTGGCTGAACAGCTCACCATCCCGGTTATTGGTATTGGCGCTGGCCCCGACGTAGACGGTCAGGTGCTGGTAGTGCACGACATGCTGGGTATCACTCAAGAATTCAAGCCCCGTTTCCTGCGCCGCTACGCCGAACTCGGCGACCTGATGCACCAAGCCGTGACTCAATACATCGAAGACGTGAAAAGCCGCGACTTCCCCAACGAAAAGGAAGCTTACTAAGCAGTAGGTCGACCCTCCAACCCAAGCCACCGGGGCGCTAATCAACCGATTGGCGCCCCGGTGGCTTATTACATCATGATCTGGAAACTCATTTTGGTGGCTTTCTCCTACTTGGCCAGCTTCTTGTCTGCTTCCGCAGGCGGCTATTCCAAACTCTGTCGTTAATTTGCATTTACCGTTGGATGGTGCGGCTCCCGGCTCCTGTGATGAGCGTGCGGTTTTGCTGCTGAGTTGACTTTTGCTGAGCCTCCCCCGACGCTGTGTTACCTTTTTCGGATTTCTATAGTGAATAGACCTGCCATCTGGTCGGAGCAGAAAGAAATTCTGTTCGAAGACAACCACCTGCTCATCGTCAATAAAACTGCCGGCACCCTGGTGCAGGCCGATGAAACCGGCGACGAGCCGCTCTCCGTCAAGGCTGCTGAATACCTGCGCCTGAAGTACAAAAAGCCCGGCAATGCCTTTGTCGGTGTGTGTCACCGCATCGACCGGCCGGTCACGGGTATTGTGGTGCTAGCCAAAACCAGCAAGGCTCTAAGCCGCCTGAACGAGATGTTCCGCGACAACCTCATGCACAAGACCTACTGGGCCTTGGTGGGCAAGACGCCGCAGCAAACGGAAGGGACGCTGGTGCATTGGCTGGTCAAAGACCCCATGCGCAACGTCACAAAGGCTTATCCTCAAAAGCACCAGCAAGGCCAGCGCGCCGAGCTGAACTTTAAAGTACTGGCCCAAGTAGGCCACCGCTACCTCATCGAGGTAAACCCAATAACCGGGCGGCCGCATCAAATTCGGGTGCAGCTTTCCACCGGCCTCGGCACGCCCATCACCGGCGACGTGAAGTACGGCGCCATGGCCCCCCTGCCCGACCTGAGCATTGCCCTGCATGCCCGACGGCTGTGCTTTAAGCATCCTGTTACGCAGCAGGAAATGGACATTGTGGCCCCACTACCCGATGCGGAAGTGTGGGACCCGGTCCGCAATGGCGAGCTGGTGAATTAGCCCTTCGGCCTTTTCAAATCCTCGAAGCAAGTCGCTGCGTTGCGCTTGAGTACCTGCCTGCACCTGACTAAAGTCAGCTTTTTCACCCGTTTCGTCGGTTGTACGTTTGCAGCTCAGCTTGAACTAATCAGCCTTGAGCGCGTTTAGCGTCCAAGGCGTTAACTCATTTTTTCCACACCACACCTCATGCCGATACTGCTGTTCTTCGTCGGGCACTGGTACCTGTCGCTGTTTGTGCAGACGTTTTACCTGCACCGCTACGCAGCCCACAAGATGTACACCATGAACCGTTTCTGGGAGCGGTTCTTCTTTGGGCTGACGTATGCCGCGCAAGGTTCATCGTACCTCTCCCCGCGGGCCTACGCGCTGCTGCACCGCATGCACCACGCCTACTCCGACACGGAAAAGGACCCGCATTCCCCCCACTTCTCGTCGAACGCATTTACGATGATGTGGAAGACTAAGAACATTTACAACGCCGTACTCCAAAACGACTACGAGCTGGCCAAGCGTTTCGACGGCGACTATCCTACTTGGAAGTCACTGGAGCGCATCGGCGACAATTGGATGTCGCGCGTGGGCTGGGGAACGGCTTACGTGCTGTTTTACGTGGCGTTTGCCACGGCGTGGTGGCAGTTTCTGCTATTGCCCATTCACTTCCTGATGGGCCCCATCCACGGAGCTATTGTGAACTGGAGCGGGCACAAGTACGGCTACCAGAACTTCGACAACAACGACAAGTCGCGCAACTCCCTGTTCTTCGACTTCCTGACCGGCGGCGAGCTGTTCCAGAACAACCACCACAAGCTGCCCATGCGCGTCAACTTCGGCGTGAAATGGTGGGAACTGGACCCCACCTACCCCGTTATCTGGAGCCTCGACAAAGTCGGCGTCATCAAGCTCAAGCGCAAGGTATCATCAGAAGATGCGGAGCGCATTGCAGCTTAAGGCGTAGGTTCTGTTTCCATCAAAAGGCCGCTCGGGTAATCCCAGCGGCCTTTTTGTTTTTCTGCACTTTGGATTCTATAGCAGTGCTTCTTTTTCCGACAGGATGCCAAGTAGCGGCCTACAAGTCCGCACAGGCCGTGCGCATAAACAGACGGGTGTTGTTCATACTTAGATTGTCTGTCTTAAACGCTCATGCCTGATTTATTTTGCTTACCTTTGCGGCCCATCTTATTTTTCACCCGACGGACGAGTTCCGTCACCTAACCGACACGGTTTATGGCAGTTAAAATCCGCCTCGCCCGCCGCGGCCGTAAAAAGGCCGCTATGTACGACATCGTAGTAGCTGATTCCCGCTCGCCCCGCGACGGCCGCTTCATCGAGAAGCTCGGCACCTACAACCCGCTCACCAACCCGGCTACCATCAACTACGATGCCGACAAGGCTTTCGATTGGCTGATGAAAGGCGCTCAGCCGACCGACACGGTGCGTGCGATGCTGTCGTACCGCGGTATACTGTTCCGCAAGCACCTGCAGCTGGGCGTTATCAAGGGCGCCATCACGCAGGATGTAGCGGATCAGCGCTACACCCAGTGGCTCGAGGAGAAGAACGCCAAGATTGAAAGCAAGCGCACCGGCCTGGGCGCCGCTAAGGACGAAGCGCGCAAGCAGCAGCTGGCCGCCGAAACCAAAGTGCGCGAAGCCCGCGCTGAAGCCCTGCGCCAAAAGCAAGCCGCTGCGGCTGCTGCCAACGCTCCGGCCGCTGAAGCCGATGCTACCGAAGGCGCCGAAGCTCCGGCCGAAAACGCTGAGGAAGCCAACGCGTAATCCCGTTCAGGAATCCTGAGTTTAGGAGTTTTTGGGTTTAAGAGTTGGGGCATTCCAAAAAGGAACTCCTACACTCTCAAACCCAAAGGCTCCTAAACTTTTTCCCTCTCACCCCAACCCGCAAAACCATGGCTATTTCGCTCGACGAATGCTACGAGCTGGGCCACGTGGTCCGGTCTCACGGCTTGCGCGGCCAGCTGGTGGCCGAACTCGACGTAGACGATATCGAGGCCTACCTCGATGTGGAGGAAGTGTACGTGGAGCGGCCGGCCGGCTCCGGCAAGCTGTACCGTTTCACGGTGGAGCGCATCTCCCAGCAGGCCAACTCGCGCGTGCTGCTCAAGCTCAAAAACGTCGACCGCGTAGAGGACGCCGAGCTGTTCCGGGGCCTGAAGTTGTTTCGTCCGCTGGAGGAGCTGCCCGAGCTGGAAGAAGACCAGTTCTATTACCACGAGGTCATCGGCTACACCATAGTCGATGCCAACTTGGGCAAATTGGGCACCGTGGAGAATTTCTACGAGATGAACGAGCACGACCTCTTGGCCATGAGCTATCAAGGCAAGGAGGTGCTGATTCCGGTGGTGGATGAGCTCATTCAGCACGCCGATGAGGAAAGCCGTGAGCTGTATGTAACGCTACCGGAAGGCCTATTGGAAGTGTACCTCAACCCCACCTCACGCGATAAGGACGAGCCCGACGAATTCGACGACGAGCCGTAGCAAGCCTGTCGGCTGCTATAGGCTCTTGCATCAGTGCCGACCAAACCCAGGCTTTCTTGCCCTTTGCCGCCATCGTGCACCCGGAGCATCACTTGTTCTATTCCCCATGCGCTTCGACATCATCACCTGCCAACCCGAGCTGCTGATCAGCCCCTTCGCGCACTCCATCGTGCGGCGGGCGCAGGACAAGGGCTTAGCCGAAATCCATCTGCACGACCTGCGCCAGTTTGCCATCAACAAGCACGGCCAGATCGATGACTACGCTTTCGGCGGCGGGGCAGGCATGGTATTGCGCCCTGAGCCCATAGCTGCTTGCCTCGACGGCTTACTAGCCGAGCGCCCGTACGATGCTATCGTCTACCTTACACCTGACGGGCCCACGTTTCGCCAGAGCACAGCCAACCGACTCTCGCTTACCCAGAACGTCATTCTGCTGTGTGGGCACTACAAGGGCATCGATGAGCGTATCCGGGAAGAGTACGTGACCGAGGAAATCAGCATCGGTGACTTCGTGTTGAGTGGCGGCGAGCTAGGCGCAGCCGTGGTGGTAGATGCGGTAGTGCGCCTGTTGCCGGGTGTGCTTGGCAACGAAGAATCGGCGCTGAGTGACTCGTTCCAGGATGGGTTGCTGGCGCCGCCTGTGTACACCCGCCCCGCCGAGTGGCGCGGCCGTGAGGTACCGGCTATTCTGATGTCGGGCGATACGCCCAAAGTTGACGAGTGGCGGCAGGAACAAGCCCTCGAGCGCACCCGCCAGCGCCGGCCCGATTTGTTGGCCGACTTACCGGCGGAAGCGTTTGAAGCGCCGTTAGCCCGCCGCCGCCGTAAAAAACCTAGTGCTTAGTATTGTAGCTAAGCAAAACTGCGCTATATTTGCGCCTCGTTACTGAAACCACTTGGGCGGCGGCGCCGTCCCTTTAAGATTTTTTTGCTGTCATGAGCCAACTTCTCGACCTCATCAACCAGGAAGCCAAAGAGCGCCGCGCCAGCTTCCCCGAATTTGCCGCCGGTGACACGGTTAACGTGCACGTTAAGATTCGCGAAGGCAACAAGGAGCGCGTTCAGCAGTTCCAAGGCGTAGTTATCCAGCGCCGGAACGCCAACACCAACGGCGAAACCTTCACCGTACGTAAGGTATCGAACCAGATCGGCACGGAGCGTATCTTCCCGATTATCTCGCCGAACATCGACAAGATCGAAGTGATTCGTCGCGGTAAAGTGCGTCGCGCTCGTCTGTTCTACCTGCGCGGCCTGTCGGGCAAAGCTGCTCGTATCAAAGAGAAGCGCGCCTAAAGCAACCGACTCCCGAGTACAAACGGGGCCTTCACCACACGGTGAAGGCCCCGTTTTTTGTGTACTATTTTTCTGGAACTAGCCTGTCTAGTTTTTGCGCCCGGCAGAATCCTGCCGCAAGTCTTCTTCCGGGGAGGTACGGCCGCCAGCTACTTCGCGGGCTGCTTCTTTGAGCGCCTGGCTAAGATTTTCGACGCGGGGGCGGACGTTGCCTTCGGCCAAGTGGGCAACCTTAGCGGTGTTCTCTCCGAGGCGGTGCAAGAGTTGCCCCACTAGTTTGCCATCGATGGCACCGCCGCCAAAGTGGGCCTTCAACGCCTGCAGATCCACAATGAGCTCATGAAAGTCCTGGTGGCCGGCATCTTTTAAATCCTCGATCCAGCGCTGCAGGTTGTTGTCGAGACCGGCGCGGCTGGCTTCTTCCTGTAGGTCGCCGCCGAGTAGTTTGGCAGCCGCATCGAGGTGTACCTCGTGCTGTACATACTTCTTATCCATCGGGCTTTAGGGGTATGGTTGAGCGATGCAGTGCCGCGTGGCACTGTGCACAGGCTAACGGGCAGCGTCGCGTCGGGGTTATGATTTGCGGGAGCAGCGGCCAACGTCATCCGCGCCGAACGCGTACTTTCGCCACGCATTCGCCTTTTCCTTCTATGCATAAACTATTCGTCGGCCTTGCGCTGGCAATGCTGCCGCTGGCGGCTGTAGCCCAATCTGCCCGCCCCTACTGGCAGCAGGAAGTCAATTACTCCATCGACGTGACTCTTGACGACCAGCAGCACGTGCTGACGGGCCGCGAGGAAATGCAGTACGTCAACAACTCGCCCGACGCACTGCCCTATATCTGGATTCACTTGTGGCCCAATGCCTACCGCGACAACAACACTGCCTTTGCCCGGCAACAGCGCCAAACGGGCAAGCGCAAGTTTGAATTTGCGAAGGCCAAGCAGCGCGGCTACATCGATCAGCTCGATTTTAAGGTAGACGGCCAAGCGGCCCGCTTGGAGTACGATCCGCAGAATCCCGACATGGCCAAGCTGCTGTTGCCGCAGCCGGTGCAGCCCGGCCAACGCATCAGCATCAGCACGCCTTTCCGGGTAAAGCTGCCCGATTCGTTTTCCCGCATGGGTCACGTTGACCAGAGCTACCAGATTACGCAGTGGTACCCCAAGCCCGCCGTGTACGACCAAGGTGGCTGGCATCCCATGCCCTATCTTGATCAGGGCGAGTTCTACTCTGAGTTTGGGTCGTTTGATGTGCGCATCACCCTGCCCGAAAATTACGTGGTGGGCGCCACCGGCGAGCTACAAAACCCCGATGAGCTGCAGCGGTTGGATCGGCTAGCCGCCGCCACTGCTACCAAGACCAAGCCGGAGGATTTCAGCAAGGACGAAGCCTTCCCGAAGTCCTCAGCCAACACTAAGACCCTGCGCTACACCCAGGACCGCATCCACGATTTTGCTTGGTTTGCCGACAAGCGCTTCAACGTGCTGAAGGATACTGTGCAGCTGCCTGGTTCGGGCCGCACCGTCACAGCCTGGATGCTGTTTACCAACCGTAATGCGGCCGATTGGCTGGCTCACCGCAACGACATTCGCTACGCGCTGGAAGGCTACTCGCGCTTTGTAGGCGAGTACCCCTATTCCGCTGCTACCGCCGTCGATGGTGCCTTGAGCGCCGGCTCGGGCATGGAGTACCCGATGGTGACGGTGACCGATCCGTTTGCCATTATCCATGAGGTGGGCCACAACTGGTTTTACGGCATTCTGGCTTCCAACGAGCGGGAGCATCCATGGCTCGATGAAGGCCTGAACACTTACACCGAAAACCGAGTAACGGAAACCTTCCAGCAGCCAGCCTCCGATCCGCTGGCTAAGGCCGTCAGCAGCCCTAAGGTGGCAGCTGCCTTCGGAGTAGAAGGCGTTCCTCCCCAAGCCGTGGCACAGCAGCAATGGCATGCCGTTGCGAGCCGCGGCTTGGATCAGCCCGTAGCGGGGGTACCGGCGGCGAAGTACACCAGCTACAACTACGGCGCCATCGTGTACGTGAAAACGGCCGGCTTGCTGCGCTACCTGGCGGGCTACCTGGGTCAGGAGAAATTTGACGCAGGCATGCGCCTGTATTTCGACCGGTGGAAATTCCGTCATCCTGGCCCAACCGATTTTCAGGCTGCCATGGAGGAAGGCGCCGGCCAGAACCTGGGCTGGTTTTTCCAGCAGATGATGGGCACCACCACCCGTTACAATGCCACGGTATCGGATCTGCTGCTGACTGATCAGCAGGTGAAAGTGCTGGTGCGTAACGAGTCCAACTCGCCGTGGTCAGTACCGGTGTCCACGGTGGATGCGCAGGGCAAAGTGCTCGAAACCCAATGGACGCCCGTATTTGGGGGCCGCGAAGCTGAGGACAAATCCGAAACCGAAGATACCGACGTCAGCCAGCTTAACTTCCGCCGCTCGTCGGAGGTAGCTGCCGTGGTGGTGGATGCGGAGTACCTCACGCCCCAGCTGAACCGCCGCGACGACCGCCGTGCGCTCGATGAATTTTTACCGACGGTGGAACGCTTGCGTCTGCGGCCGTTGCCAGGCATGGAACGCTGGGACCAGACGGCTGTGCAATGGGCTCCGGTGCTGGGCGCCAATACGTACGACAAGTTTATGCTGGGGGCTGTTTTTTACAACAACCCTTTAGTGCTGAACAAGCTGAGCTACGTGGCCATGCCCATGTTCAGCTTTAACCGCCGCGACCTGAGAGGCATCGGTCAGATCAACCTGACTGCCCTGCCAAGCAACCGTTATCTGCAGCGTGTTACGACCAGCTTCCTCGTTTCCAGCTTTGAGCGTTACACCAAGCTGGAGCCTAGTTTGACCCTTGAGCTGCCACGCACCGAGGAGTGGGGACTGCAACAGCAGGTGCAATTGGCTTACACCATCATTCGCTCCGATAGCCCGTTCCAGCGGTTTGCGTCCGACAACATCATCCCGACGGCTCGCTATGAGCTAAGCGGTGGCTCGGCCGTGCAGCAGTTCGGTGCCGATGTAGAGCTCAATGCATTCACTCCGCGCAGCGCTGGCACCAGCTACGACTCGCCGGCGCTGCTGCGCGCTGCGCTCAACTACAAGCGGTATTACAGCGAAAAACGCAGTGTTCGGGTGCGCGTATTTGGTGGCCGCTTTTTTCAGCAGCCCGCAGAGTCACCCTTTGTCATGGGCCTAAGCGGCAGCCCGGATTACCGCCGCCAGACAGCTTTCCTCGACCGCCGTCAGATTTCGACGACTCTGGCTGCCCAATCCCGCCAAACCGACGACCGCGACGGCGCCTTCAAAGCCTTCATCCCAGTTTATGCCGACAAGTGGCTGACCACTGTGAACTTGGAAGGCGACCTGCCCAAAACTTCCCTCATAGTATTCGCTGACCTGGGCACTGCCAACCGCCGCTTTGCCGGCAGCAGCACCTTCTACGACGCTGGCTTGGTAGTCCCGGTGCTCAATGACTTCTTCCGCTTGTATCTTCCCTTAGCGGGCACCCAATACGACAACGGTCTGCCCTCCAGCGGGCGTGAATTTTCCCGAAACATTCGCTTTGTTCTCAATCTTCAAAAAGCCAACCCACTACGCTTGCTCGATCAGGCGCTCCGCTAAGCGGCACCTGCTCCTAAGCCTGGGAGCCAGATCATTTCTGTTGGCAGCGGGTCTGACCGGCTGCCAACAGAAATACGATCAGTTGCCTGCTTACTCCGCGGAACGGCACCTGCTACAGGTTGTGGTAGAAACACCTGCGGGTACCAACCAGGTGCTACATTACAATCGCCACAACAACGATTTTCAGCCTGAGCAACGTGCTGGCGCTGACCAATCAGTACGCTTTCTGCCTCACCCGGCCAACGTAGGGTTCGTTCCCTCTACCCGGCTACCAGCTACCACAGGTTACCCACAGGGGCGTCCGCAGCCAGCGCTGGTACTAGCTGAAAGCCAGCCCCCAGGTACCGTGCTGGAAGTACTGCCCGTGGGGCTGCTTATGCTCGACAAAGCCGGCGAGTTAGAATCAGTTCTGATAACCGTACCGGCGCGGCCTAGCCAACAGATTCTCGCGGCAGAATCGTGGCAGGAGTTGACCAAGCGCTATCCAGCCGTACGCGACATGCTGCGTCTATGGTTCCAAAACTCGGCTGCTCCAGGGCAAGTGCGCGTGGTGGGATGGCGCGATGAGCAAGCCGCCGAACAACAAGTTCAGAAAGTGCACCAGCAGTAAGTGCTGAGCTTCTTTAAACGCAAAAACGGCCCCGCCTTTGTTGGCGGGGCCGTTTTTGCGTTCGGAGAGTCTTGTTACGACTACTCAATCTTGTTCATGCGCTCTTTCACCGACTCAAGTTGCACACGCATGTTAACAATGTCGGCGCGGGCGGCTTCCTGCTCTTTCAGGTTCGAATCAACCATGTTGTTGAGTTTCACCAGTTCAGCAGCGTTTTCGGCTAGCTGCTGCTGAATTTCCTGCTTCTTGGTCTTGTTCTTCTCGAGGTCTTTCTTGATGGCGTCCTGCTTGGCAATAACGGCCATGTGGTTGTTCTGCGAGTTGATCAGCGCCTTCTCAGCTTCAGCTACCTGTACGGCTACGTCTTCGCGGTACAGCTGACGAGCAAAGTCCTTCAGGTAAGCTTCAGCCGATTTCCACTGCTGGGGCGTAGCATCTTTGCTCAGGTAAGCGTTGCCAAGGTCAATTGACCACCATACGGTAGTGCCGGTGGGCACCGCGTCAACTTTGGTGATGATGCGGATGGGGGTCTTCGAAATGGACTCCACCACTACGCCCTCCATTGAGTAAACGCCTTTATCGGATTTTACTTTCCCGATTTTCTCGTTGATGAGCTTTACCCACGAGTCTTCCACGCGCTTGCTATCCAACTGGATAGTCACACGCTGACCTTTGCGGGGAATGCCTTTGATGGCCATATCCGTCTCGTCTACGGGCGAGCGTTGTGCAAAGCCGGCAGTCGTCAGGACGAACAGCAACAGGGAGAGGAGTACGCCTGATTTCATAGAATGTGAAATGAGTTTAAGAAATCAATGAGGAAGAGTGTTTCTGTCCGCTTTTGGATGAACAACTCACCAAATTTAACCAGCCAGCAACAAAGCGCCAGTCACTAACCTTGATTTTTTTTAGAGGATAGTCTTTTTATTAGATTAACAATTATTTATATTTGATAAGTGCAACATTAGAAAAATCTATGCTTGGTAAAGTCCTGTCAAAGAGCATGATGCAACTATTGAAACAAAGTATATCTTCCGCGGGTTAAGGGCACCATGATAGTAACTGTAGGACGTACCGAGCATTTCAATGCGGCGCATCGTCTATATAACCCCGACTGGACCGATGCCCGCAACGACGAGGTGTTTGGCGTATGCAACAACCCTAACTACCACGGGCACAATTACGTATTAACCGTCCGACTAAGCGGGGAACCCGATGCAGCTACCGGCTACGTATACGACCTCAAGCGTTTGAGCCAACTCATCAAGCGCGAGATTCTCGATAACTTTGACCACCGCAACCTGAATCTGGACACGGAAGACTTCCGCCAGCTCAATCCCACAGCCGAAAACATTGCCATCGTCTGCTGGCAGCGGTTGCGGCCTCACTTGGCCGATCATTTGGCCTTATCGGTTACGCTCTATGAGACGGACCGCAACTTTGTAGAATACCATGGCTAACCAGCCCGATCCGGCGGCCCTACCAGGAGCCGATGCCCACTTGGCCGCCGAGCTGCGCACCCCGCTGCGCCCCGATGCTTTTGCGCTCAGCGAAGACGATAAGATTGCCGGCATCACGGCGCATTTTCGTGAGATTATGCACCTGCTCGGCCTTGATCTTACCGATGATAGCCTGGCTGGCACGCCGCGCCGCGTGGCCAAGATGTTTGTGAACGAATGGTTTCGCGGCCTCGACCCACAGCACCGCCCTGAGGTACGGCTGTTTGAAAACCGCTACCAATACAATCACATCCTGGTGGAGCGAGATATTACGCTCTTCTCCTGCTGCGAGCATCACTTTGTTCCCATTATTGGCAAAGCCCACGTGGCCTACTTGCCCGGTGAGCATGTAGTAGGGCTTTCCAAGCTCAACCGCGTGGTGCAGTATTACGCCCGCCGTCCGCAAGTGCAGGAGCGCCTCACCCGTCAGATAGCGGAGGAGCTCAAACAGTCTCTACAAACCGATGATGTAGCTGTACTCATCGAAGCCGACCACCTGTGCGTGATGAGCCGCGGCGTCAACGACACCAGTAGCTCGACGATTACAGCTGAATACGGCGGGGCTTTTCAACGCGATGAGCACTTACGGCGCGAGTTTTTGCGGCTTATCGGTAAGTAATACTGGAGTCTACTCGGGCCACGGACTGAACATGCCAACCGGAGGCCGTACATTGCAAGCCCTTTTTGACCCAGGCTAACTTGCCGGGCACCGCGTACTGCTTTGAATCATGAAACCATTGTTGCGTAAAGTGTTGATTTCGGGGGGGCGCGGCCTTGTGGGCATGCGGCTTTCCGATATGCTCATCGATGCCGGCTACGAAGTGGCGCACCTCAGCCGGCAAACCACGCACGGGCATTATTGCTCGTTTCGCTGGGACCCGGCTACGGGGCAGATTGATGAAGCAGCCATCGGCTACGCTGATTTCGTGGTGAACCTTGCAGGTGCCAGCGTATCGGATGAAAAATGGTCGGAGGAGCGCAAACGCGAAATCATGGCCAGCCGTGTGGGCGGCACCAACCTACTGGCCCGGGAGCTCCGCGAACGGCCCAACCACGTGAAGGCCTTTATTTCCGCCTCGGCCATTGGTGTTTACGGCGACGCTGACGACCGAATGCTGACGGAAGAAACTCCGCCCGCCCCCGCCAACGACTTCTTGGCTGATGTGGCCACGCAGTGGGAACGGGCCGCTCAGCAAGTGCAGGAAATCGGCATCCGAACGGTCATTACGCGCATAGGTATCGTGCTCAGCGACGAAGGCGGCGCGCTACCCACCATTGCGCGTCCGGTAAAGCTCATGGCCGGTGCGGCCCTGGGCTCGGGTCGGCAGTACATGTCTTGGATTCACATCGACGACCTCTGCCGGTTGATTATTCAGATGATGGAGGAACCGGAATGGCAAGGCACCTACAACGCTGTGGCTCCCGATCCGGTCACTAACAAAGATTTCACGGCCACGTTGGCAGAGGTGCTGCATCGCCCCCTGGTGCTGCCCAAGGTTCCGGCTTTCGGCCTGAAGCTCGCCATGGGCGAGATGAGCGAAATAGTGCTGGCTTCGCAGCGGGTAAGCGCGGAGAAGATTTTGAAGCAGGGCTTCACATTTGAGCATCCGAAGCTACGCGAGGCTCTAGAATCCTTTTATCAGCGCGAAGAGGAATAGTAATACTATCATTCCAGCAACTGAGTGTGGTTAGCCTGTCACCAGTGGCCGTTTTGCCCGTTGAGCTCTGCAACCATTTCTAAGGTAGTGGGCTCAACAAATTATGAAACGCAACTACCCCACCCTGCTCTTACTATTCGGCGGTCTACTTCTGAGCTGCTCTAAGGATGGTGCCGTACCCAAACAGTGCACACTGCAGCCCGAAACAGGCCTCTGCAGAGCAGCAATGACTCGCTACTACTACGATCAGCAGGAGAAGCGCTGCAAAGAATTTACTTGGGGCGGCTGCGGTGGCGTAGTACCATTCGAAACGCTGCAGGAATGCCAGGAGTGCGGCTGCGATAAGAAGGATTAAGAAAGCAGGCCTGAATCTGCCGTCGACGTCGCAACTTGCCGGCATGACTGGGATTCTTCGAGGGCTTATCAGCGTGTCACTTGGGCTGGCCCTTGCATATCTGCTATACCTGAACGTAGCACTGCATTACCGCCCTTCCTTTACGAAGGGTGTTGACTTACAGAGCAATGCTGATGTACTGGCGCAGCTGCATTACTTAAAACCTAAACTGCATGCCGGCGCGGCTGAAGACATGCAGAGCCTTTACCCGGAAGGCTTTGTTTTTTTGAACGCGCTTTACAGCTTATCGTGGAGTGAAGTGGCTGCTGCGGCCCCTGCGTCCTCGAATCTGCACCGGGAAGCGGTGGCAGAAAGCCGCTGGGCCGTGCAGGAGATAGCCTCCACGCGGGGCCAAGCAGTGTTTGATGCGGACCTTCCTTTACCCTACGGCGCTTTTTACAACGGATGGCTCAATTACTCCCTCGGCAAACTGCTCATTGGGCAGAAGCCAGTTGAGTGGCAAAAGGCCGATGTCTCGCTGTTTAAAACTACCTGCCAACGCATCGCCCTTGCCATCGCCGATAGCCTTTCCCCTTATCCGGAATCTTACTTTGGGGCCGCCTGGCCAGCCGATGCCTCTGGGTGCGTGGCTTCCCTGGCACTGCACGACCGGCTGTTTACGCCGCGCTACCAGCCGCTTATTAAGTCTTGGCTGCGCCGGGTAGCAGCGCGGACCGATTCGCTGGGACTGATTCCGCACGAAGTGGGCCCAAGAACAGGCAACGTGCGGGAAGGAGCTCGGGGTTCCTCACAAAGCCTGACCCTGAGCCTATTGCATGAAATTGACCCAGCTTTTGGCCGGCAGCAGTTTAAGCTTTACCAGCGTTACTTCGTGGATGGGCGACTAGGCCTGCCCGGCATCCGGGAATATCCGAAGGGAGTGGCGGGCTCGGGCGACATTGATTCCGGCCCCGTCATTTGGGGAATAGGCGGCGCGGCTTCCGTGGTTGGGCGCCGCACCGCGCAGCAATATGATGATACTACCCTAGCAGTCGGTTTGCGCAACAGCATGGAAGCCTTTGGCATGCCTTGGACGCATAACGGACACAAGCGTTACCTCTTTGGCACCCTTCCCATTGCCGATGCCTTTATTGCGTGGAGCAATGCTTCACATCTTGGTCAAGAGGGACAAGCCGCTGCGCTCTGGATGTGGCGTTTCCATTTGTATTCGGCCATTGCCGGTGGTCTCCTGCTAGGACTAGTGCTCTGGCTTTGGCGGCGGGAGTTACCAGCGTTTCGGCGCCGGCGTACCCGCTTAGTTCACCCTTAGGCTGTCGGGTACGGCCATGGTGCCATTGTTCATGCGCTCCAGCAGATTATCGACTACGATAGAATCGATTTCCACGATCTGGCGACGTGGGCGGTAATCCTCGGTAGTGCAGATGTACTTCTTGTTGATTTTGCCGGTGTACGTGGGGAACGGACCGGGCGTAATACCCAGCTCCTTGTCTTTGTACAGCTTCTCCATAAAGGTACCGAATACGGGCAAGGCCATGCGGCCGCCTTCGCCTTGCTCAGACCGGAAGAAGTGAATACTGCGGTCTTCACCGCCCACCCACACGCCGGTCACCAGGTCCTTGGTAATGCCCATGTACCAGCCATCGGAGTAATTGGAGGTGGTACCGGTTTTGCCCCCGATCTGGTTGTCTTTCTTTTTCCACAGGTCGTAGTCCCAGAGGCCCTGTGAGGTACCGCCAGGCTCGTCCATACCACCGCGCAGCATATACACCATCAGCCAAGCCGTTTCGGCCGGAATCACGCGCTTCTGCTGCGGGTCGAACTGCACGATGACGTTGCCGTTGCGGTCTTCGATGCGCGTAACGATGAGCGGCTCGGTGCGGAAGCCGTTGTTGACGAAGGTGCTGTAGGCGTTTACCATTTCGTATACGCTTACGTCGCCAGCCGAGCCGAGACCGATGCTGGGCACGCCCAACAGCTTGCTGCGGATGCCGACTTTGTTAGCGTATTTAGCCACTTCGTTCCAGCCCACGCGCTCGGTGAGCTGCGCCGTCACGGAATTTACCGAGCGGGCCATGGCATGGCGCAAGGTCATGTTGATGCCCGTGTACTCGCGCGTTACGTTGTCGGGCTTCCACTCCATGGGTTTGCCGTTTTCCACGTAATTGATGGTCACCCGCTCATCCCGGATCCGGTCGCAGGGCGCGTACCCCTTGTCGATGGCGGTGAGGTACACGAAGGGCTTAAACGTGGAGCCGGCCTGACGCTTGCCTTGCTTCACGTGGTCGTACTGGAAAAAGCGGTAGTTCAGGCCGCCTACCCAAGCCTTGATATGACCGTTGTACGGGTCCATGGACATCATGCCGGCCCGCAGGAACTGCTTGTAATAAGCCAAGGAATCCAGCGGCGACAACAGAAGGGTAGTATCGCCGTCACCTTTCCAAGTAAACACCTTCATTGGACGCTTGGCGTGCAAGGCCGAATCCAATCGAGCAGGTTGGCCTTTGTAGCGCTCAGCCAAGTACTTGTACAACTCCGTGCGCTGAATCTGGGTCTCAATGAAATTAGGAATTTCATCCCCTTTCTCATCTACCCACGGTTTCTTACGCCGGTTGCGCCAGAAATTGTCGAAGCTGCGCTGCAAGGCCTTCATGCGCTTTTGCACCGCATCCTCCGCATGCTTCTGCATTCGCGAGTCGATGGTAGTATAAATTTTTAGCCCATCGCGGTACATGTCGTAGCCGTTCTTCTGGCACCAGTTGTTTACAAACTGGCTGATAGCCGTGCGGAAGTACGTTTCCGGGCCGTCCACGTGCTTTTCCACTTGATATTCCAGCGCGATGGGTAGCTGCTTTAGGCCCTGCAGTTGCTCGGCGGTCAGGTGGCCTGCCTGTGCCATGCGCTCGAGCACCAAGTTGCGGCGCTTAAGCGAGGCCTCGGGGTGGAATTTCGGATTGTAAGCTGTGGGGTTGTTTAGCACGCCGATGAGCACAGCAGCTTGCTCGGGCCGAAGGCTATCGGGGGTTGTGCTGAAAAAGGTTTTAGCGGCTACTTTGATGCCGTAGGCATTGGAGCCGTACTCCACTGTATTCAAGTACATCCGCAGAATTTCTTCCTTGGTGTAGCGGCGTTCCAGCTCCACGGCCGTCAGCCATTCCTTCATTTTGGCGACGAGCGTACTCACCACCGGCACCGAGCCGAGCACGCCCCGCTCCCCGCGACGGGTTTTGTAGAGGTTTTTGGCCAGCTGCTGCGTAATAGTAGAACCACCGCGTTTTTCGCCGCGAGCCGATGCATACACGGCTCCGAGGAGGGCTTTCGGATCGATGCCGGTGTGCTCGTGGTAGCGCACGTCTTCGGTGGCAATCAGGGCCTTCACCAGCCAGGGCGACATGCTGTCCAGCGGTACTGGGTAGCGGTTTTCGCGGTAGTAGCGGCCCAGCAGCACGCCATCCGACGTAAATACTTCAGAGGGCTGTTCCACCTTGGGGTTTTCTAGCTCCTCCAAGCTTGGCGACTTGCCGAACAAGAACATAAAGTTGCTGGCCACCAATATGGGCAGGAGCAAGAAGAAGCCCGTCGCAGCCGCAAAAGCGGCCCATGCCACGCGCGAAAGCCGGTTGGGCCACGTGCGTTTGGCCCGTTTGGGCTGGGGTGTCGACTGGTCTGTAATCTGAACTTCGGTAGAAGGCATCGGGCGGAAGGAGCCGGACATCAAACGCGTACACACTCCGGCGGAAATACAAATATACCGGATGCAGACCGGGTAGGCGGCTCAGGAAGAGCTAAACGTTTTCGCACAAGCACTTATCACCGCTACCAGCAGCAAAATTACTGCTGGCACCGCCGCCAAGCCGGCGCCCAGGGCCATTAGTTTGAGGGCGAGCCGCGCCACGGCCCACGGCAGCCGCTGGCTTACTCGCCAGCAGAACCACGGCCCCGTAGCCACCACCATAGCCGCGCCGGCGCTCAGTATTGCCAAGCTGCCAGGCTGCGCTTGAGGCGTGTGCGACCACAATTCCTCTTGTCCCAGAAGACTGACAGCAGCCAGCACCATCATCCCTAGGCCCCACCAAAGCGCTTTAGGAGCACAGGTCAAAACCAAGCTGATGACTTGTTTCATCGGCAAGAAGCTGCAATTGAAAATAAGCGAAGTGATACCGAAGTAAAAGTTGCTGCCTGACGCAGGCATTTCCCGCTTACTTGAGCTCCGCGTTAGCGTCGATGGGCTGCCCGGCGCTACTGGCCGCAGTTGGCAGTTCAAACAACGCAACCACCGAAAGGAGCGCTCCGAGTAAGTAGCCGGCGGCGAGAAAGTACCAGTTGGGAAATCCTGGCTCAGCAGGTTCCTGCCCAAGCGAGAAAAAGAGCCCTACGCACAGCACTTCGTGCCCGAGCGTCAGCCACCAGTGCCAGCGCGCGGCGGCAGGAGAATAGTCAGCGCGTAGCAGCTTCCAGCGCCAACAGTACAGAACAAGCCCCGGCACTGCGATGGGAATGATGATGGCGAATATCAGCAGCACGTTTAGCTGCATGATGGTAACGGTATCCTTCAGCAGCTGAATAATGGCCAGCACTCGGCTACCGTCCGCCGGGCTATCTGTTTCCGTTGCTGGGAAAGCTTTAGCGGGGTTTAGACTTGGGCGCTCCATAGGTCAGCGGCAGGATTAGTGAGCGGCGGCAGCAGCGCCGAGCGTGTATTGGTAGTTGTTGACTGAGAGCCACCGACGCGGACGCGGCCGGGGTTGCGCAGCACGCTTTGGGCTCGGTCCCACTCCTGCGCTACTCCGGCTGCAAAGCCTACCGGCCCCATGCCGCCGGCCCAGAGCGTGCGGTTGAACCACAGCCAAATCACCACGGCCGTACCGGCAGTGAGCACGCCGTGCAGCCGTTGCATCAGCCACCAACCCAACGTGCTACGCCGCGCCCGGAGCTGGCTTAGGGTATAACACTGAAAATTGACGTGCATTTCCTCGTCGCGCAGGATGCGCAGGCACAGCTGCTGGAGCAAGCCCGAGTAGGTGGCGTGGTACAGGGCGCGGAAGTACACCGTGGCCACTACCTCAGCGGTGAGCAGCACTCGAATGGTGGTTTCGTGAGAGCCAAAGCGCCGCAGGCCACGAAAGGCTTTATCTATCCACGACTGTCGCAAGCGCGGCAGGCCCTGCATGTCCAAGTACTGGCCCAATACCCGGGAATGGGCTCCTTCTTCGGCGATGAACAGCTGAATGGCTTCCTGATAAGCTGGGTCGCCGCTGGTTTGGGCGCGCTGGTACAGGTGCTTGCCTTCGGAAGTTTCGAAGCGTTGAAAATGCTGGAGTGAGCGGCCGGCGGCGCGTTTTTCGCGCTCGGTGAGGCGGTAAGGGTCGTCCCAGCTCAGGTTGTCGAGGTGGGTCCGATTGGCGCGGAAGTACGCAGCCCAGTTGGTGAAGTTCATAGCAGCCTGGCCCGCCGATTTCCCAGCAGAAGAGCAGGGAAATCGGCTAAGGACTTATGGTGAGTTGAGGAATTGGGTAGTACTAGTGGCCGGCTTGGGTGAAGGATACCGTCTTGGCCTTGGGCAACGCTTGGTAGGCTTGCCAATCGGCGAGCGTCCAGCTTTGCCAATTGGCTTTGTGACCCGCCACGTAAGCCCGCACACGGGAATCGAGCATGCGCTGGGCCGCTTCGGGCGTGATTTCCTCGTAGCTGTACCGGTTTTTCACGGCGATGTGCGGCACGTTGTTGAGGGCGGCTCGGTGGCGCAGCAGCTCGGGCAGCACCCGGCCGGGCATATCCAGCAGAAAGCCATAATCGACGCGGCTAAAGCCCGAGGTGAGGTTGTAGCGCGCAATCCAGATTTCCCAGTTGCCGACGGCCAACGCCAGCAGCACCAAGTAAACGGCCACGCTATTGAGGCGCACCAGCGCGAAAGCTGAGCGGCGCTGCCAGATTTTCAGCAGAATCGTCACCAGCCCGAATAGCACTAGCGCGAGGAAGAAGCACACGCCGATGCGCTTGTAAGCCAGACCCATGTGGCTGATGTAATAGTAGTTGCGCAGCCCAACTGACACCGCTAGCACGGCATTCTGCACCACCCACACCGTGGCGCCCCAGCGCAGCGCAGGTAGGCCGGGCTCGTAGAAATTGAGGTTGCGACGGAAAAACCACAGCACAATGCCCATAGCCAGCAGAATGCTGAAGATGAGCACGTACGTACCCTCGTGCACAAACTGGGCGAGGTCGAAGCCGGGCTCGGGCGTGAAGCCAAACCACAGCCACTGTACGTCGATGGCATTGACGGCCAGCAGCAGCAAATTGACGAGGCCGAACACGGCCAGCGCAGCCAGGTACTCCTTGCGCAAATCAACCAGACGGAAGTCGCGGCGGCTGAAATCGGGGTGGCGCACGGCGAAGGACGCAACCCGGTCGCGGCGGCGACGCACAAACTCACCGAAGTGGGCTTCCAGCTGCGCCAGCATGGGCACGGGCACGCGCAACAACAGCACTGCAGTGGCCGCTGTAGCCAGCACCCAAAACATTATGGGAGTTTGCAGCAGACTTTCCAGCAACCACAGCAGCCCCTCCCCTATGGGCGCCCATGCGCGGTTGACCAAGGTACTGTAGCGTGGGTTGGCCAGCAGAAATAACACGTGAAACACCGCCAGCACCAGCACAGGCACCAGCAGCAGCCGCGCATACCAGAGCGTACGCCCGGCCTTGGTGGTACGGCTGGGCAGGTAGCTGCGCAGCAGCGCACCCGGTAATCCCAGCAGCACCTCAGCCGCCGATAGCACCCCCGTCAGCAGCGCCAGCGAGGTTTGCTTCAGGAGCGGCTGGTTGGCGAAGCCGAACAGCATAATTCCCGACGCCATGCAGGCCAAAAAAGCCGTCGAGCCGTAGCAAAGCATGGCGCCAGCCGCAAGCACTGCCCCGGCCAGCACCAGCCGGAAGTAGCCCGAGCGCCACGCCGCCCGCGGGCGGCTGGCCAGCAGTACTGCCGCGCCCACTATGGTATAGAGCGTCATATTCAGGCCCAGTTCCTGCTCCCAGAACAAGACAAAGAAAGCCAGCACCCCCAGCGGCAGCAGCCATTTTTGGGTGGCGGTCAGCACCAATTGCGCCGGGCGCCAGCTTAGGAGGCCGTTGGCCGCAGGGGTGCGTGGGGCAGCGGCGGCGGAGAAAAGCGGAAGTGCTTCCATGATTAGTTCAGCGGTATCGTGGAGAATATCAAAAGCGCAGAAAGAGTCCAGAATCGGCGGCCAGCAGCAACAGAACCGACAGCGCCGCGAGAAAAAGCAGGTGATACAGCAGCCCTAACAGCAGTACCACCACGGCCAGCGGTTCGGTGCTGGCGCGCAGACAGCGGCGCCACATCGGCCGCATTACCCACCAAGCCACGGCGGCCTGGCTGGCTATTGGTAGCAGATAAGAAAGACCAATCAAAGTCCTCACCCAGCTGGGGTTACCAGCTGCCGCGATAATGCTTCCTGTTAGCAGCCACCAAGCCCCAGCCCAGCCGGCAATGCTCAGCACCAGATTGCGCGTTGCCGCGCCGGCGGTGGCTAAAGGAGCCGATGCAGCCGGCCAAGCGGGGTGTTCGTATCGAAGCAAACTCATTTTAAAGTACTTTGTATTTCAAAGTTTAAATGCAAAAAAAATCAGCTGTCAGTACGGAGCAGCTTTTCGAGCGTGGTCAGGTGGTCCTGAAAGGCTTGGCGGCCCTCGGCGGTAGCGGTGTAGGTCGTGTTCGGCTTCTTACCTACAAATTGTTTGCTGACTTGCACGTAACCAGCCTTTTCGAGAGCGGCTACGTGACTGGCAAGGTTGCCGTCGGTCAGGTCCAGGGTTTCTTTCAGGTCATTGAAGCTGACGCCGTCGTTGGCCATGAGCACGGCCATTACGCCCAGCCGCACGCGGTGGTCAAAGGCTTTATTGAGCTGATGGATGACGTGTTTCACGGCGGAGATAAACGGCGAGGCGACGCTTCGCAGGAAAAGGGCAATTCGGTTGCGACGGCCGACAGATTGGAGTGAGTGTACGCGTCAGCTGCGTTCGTAGCGGTTATACATCAACAGCCCGTACGCAATATGTCCTACCCCAAAACCGAGTGCAAAGAACAGGAAGGCGTAGCTGGGCAGCAAGCTTGCTATCAGGCCGAGACCTATCAGGGTAAAACCCAGCAGCTTAATTTCATCGAGAGTATACTTACTGGCGTTGAGCAGGGCCAGGCCGTAAAAGAGCAGCATGGCTGGCACTACTAGCCCGGCTGCTCCGCGTAAGTACAGTTGAATACAGAACAGGCCGCCCGCCACGAGCGGAATAGCCATGCTCCAAAACAAGCGCCGTACTACCGGGTCTTTCAGGGAACGGCCGTCATGCTTGGCGCGGCGCTGGGTGAAGTACGTGGCCACCAGCACTGCCAGTATGATGATGCCGCCGGCCAGCATCAGCAAAAACGGCAGCGTGGATAACCGTGCTTCCGCCGAGCCTTCCATCAGCTCCACAAAGCCGGTGTTACTATAGGGACTAGTGCCGTAAGCTGAACTTTCGCCGTACTGGGTGCTGAGGTACCAATGTCCAAACGCAGCGCCTGCCAGCGCCACCACCCCTGCCCCAACTCCGGAAAGGCCACTCAGGGAAATAAAGCGGGACGAGCGCTCCATGATGGCGCGAATCTCGGTGAGTTGAGCTAGAGGATCGACAGCTTGCTTCATGTTTTCAGAGCACTTTGTGGCACAAAGCTAACAAAACAATTGGTATCCGATCTTCCAAAATAAAAAACAACACGTACAGCATTGCTCTCCTCCCCCTCTCTATGATGCTTGCAGCTTCGGATACCGCACGACTTGCGCAAAGCCAGGGCTTACCGTTGGTATCAGCCACTGGCTTTGTCCTGTTACGTTTCTTGGCGAGTACGAGCTGCTTGTGGAACACCTGCCGCTTGGCTATCTAGCCTAGACGAGGGTTAGGAGCTTATTCACCCACATTCAATTCAAATGAGTAGGCAGTCTTTTTACAGGCCTTTACTAGTTTCAGAGCACCATATTTTTTTGCTTTCAGGTTGGCAGTATCCCCCATTTATCCTGCTGCTCTCACCCTCAGTTAGCTATACATGAAGGTACGCTTGCACCTGTTCGAATTCGAAGACCAACCGTGGTTTCCTAATGTGATTCGGGCGGGCATGATGGATTACCTACGCTTCATGATTACACACTTGCACACGTACCGGCCCATCGCGCCGCTGCTGGCCGAGGGCATGCGCCAAACCGGCCAAATGAGCGTCCTGGAACTGGGTGCCGGAGCCGGTGGCGGCTCTACCGATGTGCTACAGGCGCTGCAAAATCAGGCCTTGCCCGAGGCGCGCATCACCCTAACTGATCTGTATCCGCAGCCCGAAGCCTGGGCGCACCTGACGCAGGAAACCAACAGTGCCATCGGATTCGTGCCTGTTCCCGTCAATGCGCTGGCTGTGCCATCGGAGCTGCCGGGGTTCCGTGGCATCTTTTCGGCTTTTCACCATTTCACCCCAGCCGCGGGCGAAGCCCTGCTGCGCGATGCGGTGCAGGCCGGGCGGGGCATCGGCGTGTTTGAGGGCGCTGGCAAGCATTGGTGGGAAATTTTGCTGGCATGGACGGTGCTGCCCGTTGCACAGTTGCTCATCACACCGTTTATCCGCCCGTTTAGCTGGGGTCGGCTGTTCTTTACCTATCTGGTGCCGCTGATTCCGCTCTGCACCATTTGGGACGGCACGGTTTCCATCCTGCGTATGTACTCGCCCGAGGCCCTACTGCACCTAGCCCACCGCGCCGACCCCGATGGCCGCTACGCCTGGCAGGCCGGTAAAAAGCGGCACTGGTGGGGACCAGAAGTAACTTATCTGCTGGGTTGGCCAAAGTAGCATAGACTTCCGATTTACCGATCTTCGGTTGTAGTCCGCCCCTACAGTTAGTAACCTTCCAACGTCGGGCTACGATTCAGAGTACTATCGCCTGACGCACACTTGCGAAGTCTCCGCTGCATGCGCTACTGTCGCGCTACCTTTAGTCTATGCTCCTTGCCTACCGCCGCGCCTTGCCGCTGATGCGCATTCCTTTTTCGGTGTACCTGATGCCGGTGTACTGGTTTGGGCTGAGTGCTCTGCGCGGTTCCTTCTCAGCACCGAAGGCCTTGGGCGTGTTTGTGGTGCTGCATCTGCTGGCTTACCCGGCTTCCAACGGCTACAACTCTTGGTTCGACCGCGACGAAGGCAGCATCGGTGGGCTGGAACGGCCGCCGCAGGTCACGCCGGAGCTGTGGCGACTAGTGGTACTGTTTGATGTACTGGCGGTGCTGGGCGCCCTGCTGATTTCAGTGAAATTTGCCTTGCTGCTTACGGGCTACTTGCTCGTGTCAAAAGCTTACAGCTACGACCGGATTCGCCTCAAAAAGTACCCGGTCGTCAGCACCTTGGTGGTGGTCGTGTTTCAAGGCGCTTACACGTTTCTGATGACGCAGGTAGGCGCTGGTGCTACTTCAACCGAAACATGGTCGGCTGACAACCTACTGATTGCGGCCGTGAGCAGCCTGTTTTTGTGTGGTTCTTATCCGCTTACGCAAGTGTATCAGCACCAGGAAGACGCCCGCCGCGGCGACCAGACGCTAAGTCTACTGCTGGGCGTGCGCGGCACTTTTGCGTTTGCGGCGGTAGGGCTGCTGCTCGGCGCCGCCGTATTGGGGCTGGTCTACCTGCGCCGCGACGAGCCGCAGTTCCTGGCCGTCTTTGCGGTGGCTACGCTGCCGGTGGTGGCCCTATTTGGCCGCTGGGCTTGGCAAAGCTGGCACGACCCGGCCGCCGCCGACTTCCGCCGCACCATGCGCATGAATCAAGTATCGTCGCTGTGCCTGAGTGCGGCGTTTATCGTCATGCTGGTGCTGCGGCACTGGCTGGACCAGTAACTCAACACAAGCGAGCCTCGGCGCGTACGAATGCGCATGTTGACTTGCCGCTTCGTCCTAGCATTGGCGGCTGCGCTGCCGCTTGCCTGCTCCACTCCTTCCGACCGCTCTGCCAGCGCCCCAGTTGCGAGCGGCGCCGATACCGCCGACGCCGTGTCGCTGGAGCCCATGGATACCACCACGGCTTCGGTGACCACTGCGCTATCGGACACGCTGAATGTCGTACGCACCCGGCACCGCTTTTCCGCGCCCGTCGCGCCCGACCTTTTTGAGCTGGTACTGCGCGGCGATTCGCTGCTGAATAGCGAGGCCATGTTCACCATCACCGCGTCGGACGGCACCGTGATATTCCGCGAAAAGCTTGGCTCGGCCGATCTGGAAGCGGCCATGGTGTATGAGATGAAAAAGCCCGGTGCCACGCGTCAGGAGCGCGAGGCCTACCTGCGCCGACGCATGGACGAGTTTTTTGCCGAGAAGAACTTCCGCCAGCCTGCCATTGGCCCCAAAGACCCGTTTCAGCCCGGGACCGTGGACCGCGCTACTTGGGACGACTTGCGCGGCCGGGCCGATGCCGTGGGCTTTCAGTACCTCGTGGGCAAGGAAGATGGCCGCCGCATTGCATGGTCGCCGCTCAAAAAGCAAGTGGTGCGCTACGGCCGCTACGGCGGCTAGCTTTTGCTACTGCCGCTTAGCAAAACTGCGCACGGTGTCCTGCGGCTTTCCCAGTTCCTATCAAGTTTGCTCGGCCTGAAACGGCTCGGGCATTTCGTTGAGGGCTTTGATGATATGAGCACCGTAATTCATACGGGGTATTAAGCGAATCAGGCCTAACGGGGCATAGGCAACTCTTAACTTATGGCTACCATGGTGACGCGCTGCCTGCTGAGCGGCCTCCATGGAGGTCAGAGGCTCCGGCCCTTGCACGATGTACTCTTTGTTAGCCGATGCGGGCCGGCGCAGGGCGGCCGTTACCTGCCGGCCGTAGTCACAGGCCGATACCCAATACATACCGCTCCGTGCCGGTCCTGCTACCAGAATAAAGGGGCCCGCCAACTGCGTGTTGAGCAGCGTCTCCATAAAGGCCGACGGATTAAAGATGGTATAAGGCAAGCCACTGGCTTTGATTTCCCGTACGGCTTGCTTTTTCAGCTCAAATACCCACCACCGAAATCCAGAATACTTCTTGATCAACGACGACAGATAGATCACCCGGTGGACTTTCTGCTGCTTGGCCGCCAACAACAGAGTGCGCAGCCCGTCCAGCTCCGGGTGAAACTCGGACTGTTCTTCCGTCTGCCGCACTGAAAGGTTGAGGTACACGGCATCCTGCCCCGCCAAGGCTCGGCCCAAGCCATCAATATCGGCTAAATCACCGCGCACCAACTACACCGCCGCAGGCAGCAACCGACGAGCTTTTTTCAGGGTTGCGCACTATGGCTGTTACCGCGAAACCGGCGGCTACCAGCTCCTTGGTTACCGGACGCCCCAGCATCCCCGTCGCCCCAACAACAGCCACTTTCTGGATCATCTGCTCGGGCACTACGGTTATTCTTTGGTTTCGCTGAGCAGTTGCTCTAAGCCGGCCTTCAGTGATTCATACGGCTCGTAGCCACGGGCCAGAATGTAGCCCTGGTGCCCGTGTATCAGCACCAAGGTTGGAAAGCCCTGCACCCCGAGTTGGCGCACCATGTCAAACTCGTGTTGGGTTGCGTCGCGGGTGGCGTCGCTTTCGTACCAGCGGCGAAACTCGCCCGGATCAATGCTGTACGCCTTGGCCAACCGCTCGTAGGTCTCGGGCGCGTTCAAATCCTGACCTTCACCAAAGTGGGCGCGCTGAATATCGTGCGCAAAATGCACTTCGCGGTTGAGCGGATCGAGCTGCTTGAAGGCCATCAGGGCCCGGCTCGGCGGCTCGGAATTGTTGATGTAACTGCCTTCCGTGCCCAGCTGCTTAAAGGCGGCGCCGAACTGCGCACCCGTTACTCGCTCCACTTGCTCCAAGGCTTGGCTAACGTAGCTCCACTTGTTGCGGATGGGTTCCACCTCATCGCCCGTTACCATGCCGCCGCTGAGCACCGTGGTGGGCACGCGGTCGGCAAATTCATCGGCCAAGCGGGCTACTACTGGGCCCATGCCGTAGCACCAGCCGCACAGCGGATCGAAGATGTAAAGGAGCTGGTATTTGGAAGAAGCTTGTTCCATAAGCTCCAAAGTACTGGCTTGTGCCCTCGCTATGCAAGTCAGTGACTTAAGCAATTGACGCAGAACCTAGCAGCACTGCCTCCTAAGGACTAGCTTCTGTGTATCTTTTGCAGCTGGTGCTACTTCCCAGTTTGGTTTATGATTCCTGATTCTACTACGCTCGCCGCCGAGTCCGTTTCCGGTAGCCAGCTTGTTACCTGTGCTACCTGTCAAGCACCATTGCAAGGCAACTTCTGCTCAGAGTGCGGCGAAAAACGCCTGAACCGTCATGACTACGCTTTTAAGCATTTTCTGGAACACGCCATTGATACGGTTACGCACTTCGACCTACGCGTGCTGCGCGACTTATTGTGGCAGGCCCGCCGCCCTGGCTGGCTGGCAGCTGAGTGGTTGCGCGGCCGCCGCGTGCATCACGCCCCGCCAGTACAGCTCTTTCTGATTACCAACCTACTTTTCTACTTAGTCGCAGGCCTTTCTCACTTCAGTCCTTTCCAGACCAAGCTACAGTACCACTTGGGTTCCAGCTTTGGCGCCTTTGCTCAGCGGCTTGTCGCCGAACGCCTAGCCCGGACCAATATGCCGCTGGAAGACTTGACAGAACGCTTTAATGCGTTGGCTCACGTCTACTCCAAAAGCCTTGTTTTTCTGTTTATTCCGATGATGGCCTTGCCTCTGTGGCTGTTGTGCTGGCGGCAGCGGCGCTATTTTGTCGAGTGGCTGACGCTGAGCACTTACATGTTTGGCGGCATTCTGCTGCTTTTCGGCTTGGTAGCGCTAATTACCCTTACCACTCGCCTATTGCCTGCCAGCGGTTCTACGGTCATTAGCGACGACTTAATCGGCGCATTCATGTTTGTGTTGACCACTGGCTACTTAACCCTATTTCTGGGAGGCGTCTTTCCCAATCAGCAGCTCTGGAAACGGATTCCGAAAGCCATTTTGCTGACTTCCTTCTTCCTGTTAGCCTTAGTTATACCGTACCGCTTCGTGCTATTTCTGGTGACGTACTGGTCGGCTTAAGTGGCTAATAGGAAATAAAGGTGTGACAAGCTCGGTCATGCCGAACGCAACCGTAGCATCACACTGCGTAGGCCAAGGATATCCATAACCGAGTACATCAACCAGCCGACTACCAAACCCTGGCAAACAAACAAGCCCGCTACAGCAGCTGCAGCGGGCTTGTTTGTTTGCATTACCGATGTGGCTTAGCCGTTCATCGACACCAGGAATTCCATGTTGTCGCGGGTGCCTTTCATGCGGTCCTTCAAGAATTCCATGGCTTCGGTAGAAGTCATGTCCGACATGAACTTGCGCAGTACCCACACGCGGCTCAGTTCGTCCTTGCCCATGAGCAGGTCCTCGCGGCGGGTACCCGAAGCCGGAACGTCGATAGCCGGGAAGATGCGCTTATTGGCCAGCTTCCGGTCGAGCACCAGCTCCATGTTGCCTGTGCCCTTGAATTCCTCGAAGATAACTTCGTCCATCTTCGAGCCCGTATCAATCAGCGCTGTGGCAATGATGGTCAGCGAGCCGCCATTTTCCACGTTGCGGGCTGCCCCGAAGAAGCGCTTCGGCTTCTGCAGCGCCCCGGCATCGATACCACCCGACAAGATACGGCTGGACGACGGCTGCACCGTGTTGTAAGCACGGGCCAAACGGGTGATGGAATCAAGTAGAATCACCACGTCGTGGCCGCATTCCACGAGGCGCTTGGCCTTGTCGAGGGCCATGGCCGCGATTTTTACGTGGCGGTCGGCGGTTTCGTCGAAGGTCGAGCTGAGCACTTCGGCTTTCACCGTACGCTGCATCTCGGTTACTTCCTCGGGGCGTTCGTCGATGAGCAGAATCATCAGGTACACCTCGGGGTGGTTTTCGGCAATAGAGTTGGCAATTTCTTGCAGCAACACCGTCTTACCCACCTTGGGCTGCGCCACGATCAAGCCGCGCTGGCCTTTGCCAATGGGGGAAAACAGGTCCAGAATACGCGTGCTAAGCTGGTTGGGCGTGGTGGTGAGCTTCAGGCGCTCATCGGCGAAGAGCGGCGTCAGGTGCGAGAACGAAATCCGGTCGCGCACATCTTCCACCGAGCGGCCGTTAATGCTTTCCACCGAAACCAGCGCGTAGTATTTCTCGCCTTCGCGGGGCGGGCGTACGGTCGCCTTCACGGTGTCTCCAGCCTTCAGCGAGTACTGCTTCACCTGCTGCGGCGATACATAGACATCGTCGGGCGAGGCGAGGTAATTGTAGTAAGGCGAGCGGAGGAAACCATAGCCGCCATCGGGCATCATTTCCAGGGCGCCTTCGCTTTGGATGGTGATGTCAAGTGACTCCACACGTGGCGGCTGCGGCTGGCGCTGAGGCTGTGCCTGGCCGGGCTCAGCAACCGGGCGCGGGCCCTGAGGCTGACGCGGGTCACGTTCACGGTCGCCGCGGTTGAAGCGGTCCTCACGGCGTAGGTCATCGCGACGCGGCTCGCGGGGGTCACGTCCTTCGCGCGGCTCGCGGCCCTCACGCGGCTCCCGCACTTCAGCGCGGGGGTCACGCTCTTCGCGGGGCGGCTGCGGAATGATTACGGGTCGGGGCTGGTCGCTAGCCGGACGTGGCGCGGCAGGAGCGGCAGCCGGAACCGGGGCTGGAGCAGCCTGCGGCTCGCGCGCAGCGTTGCGGTCGGGACGCGGGGCGTCGCGGCGGTAGTCGGCCGGACGGATTTCGCGGGGCTCACGGCCGGGCTGCGGCACCACAAAGCGTACCGGACGCTGCTCGCGGGGCCCCTCTTCGTTCGGGCGCGGCACCGGCACCGGCGTCGGGGTTTCCGCAGGCGGCGTCTCGATGACGGGTAATGGCGAAGCCGGCGTTTCGATGGGCGGCGCTTCCACCGGCTCCATAGCAGGAGCCGTAGCTGGTATTTCTACCGGTTCTACGGCTTGCGGAGCCGCATTACGGCCTCGGGCCGGGCGTTGCCCACCGCGAGGAGCGCGGCCGTTGGTGGCCGGCGCTGGCGTTATTTCTGGTGCGGCTGGGGCTTCTGCCACTACTGCTTCAGCTACCGGAGCGGCGGCTACGGCAGCGGGCGCAGCGGCGGCGCGGCTGTTGCGCCGATCGGGCCGGGCCGGAGCAGCAGGGGCAGCGGCTACTGCGCTGCCATTGGAGGCAGGAACTTCAGCAGCCACATCGGTAGTTACTCCGCGCTTGCTGGGCATTTTATCAGGCGGCGTAATAGCTTGCTGATCCAGAATCTTATAGATAAGGTCCTGCTTGCTCAGGCGACGGAAATTGCCCACGTTTAAGGATTCGGCTATTTCCTTTAGCTCGGACAGCAATCGGTCCTTGAGCTCGTCAATAGTGTACATAAATGGGTACGGGGAGGGAGAAATTCGGGATGGAGATGCCCGGCAGATGCCGCCGTGGCCCTAAACGAGCCGCCACGGCACAAAACCAACAGATAAGCAGCGCAAAAGCGCGGGCAGGAGTGTCAAAAACGTAGATTCTCCGGGCGCTGGAAAGGATCGGGCCGTGTACCACCGAGGAGGCGGGGCCCGGCATCAGTCGCCGGCTTGCTTGCGCAATGTTACGCAATACGGCCAACAAGGCCAATAGGATGCGGCCTTTTTCTAGTCGGCCAGCAAGAATTTAACTTTTCACAGATTCATATAGTTCAGCCATTTGAAGAAAGAAGTGGCTTGGAGTTGATCAGCTAACACATGCCCAAGTGCGACCTGCACCAGGGTGGCTGAGCGCAGCTACTTGGGCTTCTTTTTACGCTTAACTTGCGTTCATAGCCACGCTCCTATTCATGAAACGCTTCGCTTATCTGTTGTTCGCAGCCAGCCTTTTGACCGGCTGCAAAGAAGACACGCCGAAACCCACAACGGTACCAACTATTGAGTACATCACTACGGTGGAGGTGAGCGTAGATGGCACAGCACCTTATGATTTGCTCGAAGCGCACGTCGTCTCTTCCTCCTACGATAACCGATTGGCCTCACTTACGGTAGCCGGAAAGCTTTACAGCAATAAGGCTCTTCGCCTGTCCTTTCGCCAAAGTATTCCTACGATCGGAGCCAACACGACCGACGTAGTTACGGCTACCCTGGATGGCGTGGGGGCATCGTCGGCTAGTGGACAGAGCCTGCGCGACGCCAGCACCAACAAGGTTTCGGGCACCTTCACCTGCACTTTCCCCAATAATGTGCAGGTCAGCGGCCGATTGCGGGGCGTGCAACTGCGGTAATTACGGTCGGGCCAACCCGGCCACACCGGGTACTGCACCTGTAAAGGCAGCAGAAGCCCGATCCTGTCAGAATGTTGGGCCAATGCCGGCTGCCGCGGGCGAAAACCGCTACTTTTGCCGCGTTCCATTGCGTATTGTCGCTGTAGTATGCTGCAAGTTTCCGTCCTGAAAGAGCAAACCGACCGGGTCTTAGCCGGATTGGCCAAGAAGCATTATCCAAACGCCGAAGCCGAGATAAACCGCATCCTCGAGCTGGATCAACGCCGCCGTCAGCTCCAAACCGAGCACGACACCGCCCAGGCCGAGGCCAACAAGCTGGCCCAGCAGATCGGCGGCCTGATGAAGAGCGGCGACAAAGCCGGCGCCGAGGAGCTGAAAGCCCGCACGGCTTCGCTCAAAACGCAGATCAAGGGCCACGCGGAGGAGCTCACGCAGGTGGAGAAGGAGCTGCACGAGCTGCTGGTGCGCCTTCCCAACCTACCCCACGAAAGCGTACCGCAGGGCCGCACGGCCGATGACAACGAGGTAGTGCGCGAAGTGGGCCAAAAGCCCGAACTGCCCGCCGGTGCCAAGCCGCACTGGGAACTGATCGAGCAGTACGACATCATCGACTTTGCCCTCGGCAACAAGATTACCGGCGCGGGCTTTCCCGTGTATAAAGGCCAAGGTGCCCGCCTGCAGCGCGCGCTCATCAATTTCTTTATCGATGAGGCACTAAATGCCGGTTACACCGAAATCCAGCCGCCCATTCTGATCAATGAGGCTTCGGGCTTTGGTACGGGTCAGCTCCCCGACAAAGAGGGCCAGATGTACCACGCCACCGCCGACGACCTGTACCTGATTCCGACGGCGGAGGTGCCAATCACGAACTTGTACCGCGACGAAATCATCCCGACGGAGCGCCTGCCCATTCGTAACGCGGGCTACACCCCCTGTTTCCGCCGCGAGGCTGGTTCCTGGGGCGCCCACGTGCGCGGTCTGAACCGCCTGCACCAGTTCGACAAGGTGGAAATCGTACAGATAGCCCAACCCGAGCAGAGCTACAGCATCTTGGAAGAAATGCTGGCCCACATCGAGGGACTGCTGCAGAAGCTGGAACTCCCCTACCGTGTGCTGCGCCTCTGTGGCGGCGACATGAGCTTTACGTCGGCCCTGACTTATGACCTAGAGGTATGGTCGGCGGCCCAACAGCGCTGGCTGGAGGTGTCGTCGTGCTCGAACTTCGAGACGTACCAGGCCAACCGCCTGAAGCTACGCTACCGCGCCGAAGGCGGCAAAACGCAGCTGCTACACACGCTGAACGGCTCGGCATTGGCGCTGCCGCGCATCGTGGCGGCCCTGCTGGAAAACAACCAGACATCCGAAGGCATCAAGCTACCGCAGGTGCTGCACCGCTACTGCGGCTTTGAGCAAATAGGTTAACACCCGTCTTGACCTAACAAAAAGCCCCCAGCAAAACGCTGGGGGCTTTTTGTTGGTTGGGAGGTTAGAGAAATCTGCTAAGCTAGAGTAACCAACAACACTTCCATTTCTTGCCGGAAGCCAACAGTGGTGAAACAGGATGCGAATAAAAAATGCCCCCGTGTGTACGAGGGCATTTGTGTAACGAGCAAGGGGTTGCTTAGCCTTTAACCGGCGTGTAAGGAAACTTCTTAGAGGCGTTGCGCATCAGCATATCCACGATGTTATCAGTAGAGCTGAATACTGAGCCAGAAGCTACGTAGTCGTACTTCCAAAGCAGTTTGCCAGCTTCAGCCTCGTGAATGTTTACTGTAATGTTAGCTTGGTTGGTAGCTCCCCAAGCACCTACTAGTAAGCCTACGGCTACAGCAGCACCGTCGCTCATAGGTTTGGTGGTGCGAACCGTGGAGCTTAGTACAGCATCAACGCCCAATATCTGGGCCAGTTCCTGAGGCGTCTTGGTACGGATGCTAGCGTAAGTGATGTTGTTTTGGTGCAGGAGAGCGTTGGTCTGGGTTACGTCCTGGAATTCAACAGTGTAGCCACGCTGCTGTCCACGGCGCAACAACCAAGAGTAAATTTTCTCCTGGAAATCAACACCGCTTTTATTTTCCATCTCGCGTTGCTGCTCGACGGTCATTTTCTTGGCTTGATTGGGGCGCAGCTCCATGGTCACCGATGCTGGCAAAATGGCTACGCGCTTGTGCTTAGGAGCATAGGAGCGAAACTCTTTGGCCAAATAAATAGACGGACCACAGGCAGTAAATACCAGTGCCACCATCATGAAGGCCAAGAACTTAAGTAGAGAATTACGCATGAAAGAAGTGAAGTAAGGAGAAGTAAGTTGAAAAAGTTGCTCGTTCACACAACCCTCAAAACTACTAAACCCTTTCTGCACTTTGTCAAGGCTTTATGACTTTGATGAGAATTAATTTTAAAGCGCTCTACATCGGCTTTTACAGATGTCCTTTCAATGGCTGTGTTTATAGTCAAGTATTTGATAATAACCCCGTAACAAAAACAGCTAACAACTAATGGCCTGCCTTAATATGCTGCAAACGACTCATCAGTAAAGCACCAGACCCACCGCTCACCTGGTTCGGCGGAGGCTATGACTGGATGCTGCGTAGCATGGTAATGCTGGGTGGCGTGCTTGTTCTTGGAATCGTTGCAGCAGCCGACGTGGCCGCACTGCTGACACACGCGCAGGTGCACCCAAGTGTCGCCGAGGGCTAGGCATTCGGCGCAAGCGTACTCGATGGCGGGCGTCACTTGCGTCAGGGACGCGAGGTGCTCACAAAGCTTGGGTTGCATAACAGTGCCGGTTTAAGCGGCAAAGTACTCGTTTTCAGCGATGAGCTGGGTGGTAATGTTTATTCCAGCCATCAAGGTTTTCTGCACCGGGCACTTGCTAGAAATCTGCTCGAGGCGCTGCCGTTGCTCGGGCGAGAGCGGACCGAGCAGGCGCAGTTCTTTGTGCACGTGGTCGAGGCGACTATCGGCGGCTTCGCAACTCGTGCAGTCGGTGGCATGCACGCGGCTATGACGCAAGCGTACTTCGATGGTTTCCAAAGGCCATTGCTTTTGATTGGCGTAAAGCCGCAACGTAATAGCGGTGCAGGCGCCAAGGGCCGACAGCAGCAAATCGTAGGGTGTAGGGCCCTGATCATGCCCTCCGGCATCGGTTGGCTCATCGATGACAAAGGTGTGGCGGCCGGCTTGTACGTCGGCCAGCAGGGCATCTTTGCCCACCTGTACCAGCACGGCGCGGGATTCTTGCTCGGTTAAGGTCATGGGAAGGAAACGGTTATTGGGCCTCGACGCAGCAATGCCGCTGCCTTTGCTTTAACCCCTGCAGGCCCTGACCTGTTTCATAGCTAGCACATTAGCTCATCTGAAATGCTTGGCAGCGCTTAGCGCGCGTCGCGAAATGGCGGCAAGTCCAGATCGAACCGAATATCGCGCATGCAGCGAAAATGGCCCTGCGGACATTTCGCGTAGCCGATCTTGGAGCACGGACGGCAGGCCAGGCCTTCCACTTCCAACACCCGGAACTCGGTTCGGTACGGGTACATTCCGAACTCGGGGACCGTGTTGCCCCACACGCTGAATATTTCTTTCCGAAAGGCCGCCGCAATGTGCATCAGGCCAGTATCGTGGCTGATTACCAATTGCGCCTGCTTCACCAGCGACGCCGATTGGTGCAGCGAAAACCGGCCACAGGCGTTATGGATTCGGGTGCGCGAAGGCGGCAACGCGTTCTTCTCGAAGTAATAAGGGCTGTAAGGCACCCGTGACTGTTCGGTGGGAACGACCTCGGCCGGTAGTTGATCGAAGTGCAGCTCCACCACGTGGCCGGTGCTTTCGTCCTCGGGGCCGCCGAGCAGCACCACGGGCCGGCGCAGTTGCGCGCACAGCTCAACGATACGCTCCACTGGCAGGCGCTTAGTAGCGTGTTGCGCCCCGATAGCGAAGGCAACATACCCATTATGAAACTCGACGGGTAGTGCCGATTCTACATCTACTTCCTGCTCAGCGGGAATAAAGTAGTCGAGCCCGCGGCCGTCGTCCTGCACGCCGAGTGGGGCGGCGGCGGCCAGATAACGCTGCACGATGTGCACGCGCGGCAGCACGTCCCATTTCAGGTTCACGCGGAGCCACTTGCGCAGGTTCAGCTTATCGAAGCTGGCGCCAGGGCGGCCCAAACGCAGCTTGATCATGAACGTGCGTAGGTTGTTGTGCAAGTCCACAACGAAATCAAACTCTTCAGCCTGCAGTTCGCGCACCAACTCGCCCAAAGTACCAGTAAGGCAGTGCACCTTGTCCACGTATGGATTGGCCTCCAGCATACCCCGGTACGCAGGCTTGGTGCAGTAATGCACCTTTGCGTTGGGTACCTGCTGCTTCAGGCCGCGCACCACGGGCGTGGTCAGGACAATGTCGCCGATGGACGAAAAACGCAGGACTAATATTTTCACCGCTGATTAGGCTGAGTTGAATGAGCTGTAGCGCGCGGAGTGTCACTTACCGGAAGTGTCACCGTTGGGGTCCGATGTCACCTTGTTCTCCTTGCTGCCAGTCGGGCCGGATAAGCCCGCGCTACGCGTTACCCGAACAAGGGCCCGTAGTCGACGGGTTTCTTTGTTGACTTCGGACCGGCAAATTTTGTTGCTTTTTCCCGGCGCTGGCGGAAATATGCATCCAACTCGTCGGCCGGCATAGCGTTGAGGGTCATGGCGGCGGTCAGGCCTCCTTTGCGGCCCTGCAGCACGCCGTAGCGCATGTCGGCGTAACCGTCAGTGTGGTGGGCGTCGGGGTTGATGCTCAAGCGTACGCCTTTCTGCAGAGCCAAGCGCACATACTGCCAGTCCAGGTCGAGCCGCCAAGGGTTGGCGTTGATTTCGATAACGACATTGTGTTCGGCGCAGGCGTCGATAATGGCGTCGAAATCGACGGGATAACCCTCACGGCGCAGCAGCAGGCGGCCGGTGGGATGGCCCAGTATGGTGCAGTAGGGATTCTGGATGGCACGCAGCAACCGCTCGGTGGCGCGGTCCTGATCCATCTTTAGTCCGCTGTGCACGGAAGCCACCACAAAGTCGAAGGAAGCCAGCACCTCATCGGGGTAATCGAGCGAACCGTCAGACAGAATATCGGATTCAATGCCTTTAAAGATGCGGAACGGAGCCAGTTCCTCGTTGAGCTGCTCGATTTCCTGGTGCTGCTCGCGCACCCGCTCGATGCTCAGCCCACCAGCGTAATGAGCAGCCCGCGAATGGTCACAAATACCGAGGTACTGGTAGCCCTGGTCGCGCAGAAACTCGGCCATCTGCCACAGCGAATGCGCGCCGTCGGAGTACGTGCTGTGGTTGTGCAGCGAACCACGCAGGTCGGCATCGGTGAGCAGGCGCGGGAGCTGCTGGGCCGCGGCTTCGGCTATTTCGCCGGTGCCTTCGCGCATTTCTGGCTCGATGTACTGCAGACCGGCTTTTTCATAAATGGCTTCTTCGGTAAAGAAGCGGGTGCCGCGCACCAACTGCCGAAGGGTGGCCGCGGGGGCCTTGGCCCCGAGCGGGGCCAAGAGGTGCGCATCGGAACCCGTCTGCAAAAACACGCACGTAGTAAAGTCCTCGGGCTTAGCCAGCTGCACCTCTACTTTCACACCTGATTGCGTAGCCGTGCCGCGCCAAGCAAAGGGGCCGGAATTGGCTTCGTCTTGCAGCAGTGCCTCCACGGCATCGAGCGCCTCGTGTGCCTTCCAGGCTTGGTTGGTACCCACTACCACGCGCACGGTTTCCACCACCGGCAACGCACGCCGCACTTCGCCGGCCACCTTCACTTGCTCGGTGCGCAGGGCTTCCTGTAGCAGTTCCACGAGCTGCTGTCCGAGCTGCTGAGCCTGCGGCAGCAGCAGCTTGCCCTTGCTCTGATCGGTAAATTCCAGGGCCTGCAAAATGGCTTCCTGCGTTTTGGCCCCGAAGCCTTTCAACCCGCTTACCCGGTTTTGCTCGGCAGCTTCGCGCAGGGCCGGAATGGTTTCCACGCCCAGCTCGCGCCATAGCACCCGAATCTTTTTCGGGCCAATGCCCTTAATGCCGAGCATTTCCACCACGCCAGGCGGAGTGGCTTCCTGCAGGCGCGCCAGCTCCGGAAACGTACCGGTGCGCAGCAACTCCTGTGCCGCTACGGCAGCGCTTTTGCCTAGGCCGCCCGTGGTGGTGAACTCGCTTGGGGCAAGGTCGGTAAGCGGGTGGTTGAGGCGGTCGATGGCGGCGGCGGCACCTTCGTAGGCGCGCACTTTAAAGGGATTTTCGTCGTGTAGCTCCAGCAGCTGGGCCATCAGGCGAAAGGCGCGAATGAGGGCGCGGTTTTCCAAGGCAAATCGGGTTTGGGGCAGTAAAGCTATACGCAAAAGCCGGAGCAAGCGGCACGCCCCCTGCCCGCATCACGTCAAAAAACTCACCGCTTGCGTATGTTAGATTCTGAATGCTAGCCTCTATGCGACTCCCCGTCCTACTTTTCGCCCTGAGCGTGCTGCTGCTTTCGAGCACCTGCCGCAACGAATCGGCCGTAGCCAACTCCCCCGAAATGCAAAAGCTCTACCGTACCTGGCTGCACGCCCATGAAGAAAGCCAAGGCGACGTGCAGGTCTACCGGCCCAACACGTACAACTTTCCGCCCTCGCGGGGCCGTACGGGCTTTGCGTTCGAGAAGAACGGCTTGTTCACGCAATACGATATTGCCCCTACTGATGGTATGGAAGGGCACAAAGGCAAGTGGACGGCCGCCAAAGAGCACACCCTCCGCATTACTCTTGACGATGAAAAGGAGCCGCCATACCTGCTGGAGGTTATTTCGCTCGATAACGACGTGCTGAAAGTTAAACGCGTCGAAGAAAAATAAACCCGGCAACAGCGCTGTGCTTTTTTATCTAAGGCCTGTTTAAGAGCGTCAACCTGCCGATAGTTGATGATGCGCTTCCGACGCGGGCAGATTCCGCGTCTGCCCGCGGCTTTGCAATTTTGCGGCATGACTCAATCCGCCGCTTCTGCTTCGCCTCGTTTCTGGCTTGTCAAATCCGAGCCTTCCGCCTATAGCTTCGCCGACCTCGAACGCGACGGCCAGACCGACTGGACCGGCGTGCGCAACCACCAAGCCCGCAACTGCCTGGCCCAGATGCAGCCCGGCGACCTGGTGCTGGTGTACCACAGCGTAACCGACAAAGAAGTGGTGGGCGTGGCGGAAGTAGTAAATCCCCCTGCCTCCGACCGCACCGCCGAGCCCGGCTCGCCCTGGGTAGCCGTAGACCTGCGCCCCCACCAACGGCTGCCCCGGCCGGTTTCCCTTGCCGCCATCAAAGCCGATGCCCGCCTGCAGCAGATTAGGTTGCTGCGTCAATCCCGCCTCTCGGTAATGCCGCTGCGGCCCGATGAGTTCGACACGATTCTGGAGCTGGGGCACTAAACCTTGCTGATGTTATTGGTACTGAACGGCCGTTCCGCTTTCTGGCGGGCCGGCCGTTTTCGTTAGCGTGGGATTAGCAGAACCCTATGGTAGAGTGCACCGCCCGTTGCGATTGAAACGAACAACGAGTGATTGAATGTGCGCTTGCAAGCAGCTTGCTGTTAAGCTCCGGTTTCCACTCATCCCTCACCTGATGCGGAAAACATATACCCTCGGTGTGCAATCGGCGGGCGTATTGCATCTACTTACACGTAACTAATCTCCGTCGGCCGGCGGCACTTCACTTTTGCCCTGCTTTGTCGTAATTTGATTTCCACCGCTCAGCATCTTTTTTCCGCTCCTTTTCCCATGTCCCGCACGCTCCTGCTGTTGCTCATGATGCTGCCCTTGTGGCTGCGGGGCCAGCCGGCTCCCACCCAGCCGTTGCGGCTGGAGCTTAAGCTTGATCCGTACGGCAGCGACGTGCGCGTGCTGCCGCTGCCCGACACCACGGTGGTGCTGTTCATCGAAAGCCAGCCTACGGGGAGCTTCCGCTCACAGTATAGTTTCCGGCACCTCGATCGGAATTTGGACACGTTGCGCGAAGTACCCATCGAGGTCAAGCCAGAATTTCAGCTGAAGCAGGCCTGTGCCGAAGCCCCGTTCGCTTACGCACTATTCCAGTCGGATTATGTAAAGGCCCGATTTCAGCTGTTTCGCCTTGATTTGCGCAGCGGCCGCACCATTGGCTTTGCCTTTGACACCAAAACCGTCAACGACCTCTACGACCTGGAAGCCCTCGACGGCAAGCTGTTCGCCACGGCCCAGCTCGACCGCCACCTAACGGTCCTGCACATTGACCCTGAGCGGGAGGAGTTTCGCTTGCTGCCATCGGTATACGAGTCCATCCCGACGCAGCTTTCGTTTTTGCCAGACTCAGCTACTAAACGCGCCGGCTACGTGCTCAGCCAGGACAACGGCCACCAGGCCCGCTTGCTGGTGAAGCAGCTATCGGCGCAGGGGCAGCTGCTCACTTCGCAGTATATCCAGGCCGAAAGCGGCCGGGGGCTGGTCACGGCCGAGCTCAGCCCCGGCGACAGCACCAAACGCTTACTTGCTGGTACTTATACCCTGCGCGACCCGCGTTACGCTCAGGGGCTATTTGCTTCCGATTTGTCGGGCGGGCCGGCAGTGCGCCCCCCCTTGCGCTTCTACGATTTTACGGTACTGAAGCACTTTTTTGACTTCATGAAGCCGCGCCGGGCCGAGCGACTGCGGGCCCGCAGCGCTCAGCGCCGGGCCGCCGGTCGCGAGTTGCGCCTGCGCTACCGCATCCTCACCCACCGCATGATGCCCTTCCAGGATGGCTACGTGCTGGTGGCCGAGGTGTACTACCCGCGTTACCGCTCCGATTCGCCGGGCTTCACCATGTTCGGTACCATGCGCACGTTTGATGGCTACCGCTCCAGCCACGCCATCGTGTGCGGCTTCGACCGCAACGGGACCTTGTTATGGGACAACACCTTCGTGCTGAAGAGCGCCGAAAACTACACCCTGACCGAAACCGTGCGCGTACGGCCCCTCCCCGACCAGAAACAGCTGGTGTTGGCCTATATGGAGGAGGGACTCATCCGGTATAAGGTGGTCGACCGAACGGCTTCATCCTCCAACGACCTGAACGTGCCCATTCTCACCAATACTGCCGGGGCCAAGGAGAAGACGCTCCACACCGAACAGCAAGGCCTGCTTCCGTGGTACGGGAGCCGGTTTCTGGCCTACGGTTATCAGCGCGTGCGCCCCGAAACCGGCGCCCAGCGGCAGGTATACTTTCTGAACGTGGTAGCCTTCGACTAAACCTTTCGGCGGGCGGCGTGCGTAGAGTTGAGCCAATGACAATGTGTCTTCGCTTTACTTCGCTTCCATGAACTACCGTCTTCTCCTTCGTTATCTGCCCGTGCTGGTTCTGCTGTGGCTGGCTTCTTGCCGCGCCGCCGGGCCCGAAAATCCCGCCCGTACCGTGGCTGAGTTTTTCAGCAAATACGAAAACCGCTCGGGCTTTCGCGCCACTACCTACGAGCCCAATTTGCTCACGCGCATTGCGATGGGCCGCTTGGGCCGCCTTTCCGATACCGATGCCCTGCAGGCACTGACGGCCGTACGCAACATTCGGGCCCTCACCTTCACTCCTACTTCCTCGGGAGCCCGCAACCTCACGGAGCGCGGTCTACTAAACGAGGTAGAGGGCTTGCTGCAAAACGAGCGGTACGAGCCTCTCACCACGCAGGCCGCTGAAGGCGGCAGCCCTGCCTACCGCTATTCCGTGCGCCGTAGCGGCGACCGGGTGCGCGAAGTAGTAGCCACCAGCCGCGTGCGCGACGTGCCCGACTCGTTTGTACTCATGTCCATCAGCGGTGACTTTACCCAGCAGCAGTTGGATCAGCTTACCAAAGTGCTGCCCGGCATTTCGGGTGAAGTTTTGAAGTAACCTGGCAGCCCTTGCAAGCCGCATGGCTTGTACCTGCCTCCATTACCGAAGGCCACGGCAATCCAAGCCGTGGCCTTTTTATATGGCATGTGGCTCAGGCGACGTTCTTGGGCCGACACCAGCCGCTAGTTAAGCCCGGCTGCAGTTTGCCGTTGCCCATCCTGTTGCGTGTCGGCGCAGCCCTTGATACAGACCAGAAACACAGCAACCGAAGTTCTCAACTGACTCAGCAGGCCAGGTGGCATAATTGAGATTTTTGATTGACCAGCCAGCAGGATACGCTTGGTGCTTTGTAAGGCCTGCAGAAATAAGTATTTCACGCGTTCTAACAGCACCACCACAACTTGACTCTAAACTGCTGGCCCAACTTTACTGCATGTGCACCGAGCGGAAATAAACTTGATTTTCAGTCTGATGCAAGTAGCTACAGAAACTAGTGACGAGGCTATGGGAAGCGGTAACCGAGCTTTTGACCCGTGCTGATTCGAAGCAGGCTGGACACAAAAAAGCGGCGCCCCGAACTCGGGACGCCGCTTTTCATTGCGTGGAGGTGCTACCGAGCCTTAGGGCTGTGGCGTGGCCTCCTGGCCAGGGATAAAGAACTCGAAGCGGAATTCTACGCGACGGTTCTGCGACATATTCTTGGCCGACGTGTTGGGCGCAGCCGGGGCGGATTCACCTAGGCCACTGGTCGGGATACGGCTCGGGTCGACGCCTTTCTTGGTGAAGTAGTTCTTCGCCGAGACGGCACGGCGCTCCGACAGAGCTTGGTTGTACTCCTCCGTACCACGGCTATCGGCGTGACCTACGATGCGCAGGCTGTACTGCGGGTTGTCCTGCAGGGCGCGCACCATCTTGTCGAGCGTCGGGTACGACGAGGGCAGAATCTGGGTGCTGTTGGTCCGGAAGCGGATCGGTTGCTCCAGCTTACGGATTTCCTGCGGAATTTCCGGGCAGCCGTTGGCGTCTACTTTAGCGCCGGCCGGGGTGTTGGGGCAGCGGTCCTGGGCATCCGGCACACCGTCGCCGTCGCTATCGAGCGGGCAGCCGTTGGCATCTACCTGGGTACCACGCGGCGTATCGGGGCAGCGGTCATTCTTATCGGCCACGCCGTCACCGTCGGCATCGGGGCAGCCGCGCAGGGCAGCCGTGCCAGGCTGATCCGGACACTCGTCCTCGGAGTCGCGCACACCGTCGTTGTCACGGTCGGGGCAGCCTTGCAGTTCTGGCTTACCGGCTTCGGTGGGGCACTGGTCCTGATAATCTGGTACCCCGTCCTTGTCACCATCGAGCGGGCAGCCATTTTCGTCCACGGCTACGCCGCTGGGAGTGTTGGGGCACTTGTCTTTGCGGTCGGGCACGCCGTCGCCGTCGCTATCCTTGGCTTTGCCGAGGTTCACGGTGAGGCCTACCGTATGCTGCAGGAAACGGTCGTCCCACTTGTTATCGTCGCGGGTAGGGTCGCCATCGAGGTTGGCGTTCAGCGGAATGTGCTGGCCCGTCTGAACGAACAAGCCTACCCCTTCACCGAGACGGAAATTGATACCAGCGGCGCCGAACAGGTCGAAGTAGCTTTTATCCTGGTCAATAGCTGCACCATTGAACGAGCCTTCGCGGCTGGTGTAAGTCAGGCCCGGAGCAGCTAGCAGATACGGCTGCACGACAGCATCCTCCTTGAAAGCCCAGCCGTTGTTCAGCTTGAATTTCAGGCCCAGGTTTACGTTTACCACATTGGTATTGAACGAGCGAAGGGAGTTGGGGCCGCCCTTGAGCTCTGCGTAGTTACCATGCAGCCCTAGATCAAGCCCGGGCGTGAGGTAGCGGCTGATGGAAATTCCGGGTCCATACTGCATGTTGCTGGAATTCCAGTAATCGGAACCGTAGTTTCCTTTGTACTGAAAACCGCTGACATTAAGTCCAATGGCTGTTTTTCGATCGGCCGTTTGGGCCTGCCCATGCGGGACTGACGCCAGCAGCGCCAGGCCCAGGACCGTGGTGGTTATAAGGTGTTTCATATGAGAAACGCTATGGTTGAAAAAAGCAGTTCGGGGCGCGAAATAAGCCTTCCGCGCCTAAACATTACCCCTTGCCTATACTTTCTGAAGCCCTAGTTGGTTGTGTATTCCCTTAATTTCCTCGCCTAACCACTGCTCAGGTTAAAGTCCTATCCACTGGAACTCAGGAGCTAGGCAATTGGTCAAAAAACCGCTGCTGCACTTCATTCCAGTGATAAAAAAAAGCCGACCTCAGTTGAGGTCGGCTTCCTACAATGGCACGTAAAGACGGTTTACGAGCGGCGCATCAGGCGCTCAATGTCGTCGGCTTCCAGCGGGATGTCGGCCATCAGATCCTCGCATTGCGAGCGGGTGATGACCACGTCGTTTTCCAGGCGAATTCCCAGGCCTTCTTCACGGATGTAAATACCCGGTTCCACGGTGTATACCATGCCTGGCTCGAAGGTGCGGTACTTGGCTCCCACGTCGTGCACATCCAGGCCGAGGTAGTGCGAGGTGCCGTGCATAAAGTACTTCTTGTACAGGGGCGCGGCAGGGTCTTGGTTGTTCACATCGCCCTGCGAAAGCAGGCCCAGCCCGATGAGCTCCTGCTCCATGGTGCGGCCTACGGCGGCGTGGTACTCCTCAATATTGTTGCCGGCTACCAGCTGCGATTTGGCGAATTTCATCACCCGCAACACGGCCTCGTACACCTCGCGCTGACGCGGAGTGAACTGGCCGTTTACCGGAATGCTGCGCGAGAGGTCGGCGGCGTAGTTGGCGTATTCAGCACCAAAGTCCAGCAGCATCACGTCGCCGTCTTTGCACTCCCGGTCGTTGCTGACGTAGTGCAGAATACAAGCATTGGCGCCCGAGGCGATAATGCTGCCGTAGGCCGGCCCGCGCGAACCGCTGCGGATGAACTCGTGCCAGATTTCGGCTTCTACTTCGTACTCCATCACGCCCGGCTTCACAAAGCCTAGCAAGCGGCGGAACGCGTTGCCGGTAATCTCGCAAGCCCGGCGCATTAGGCGAATTTCTTCTTCGCTCTTGATGGCCCGCAGGTAGTGCATGATGGTGGCAGCACGCTTGTAGTTGTGCAACGGGTATTGCTCCCGAATCCACTTGATGAAGCGCGCGTCGCGTGTTTCCACTTCCACCAACGAGCGGATGTGCTCGTTGGAGTTCAGGTACACGTGCTCGGCTTCGTTCATAAGCGCGTGCAGCACCTGTTTAAAGGAATCGAGCCACATGATGGTGCGGATGCCCGATTGTGCCCGTGCTTCGTCTTTAGTCAGCTTGTAGCCTTCCCACACGAGGATATGCTCACTTGTCTCCTTCAGAAACAGGATTTCGCGGTACTGCGGCAGCTTGGCATCGGGAAAGATCAGCAGGATACTTTCCTCCTGATCCACGCCGGAGAGGTAGAACAAATCGTTGTTTTGGCGGAAAGCCATGGTGCCGTCGGCGTTGGTCGGCATCACGTCGTTGGCCTGGAAGATGGCCAGCGAACCGGGCAGCAGCTGCCGCTCAAAATTGCGGCGGTTTTCGATGAAAAGGTCGGGTGAAATGGAGCCGTAGCGCATGAAATCGGAATAAAAGCACGGGAAAGACCGCCACCGGGGCGAGCGGTTGCAAGTTAAGCGGAATGGCAACACCCAAGGCAGGGCGGGTAGACTACCGTTAATGGCTAGCCAGCACCCTACAGAACTCTCTCATAGCTGATCGAAAGCTCGGCGCACCGCTATTAGCTAGTTGTTCTTACTGTTGGCTTGCCGTGGTAGCTATCTAAGGTATGCTTGCTACCTGTGTGTCAGATGCGGCATACCTATCTCCTATTATCAATACAACGAACTTCCAAGCGCTTTCCCGAATGCTTGACTTACTAACTCCCTGAAAAAGCAAGCACATCGTCCGTCAACCCGCACTAAAGCATTGACTTATTTTTAGAACTATTTTGTTAAAACCACGCAGGCAAAAATTATCACACTTTGCCCGTGAGTTTTGCACAAGAAATTGGACAAAAACAATTGTAGCGTTCCACTTGCTCGGTATATTTGTTTTCTTGCTCCCGCCCTATGCTCACAACCACTGCCCGCCCTTCTATTCTCCTGATTCAAACGGCTTTCATCGGCGACGCCATCCTGGCAACGGCTATGCTGGAGCGCTTACAGGAAACCGACCCCGACACTCCGGTGGATGTATTGGTTCGGCGCGGAAACGAAGGGTTGCTGCAGGGGCATCCGCATGTGCGGGAGGTGCTGGTATGGGACAAGAAAAAGGACAAGTACCTGGGCCTGTGGCGCCTGCTGCAGCAGATTCGCGCCAACCAGTACGACCGCGTCATCAACCTGCAGCGTTTTGCTTCCACGGGCTTCCTGACGGCCTTCTCCGGTGCCCGCGAAAAAATAGGTTTCGATAAAAATCCGCTGAGCTGGCTGTTTACGCACCAAGTGCTGCACGGCTTCGCACCGGGTCTGCACGAGGTAACGCGTAACCTAAGTTTGCTGGAGCCCGGCTTCAATGAGAAGCTAACGCCGCCGCGCCTCTACCCTACTCCAGCTGACGAGGCGGCCGTGGCACAGTACACCGCGGCCATGCCTTACGTGTGCATTGCACCCACCTCGGTGTGGTTTACCAAGCAGTTCCCGCTGGAGCAGTGGGCCAAGCTGCTGCGCGCTTTGCCGGAGCACTACACGGTGTATTTACTAGGCGCGCCTTCCGATGCCGAAGCCTGCCAGCAGCTTCAGATCATGGGTGGCCGCGACCAGGTAGTGAACTTGGCAGGCAAACTCACGTTGCTGGCTTCGGCAGCCTTGATGCGCGGCGCAGTGCTGAACTACGTGAACGACTCAGCCCCGATGCACCTCGCGTCGGCAGTGGATGCGCCTACCTGCGCGGTATTCTGCTCCACGGTGCCCTATTTCGGCTTTGGGCCGTTGAGCTCATTTGCCCGCGTGGTAGAATTGAAGGAAGAACTGGCTTGCAAGCCCTGCGGCCTGCACGGCTACAACAAGTGCCCGCTTAGCCACTTCCACTGCGCCCACGGTATTCAGACCAGCCAGCTGCTGCTGGCACTGGCCGAGGCCGAGCAGCACACTACGGCGTTGGCCGCCAACTTCGGGTAAGCTCCGCCGTAGCACTGCTGATGGCCATACCTTTTGGCCGCTTTGCTGTTGTACCTTTGCAGCCTTTCGCGGCCCGGCACATGCTGGGCTAGCTGCTCACATTTGTTTGCTGGCTTTTAGCGCTTTGGTCGCTTCCGCGCCCCACAGCGCCCTTTGTATCCATGCTCGAATACGATTTCTACGAGTTACCTAATGGCATCCGCGTGCTTCACAAGCAGGTGCTGCATACCAAAATCGCACACTGCGGCTTCCTGCTCGACATCGGCTCGCGCGATGAGCGGCCGGAACAGTACGGGCTGGCCCACTTCTGGGAACACATGGCCTTCAAAGGCACCGAGAAGCGCCGCTCCATTCACATCCTGAACCGCTTAGAGTCGGTGGGCGGCGAGCTGAATGCCTACACCACCAAGGAAAAGATCTGCTTTTACGCCTCGCTGCTGAGTACGCATTTTGAGCGGGCCTTTGAGCTGCTAACCGATCTGACCTTCAACTCGGTGTTTCCGGTCAAGGAAATTGAGAAGGAGCGCGGCGTGATTCTGGAGGAAATGTCGATGTACGTCGACACGCCTGAGGATGCTATCATCGACGATTTCGACGGCGTGGTATTTGGGCAGCACGCGTTGGGACACAACATCCTGGGCACCCGCGAAAGTGTATCGGGCTTTCAGCAACAGGACTTTTTCCGCTTCCTGCAAGAAAACCTGCGCACCGATCAGCTGGTGTTCAGCTCCGTCAGCAATTTGTCTTTTAAGCAGGTAAAGCGCCTCGCTGATAAGTACCTGGCACCGCTGCCCGCGCAGCTGGGCGCCCGGACGCGTCAGCCCTTCGCGGAGTACCAGCCGCAGCACCAAACCGAGCAGAAGCCGATTTCGCAGGCGCACTGCCTTATTGGCTGTCCGGCTTACGCCCTGCCCGATGCGCGCCGCCTGCCGTTCTTCATGCTGACCAACATTCTGGGCGGCCCCGGCATGAATTCGCGCCTGAACCTGGCCGTGCGCGAGAAGTACGGCTTTGTGTACAGCATCGATGCTAATTACGCGCCCTACACCGACACGGGCCTGTTCGGCATCTACTTTGCCACTGAGAAAAGCCGCCTGGAGCGCACCAACCAACTGGTGATGCGCGAGTTGCGCCTGCTGCGCGAAAAAGCCCTGACCACCTCGCAGCTGCACATTGCCAAAGAACAACTGATGGGCCAGCTGGCCATGGCCGAGGAAAGCAACGGCGGCATGATGCAGCTACTTGGCAAAAGCACCCTGGACCTTGGCCGCGTGGAGACGCTGAACGAAATATTCGAGCGCATCAGGCAGGTCACTTCCTCCGAGCTGCAGGACCTAGCCAATGACGTGCTGCGTGAAGATCAGCTGAGCATGCTGCAATACGTGCCGGAAGGCAGGTAGCCGGCTCTTTTCCCGTTCTGCTTTCATAGCCCAAGGTTCACGCCTTGGGCTATTTAGTCACCACGTAGTTCACATGCCCCACTTCGGACACATTGGCTCCTATCTGCCCGGCGACACGTTTCGCTCGCGTCTGGAACTGCGGCTTTCGGGTATGCACCGACCGGTGCGGGCAGGCATAGCCGGTTCGCAACACACCGGGGCCGAGAGCATCGTGATGTCGCAGGTGTACGAGGACGACGTGTTTGGCGAAGATCAAATCATTTACACGGGTCAGGGCGGCCGCGACCCCAAAACGGGGCATCAAATAACTGATCAGGTGCTCAATGACCGCAACCTTGCTTTGGTCAAAAGCGTGGAAACTGGCCTACCGGTACGGGTATTTCGCAAGGTTACGGATGAGGAAACTCAGGAGCAGGTGTTTCGCTACGAAGGTTTGTACCGCGTGACGGGTCACGCTTTTGAAACGGGAAAGTCTGGCGTAGGCGTGTGGCGCTTTCGGCTGGTGCCGCTCCAAAACTAGCGTTTATGTACCTGGCACGGAGCATATAGTAGAAAGTCACACCGAGCGCAGTTGAGGCACGACGTGCTGTGGAGCTCGACTTTGATGTTCCGGCCAACCAACCACTCAGTATAGTGCCCAAGGCGGCCAACCGTAGCTTTGCGCTTTGTTTTTAGCTTTTGATTTCATGTACAACGCCGACGAGCTTCAACTATACGCCGACGACCACACCTCACCCGAACCGCCGCTACTGGGCCGGCTGGTGCGCGAAACGCACTTGCAGACGCTGATGCCACGCATGCTGTCGGGCCATTACCAAGGGCGTTTGCTAAGCATGTTTAGTCACATGGTGCGGCCGCGGCGGGTACTGGAGTTGGGTACGTTTACCGGCTACTCGGCCTTGTGCCTGGCCGAAGGTCTGCCTCCTGATGGCGAGCTGCACACCGTAGAGCAAAACCCCGAGCTGCGCAGCCGCGTGGAGCGTTACGTGGCCGAAGCCGGCCTCGCAGGCCGCGTACACCTGCACATCGGCGATGCGGAGCTGATTATCCCGACGCTGGCGGAAACCTGGGACCTGGTGTTCATCGACGCCGACAAAATCCGCAACCGGGTGTACTACGAGCTGGTGCTGCCGCAGGTGCGGCCGGGTGGCTTCTTATTCATCGACAACGTGCTGTGGAGCGGCAAGGCCCTGCCTTCTTACCCGCTCAAACCTTCCGACAAAGACGCGCACGCCGTGCGGGTCTTCAATGACTTTGTGCAACAGGACGAACGCGTAGAAAACGTCTTTCTACTGATTCGCGACGGATTATTTCTAGTCCGCAAACTGTAGACGCAGAGCAGGTTAAGTCCAAACCATCCGATACGTTGGCGGTACGTATACAGCGGACGTTTAAACGCCCGCGCCGTTGCGCCATCTAAGCCGCTTGTTTGGCGCTGCTTTCCGCTCATGAATTATAGATCAGGACTACTTTCCGTTTGCCTGCTTACGGTTGCGCCGTGGGCCCTGGCCCAATCCGTTCCGGTGACGGGCCGCGTGCTCGATGCTCAAGACCAGTCCCCTTTGATCGGGGCCAACGTGCTGCTTACCCGCCTGCAAGCCGATTCGGCCAAAATCGGCGCTGCTGTAACGCCCGATGGCAGCTTCAGCATTCCAGGTGCCGGACCAGGCCGTTACCGCCTCACCGTCTCGTTTCTGGGTTATCAGTCGCTGAAGCGGACAGTGGACGTAGCCAACACTCCGCTGAACCTCGGCACGCTCACGCTGCAAGCAGCCGGCGTTACGCTGCGCGGCGTAGAGGTAACCGGTCGGGCAGCCGCGGCCGTGCAGAAAGGCGACACGGCGCAGTTTGACAGCCGGGCATTCAAAACCAACCCCGACGCCAACGCCCAAGACCTCATCACAAAGATGCCGGGCGTGACCGTGGGCGCCGATGGCCGCGTGCAGGCCCAGGGCGAGCAGGTGCAGCGCATTTTGGTGGACGGAAAGGAGTTTTTCGGCAATGACCCCGACGCCGTGCTCAAAAACATCCCGGCCGAGGTAATCGACAAGATTCAGGTGTACGACCGGTCCTCGGAACAGTCGCAGTTCACGGGCTTTGACGACGGCAACCAGCAGAAAACCATCAACATCGTAACCAAGCCGCAGTTTCGCAACGGGCAGTTTGGGCGTGTTCTGGCCGGTGCTGGCCGCGGCAACGACGGGCAGGAGCGATACCGCGCCAGCGGAAATATCAACTCCTTTAAAGGCAAGCAGCGCCTGTCCGTGGTGGCGCAGTCCAACAACGTAAATGAGCAGAACTTCGGCACCGATGACCTGCTGGGCGTGGTAGGAACCTCCCGCCAAGGTGGCAGTGGCGGCGGTGGACGCCCAGGTGGCGGAGGCGGTGGACGCCCCGGCGGCGGGGGCGGCGGAAACTGGCAGGGTGGTAACAACAACGCCAGCAACTTCCTGGTAAACCAAAGCGGCGGCATCTCGACTACGCACGCCATCGGCCTGAACTACTCGGACTCCTGGGGGCAGAAGACGGATGTACAAAGCAGCTACTTCTTTAACCTGAGCGACAACACCCTCAGCAGCAGTACTGCCCGGGCTTTCAACGTAGACTTGCTTCGCTACAATGAAAACTCGCTCACGCGCAGCCGCAACATCAACAACCGCTTCAACCTGCGCCTTGAGCACAAGTTCGACTCGCTGAACTCGCTGCTGTGGCAGCCGCGCCTGACGGTGCAGCGCAATACCAGCAACAACGAGCTGGACGGCGGCACCAGCCGTGGCGGCACCGGCAATGAGCCGGGCGAAACGCAGAGCACCAACGCCAGTGACTATCGCTCGGCCAACACGGGCATTACTTTCGGCAACCAGCTGCTGTACCGGCACCGCTTCCAGCGGCGCGGGCGTACCTTCTCATTGGGGCTGAACACTACCCTCAACGACCGCAACGGCAGCAACTACCTCACGTCGGAAAACCTCGACTTTACTACCACGCCGCCCGAGCGCCTGCTCACCGATCAGTACTCGCGCCTCGACCAACGGGGCTGGAACTGGAGCGCCAACGCCGTATACACCGAGCCGCTGAGCCCTAAGAGTCAGCTACAGTTCGACCTGAACTCCTCCTACGCCCCCAACGACTCCGACCGACGCACCTTCAACTTCGACAGCTCCACGGGTGTGTACTCGGCGCTGAATACACCGCTGAGCAACGTGTTTGAGAGCCGCTACCTCACCAATGCGGGCGGGCTGAGCTACCGCTACAACGACCAGCAGTTGCAATGGATGGTGGGCGCCTCGCTGCAGCACGCCACGCTGCGCAACGAGCAGGAGTTTCCGCAGGTGGCCAGCACGCGCCGCACGTTCCTGAACGTGCTGCCCAACGCCATGCTGCGCTACAACTTTAATAAGCAGCAAAACCTGCGCTTTGTGTACCGCATGCGCACCAATGCGCCGAGCATCAGCCAGCTGCAGGAAGTAGTAAACAACTCCAACCCGCTGCAAATCACTACCGGTAATCCCAACCTGGAGCAGGAATTCTCACACAACATGTTTGCGCGTTATTCCTCCGCGCAACCCGAGAAGTCAACCTCGTTTTTTGCTCTTATCGGCGGTTCCTACACTGATAACTTTATCACCAATAGCACCCTCATCGTGGACCGCCCCACGCCCATTGGGGGAGTGGTGGTGCCGGCTGGGGGCCAGATTACGCTGCCTGTCAACCTAAATCAGCAATACTCGCTGCGCACCTTTGCCAACTACAGCCTGCCGCTGGGCTTTATCAAGAGCAACCTCAACCTGAACGGCGGCGCCAATTACAGCCAGACGCCCGGCATCGTGAACGGCCAGCTGAACTACAACCGCTCCCCTAGCTTCAACCTGGGCGCGGTGCTCAGCTCCAACATCAGCCCCGAGCTGGACTTTACGCTCTCTTCGAACTCCAGCCAGACGTACGTGCGCAACTCCTTGCAGACCCAGGCCAACAACCAGTTTTTCCGCCAGAACACCTCACTGCGCCTCAACTGGATAGTGGCCAAGGGCGTGACCTTCTCGTCGGATGTCAACCACGTTTCGTTCCGCGGCCTATCTGCGGGCTTTAACCAGAATTTCGTGCTTTGGAACGCCAGCCTGGGCAAGAAAATCTTTGCCAAGCAGCAGGGAGAGATTCGCCTATATGCGTTTGACTTGCTGGGCCAGAACAACAGCATCCAGCGCAACATTACGCCGGCCTATACCGAGGACGTGCGCACCAACATTCTGCAGCGCTACGTGATGCTGATGTTTACTTACAACATCCGCAACTTCGGCGGCGCGGGCGCCCCTCCCGGCATCGACCGGCCCGAGGGCGGCCGTCCCGGCGGGTTCGGGCCGGGTGGCTCCGGCCCAGGCGGCCCTCCGCCCGGCAGCAGACCTTTTTAAGCAATGACAGCTAACGGCCGGCAGATTCTGCTGGCCGTTTTGCTGTTGAGTGCCACAGTTAGGCCCCGGCATCGGGATACTGAAACCAGCACAAAACAGCGCTTGCAGCTTGCTTAGGCTTGAAATAGAGCCTAAAACAGCTCTTTTCCGGCGATTTTTTCGCCTACTTTGTAGACTGAGATACCGGCCGGAGTACTGCGCGGTGCCGGTTTCACTGCTCAGCTTGCTTATGAAACGACTGCTGCCTGTACTACTTTGGACCATGCCCCTGCTGGGCGCGGCCCAAGGCCTGCCCAAAAAGACGGCTCCTGCGGCCTCCACCACCTTGGCTACGGTACCCGTTCCTGCCGAAATTCAGTTTGCGGGCTTGCGCCTGCGTCTTACTGAGGGAGGCAAAGCGGCGGTGCAGCAGAAAGTAGATGCCCTTCGTCGGCACCCGTCGTCGTTTCAGGCGCGAGTAGCACTGGCCGATGCCGCATTTCCCATCATCGATCGGGTGCTGCAGGAAGAAGGCGTGCCGCTTGATTTTCGCTACCTGTGCCTGCAGGAAAGCGGCTTGCAGGGCGATGCCCAGAGCATCCACGACGCCGTGGGCTACTGGCAGTTCAAGCGCGAAGCCGCCATTGACTTCGGCCTGACCGTGAATGATTACATCGATGAGCGGAAGCACTTGGTGATGGGCACTCGCGGCGCGGCCAAGTACCTGCAGCGCAGCCAGCGCCTGTACCAGAACTGGCTGCACACCCTGCTGAGCTACAACCTCGGACCCAGCGGCGTGAAGCCGTATACGCTGCCGACCGACGCCAACGCCACCGAAATGCCCGTTTCGGAGAAGACGCACCCCTACGTGCTGACTTTCTTGGCGCACAAAATTGCCTACGAACCCGCTATTGGGGCCAACCCGCGCCCGGCCATGATGCTGCGCGAGTACCCTGCCATCGGTGGGCAACCGCTGGCTGCGCTGGCCCAAGCCATCCAGGTTAGTCCGGCCGAGATGAGCAAGCACAACCGCTGGCTGCTGGCCACGGCCGTACCCACCGACAAAGCTTACACCGCGCTGGTGCCGGTTACGGACTCCTTGCAGCTGCTGGCCATGGCCGTGCAGCAGCGCCAGAATGCCACGAAGCTGGTAGTAAAGCCCGAAACCGACCCGACTAACGCGGCCTTCGTGACCGTGAATGGTTTGCGGGCGGTGGTAGCGCTGCCGGGTGAATCGAAGGAAGACTTAGCCCGCCGGGCTGGCCTGAAACTGCGCAAGTTCATGCAGTTCAACGATCTGCGCGCCTTCGACAACATTGTGGTTGGGCAGCCTTATTTCGTGCAGAAAAAGCGCGACAAGGCGGCCGTGGAATACCACGTGGCTCAAACGGGCGAAACAGTGGATGCCGTGTCGCAAAAGTACGGGGTGCGCAGCCGTGCTATCCGAAGCAAAAACCGCATGGCGGCCAATGAAACCCTACAGGCCGGACGACTGCTGTGGCTGCAACACACCCGCCCCCGCGAGGTAGCGGTAGAATTTGTACAGGATAAAACCGGCGCGGTGGCTGCTGCTCTCGAACGCCCCAGCGGCACAGCGGCGGTAGAGTCCACACCAGCGGCTACGGCAGTTAAACCCAAGGCACCAGAGCCTGTCTCCAAGCCGGTAGCTACAGCTCCGGCTACTCCTGCCCCAGCTCTTCCCGCCGAAGCTGACCAATCAACGCCAGACGAAAGTGCGGCCGATGCCGCAGTGGAAAACATAAACGAGGAGGTTTCTTCGGAATCGGCGCCAGTAGTAACCACCAAGCCTGCATCAGCCCCTGCCCCGACTACGGAGCGTGGGGTCTACACCGGCCAAGCTCCAACTAAAGCTCTACCGCCATCAACACCCGTAGCCGACGAGCCCACCGATACCGAGGAAGCTTCCGTTGAGTCAGTAACGGTCAGCAAGCCGGTGGCTACAGCTCCACCTCTGGCGAAGCCCGCTAATCCCGCGCCGGCTAGCCCCAAACCCGCTGCACCTACTTCTGCCCCGGCTAATCCGGCTCCTGCCCCGGCGGCCCCGGCTGCAACTCAGCCGGTAGCCACCACACCGCGCCCTGCGGTGCAGCCGCCGGCCGCGCCCGTACCGCCGACGAAAGTGGAGCCAATACCCGCCAACGGCCAGCACGTAGTGGAGAAGGGCGAGAACCTGTACTCAATCGCGCGCCGTTTTGCCCTGCGCCCGGCCGACATCATTCAGTGGAACGAGCTTCCGCCAAGCCCTTCGCTGCGCATTGGGCAGGTACTGCTGCTAGCGCCACCCGCTACAGCCTCCACCGCGCCTGCTACACCAACTGCTGCCCCAAAGCCGGCCAGCGCCCCCCCTGCCGCCCCGACTCCCACTGCTGGTACTACGCCCGCAGTAGTTAGCACCGGCACCATTAAACACACCGTTGGGGCTGGCGAATCGATGTATGGCATCTCGCGCAAGTATGGGGTAACGATTAAGGAAATCATGGACTGGAATGGCAAGCCCGATTTCAACGTGCGCCCCGGCGAGGTCCTGGTTATCCGACCGGCAAAATAGCCGTGATGATGTATTATAAACAAAGGCGGCCCCGAGGGGCCGCCTTTGCTGCTTCTATTGGTTGTGGCTAGCAGTTCCCATCATAATAGTGAGTCATTTTCTGCAAACTGACAGAAAGTATCTGCGAAGCTCTGATGACGCATTTCCACTTCTAGGACGCTACCAAATAATCGCATGGAAGCAACGTCAAGCACGCCGAACTGAAGTGAGTCTGAACCCGGAACCGAGCCTATGCAGCGGCTGCCATCTGCGTTGGAGGCGCTATGCGCTGGGTACGTTGCTTTAGCAATTCAATGACTTCAGCATCGGAGTTATAACGGCTACCGAGATTCACGAAGTGCTTGGCCATCAAATCGTAACGCTTAAACATCAGCCACGCAAATACGTGCAGAAAGTGAATGCCGTCAAATACAATGGCCTCATTCGCGGCGTACTCGTCCACCGTTTTGCGAAACTGATGGGGGTGTTCGGTCCAGTGCAGTGCCGGCTTGAGGTGATGACTGGTGTGGTAGCCATCGTTCCAGCACTTGTGATTGTACTTGGTATTGATGCAGGTGATGCTGTTACGGTATTCGTTGTCAGGAGCGGCGGGGTCGACAAAGGCGTGCTGAGTCCAGTTGCCGAGCATCATGATTACCCGCGAAATCAGAAACGGCAGGATAAACACTACCAGCGTAGCGGGCCAGTTGACGAAGCTCAAGCCTATGCACAAGGCAAAAAAGAACACCTCACCCCGGATGGAACGGACAAGAAACTTGTGCTTTTTGGTCTTAATGAAGTAGCTGGACAGGTCAATAATGCCAATGGTAATAAATGCACCCAAGTAATGCAGAAAGCTCCAGACCGAATCCCGCTGATAGCGCATGGTCGAGCTGGTATCGTTCGGCATGTTGTTTTCGGCGTGGTGCATGCCCATGTGGTGAGTGAAGTACGTCTCGGGCGTTTGTCCAAAGAACAGTCCGATTACCCACGGCAAATAGTGGTTCATGTACCCGTACTTTTTCTTGAACAGAAGGCGGTGACAGGTGCAGTGCAGCATCAGCCCAAAGGGGCCTTTGAAGGTGATGTTGTTCAGGAAAAGGTAAGTCACAGCCGCTGCCCACCACAACGCATTCGGCAAGCCCGGCATATACAGCAGCACTGCCAGCGGGATGAGGGTAAGGGTGATATTTAATATCAAGCGCATGAACGGCAGGTCGCGCTTGTCCTGGCAGAAGCGCAACAGCCCCTGATCAAGGCGGGAATAGTACTCCGGTTGTTGGTAAACAGGGTCGGTAAGTGGGCCTAACAGTTTCATCGTCGGGTTATTCTGTTCTCTAAAAATCAACTTTACAGGCGCACACGCCACCCGGCTCTGCAAAAGAACTGCGCATGCATTTACTTATTGCCTGCTGAGTATTAATACGGTTCGCCAGCAACTTCAGCCACTTAGTGGATAAGGCTTTCTTAGCCAACGCTGCTTTGTGCTACCGGAAACACTCGGCCCTAAAAGTAATCGAATCAGCCTTTTCCAAGCTGGTTCCCACAAATCCAACACCACGGTTGCCGCGCAGATAGTGCATAGGCCCGTTGCGGCAAATTCCGGGCTGCCTCGTGCACGAAGCCCCCCAATTTGTTTGTTCCGACATAACAAAAACATCGGCCGCCGCAACGTTTCCTTTCCCCTGCCCCGGCGGTAACTTTACTCTCGGTTCGGCGCCCTAATGCGCCGGCTAAGCTTGCCATGCCCACGTTCTCGCACCTCCATTGCCACACCCAATACTCCCTGCTCGACGGCCAGGCCAGCATCAGCGCGCTGATGAAGAAAGCCCAGGCCGACGGCATGCCCGCCGTAGCTCTCACTGACCACGGCAACATGTTCGGGGCGTTCAACTTCGTGGCCGAGGCCAACAAGTACAACGTGAAGCCCATCGTGGGTTGCGAGTTTTACCTGGTGGAAGACCGGCACAAGAAAACCTTCAGCCGCGAAAAGGGTGAGCGGGACGTGCGCCACCACCAGCTGCTGCTGGCCAAGGACCAAGCCGGATACCAGAACCTGGCCAAGCTCTGCTCCATGAGCTTCATCGAGGGCGTGTACTCCAAGTACCCGCGCATTGATAAAGAGCTGCTGCTGCAATACCACGAGGGGTTGATTGCCACCAGCTGCTGCATCGGTGCGGAGATTCCGCAGGCGTTGTTATGGAAATCGGAGGAAGAAGCCGAGAAGCTGCTGAAGTGGTGGCTCGATGTGTTCGGTGACGACTACTATCTCGAAATTCAGCGGCACGGGCTGATGAATATCGACAGCACTGGTAAAAGCCAGGAGGACCTGAACCAAGTGTTGCTGAAGTGGGCCAAGAAGTACAACATCAAGGTAATCTGCACCAACGACTCCCACTACGTCGATCAGAAGGACTTTGCCCCACACGATCTGCTGTTGTGCGTGAACACCGGCGAGGAGTACAGCATCCCGGTTGGTGATTTTCAGACCAAATACTTCCGTTTGATTTCGGGGCAGAACGAGGTACTCTACGACCACCTGGACAACCTGCGCCCCCTCGCCGGCCGCGACGACCAAGTGCGCCGCCAGCTCATGCGCATAGACGAGGAAATGCAGATGCCCAAGCCCAAGACGCGCTTTGGCTTCCCCAACGACCAGTTTTACTTCAAGACTCAGGCCGAGATGGGCGTGCTCTTCGCCGATGTGCCCGAGGCCCTGGACAACACAAACGAAATTGTTGATAAGATCACGCCGCCGAAGCTGCAGCGCGATATTCTGCTGCCCAATTTCCCGCTGCCGGCCGAACACCCTACCGCCGACTCCTACCTGCGCTACCTGACCTTTAAGGGTGCGTACGAAGGCGACCGACCGCGCTATACCGAGCGCACGCCCGAAATCGATGAGCGCCTCGACTACGAGCTGCGCATCATCGAAACGATGGGCTTCGCGGGCTACTTCCTCATTGTACAGGATTTCATCAACCGCGGGCGCGACATGGGCGTGGCCGTGGGTCCGGGCCGTGGCTCGGCCGCCGGTTCGGCGGTGGCCTACTGCATCGGCATCACCAACATCGACCCGATTAAGTATTCGTTGCTGTTCGAGCGTTTCCTGAACCCCGAGCGCGTGTCGATGCCTGATATAGACATCGACTTCGACGACGTGAACCGCCAGCGCGTTATCGATTACGTGGTAGATAAGTACGGCAAGACGCAGGTGGCGCAGATCATCACCTTTGGTACGATGGCCGCCAAGTCCTCCATCAAGGACGTAGCGCGGGCCATGGAGCTACCGTTGCCCCAGACCAACGAGCTGGCCAAAATGGTGCCCGAAAAGCCCGGCACGACGCTGGCCGGGGCTTTCGCTGAAAACCAGGAGCTGGACATGATCCGCCGCGACGATGCGCCGGACAACCTGCGCGGGCACATCCTGCGCTTGGCCGAGAAGCTGGAAGGCTCGGTACGCAACACCGGCATTCACGCTGCTGGCGTCATCATCGCCCCGGACGACATCACCAAGTACATTCCGGTCAGCACCTCGAAGGACTCGGACCTCTTGGTGACGCAGTTCGACGGCAAGGTCATCGAGTCGGCGGGGATGCTGAAGATGGACTTCTTGGGCCTGAAGACGCTCACGATTATTGTGGACGCCCTTACGCTCATCAAGAAGAACCACGGCGTCGACATCAACATCGACGACATCCCGCTCGACGACCCAAAGACCTACGAGCTGTACCAGCGCGGCGACACCATCGGCACGTTCCAGTTCGAATCCGAGGGCATGCGCATGTACCTCAAGGACCTCAAGCCGACGAACATCGAGGACCTGATTGCCATGAACGCCCTGTACCGCCCGGGCCCGATGCAGTTCATTCCGAACTTCATCAACCGTAAGCACGGGCGCGAGGAAATCGAATACCCGCACGACTTGCTGGAGCCCATTCTGAACTACTCTCAGGGCATCATGGTGTACCAGGAGCAGATCATGCAGGCCGCCCAGATCCTGGCCGGCTATTCCCTGGGCGGCGCCGACCTGCTGCGCCGCGCCATGGGTAAGAAGGACATGAAGAAGATGGCTCAGGAGCGGGAGAAATTCTGCAAAGGGGCCAAGGAGCTGCACAACATTTCGGAGAAGAAGGCCAACGAAGTCTTCGACGTGATGGAGAAGTTTGCGGCCTACGGCTTCAACCGCTCCCACTCCGCCGCTTACTCGGTGGTTGCTTATCAGACTGGCTACTTGAAGGCCAACTACCCCGCCGAGTACATGGCGGCGGTACTGACCAACAACATGTCGGACATCAAGAAGGTAACCTTCTTTATCGAGGAAGCCCGCCGGCAGGGCGTGCAGGTACTCGGCCCCGACGTAAACGAATCGGTGCTGAAGTTCAACGTGAACGAAAAGGGCCAGATCCGTTTCGGCATGGCCGCAGTGAAGGGCGCCGGCGAAGCGGCCATCGAGAACATCGTGGCTGAGCGGGAGAAAAAGGGGCCGTACTCGGATATTTTCGACTTTGCCAAGCGCGTGAACCTGCGCGCCGTCAACAAGAAAACCTTTGAAAGCTTGGCGCTGGCCGGTGCTTTCGATTCGTTTGAACGCTACCACCGCCGGCAGTTTGTGGAAGCGCCCGGCGGTGACCAAAACCTCATCGACAAAGCGGTCAAGCTTGGTCAGCAGCACCAGGCCGATCAGGACTCGGCCCAGCAGAGCCTGTTTGGCGGCGGAGCCTTCGGGGCCGTAGCCATGCCGCTCCCAAAGGTGGCCGACATGGAACCCTGGCCGACTACCGAACAGCTGCGTCGGGAAAAGGAAGTGGTAGGATTTTACCTCTCGGGCCACCCCCTCGACGATTACAAGCTGGAAATGAGCTCCTACTGCACTTGTTCGCTCGATAAAATCGAGACGTACAAAAACCGCGACATCAACGTGGCCGGGCTCATTTCGAACGTGATGTTCAAAACGACGAAGACTGGGCAGCCCTTCGTGTCGTTCAACATCGAAGACTACGACTCGTCGCTGAACCTGGCCTTGTTCCGCGACGACTACACGAAGTTTTCCAACATCATCAACCCGCGCAACTACGACAAGGAGCAGATTCCGCCCATGTTCATCCGCGGTAAGTATGCCCCGCGCTTCCGCGACTCCGATCAGTACGAGTTCAAGATCATGACCATGGAGCCGCTGTTCAACGTGGCCGAGAAGCTGGCTAACGGTGTGCGTGTACAGCTTGATCTGCGCACCATTACCGAGCCCTTCATGGACCGGTTTATGTCAGCCGTGGAAGAATGTGCCGGCTCCAAAAAGCTGGAAATCAAGTTTGCAGAACCGCATGAGCACCTGACGGTGGACACCTACTCCCGCAAATATCGCATCGAGCCAAAGTCGTTCATCTTCAAGATGCGCGAGATGGAAATTGACGCTTGCCAGTTGATCTAAGCCCGCAGTAACGAGATTAAACCATTGGCTTGGCTTAATCTGGTCTGTTGAAAACTGCCACAGTGAATAGGCTACGCTGCGTCAAACTTTCGGCTTGTCCTCATGTTTGACACAATCTGCTACCTTGCGCGCCCATCCTGCGTAAGCGGAGTAATCAACAAAGAACCCACTTTCACTAACTGAATACGACAATGGGACATAAAGCCATTGAAATCACTGACGCCAACTTCGACGAAATCATCAACTCGGATAAGCCCGTGCTGGTGGACTTCTGGGCCGAATGGTGTGGCCCCTGCCGCATGGTAGGCCCGGTAGTAGAAGAACTGGCCGGCGAATACGAAGGCCGCGCCGTTATCGGTAAGGTCGACGTTGACGCAAACCCACAGACCTCGATGAAGTTCGGCATCCGCAGCATTCCTACACTGCTGGTGTTTAAGAACGGCCAAGTAGTCGACAAGCAAGTAGGCGCTGTACCGAAGCACGTGCTGGCTCAAAAGCTCGACGCCCAGGTTACAGCCTAATCAAATTGCCTAACAACACCACGGGCCCCGCCACCTTCTGTAGGTAGCGGGGCCCGTGGTGTTGTTACCAGTTGGCCCGAGCTTCGACTGGCGCAGCCGGTGGCGGTTTTGGTCCGCCGAAAAGGTGAAACTGCGGCGCAAAATAAATGGGTACGGTATAGGTGAAGCTAGTAGGCACGTTGTATTCCTTGCCGGGCCTAAAGCGTGGCAAGCTTTCGACTACGCGTTTGGCCTCTAGATCAGTATCCGGTGAGAGGCCGCGCAGTACGCGCACTTGGCTGACCTTGCCGTCCTCACCCACTGTGTAACTCACATATACTTTGCCTGTGATGCCTTTGCGGCGGGCCTCCTTGGGATAGTTGGTTTGCCGGGCAAGGTATTCTACCAACGCTTGTTCCCCGCCCGGAAACGTTGGTGCCTGCCGGCGAGTAGGCAGCCCTTCCGAGCGGCTTCCATCTTCATTATAAAGCGTAAGGGCAATTGGCTGGCCCCGCTCGATGCGCTCCACGGCCGCCGTTTGTCCATTGTTATAGTAAAAACGCCATTCGCCGAAAGGCCGGCTGGCTAGGTAAGTGCCTGTTGAGCGTCGCTGCCCATTACGATGCACGCTTAACCAACGACCGGTTCGCTCACCAAGGTGAAACTCGCCGCGCTCCTGCACCTTGCCGTCTTCGTGCCACGACACGTATACGCCTTCCGGTTGATCGTCTTGAAAGTGTACTTGGCTTGCTTTGGCACCCGTCGGGTAATACCAGGTAAACAGCCCGCTACGCACCGGTGGATCTATACTAACAAGGTAACCACGGAGCAACAGCGTGCCATTCATAGCATATTCCCGCATGGGATGCAGGCCTGCCTCCAGCCGCTGCTCGATTACGCGGTAGTGCGTTGCGCTATCGGGTACGGTTTCCAGGTTCTGCTCATTCAGGTACACGGCAGGGAGGCTCTGGGCCACCACTACTGGTGCGCCGCCGCAGACTAATAATGCAGCTAGCAAGAGTTTCATGACCAAACAATGTGGACAACCGTTCCGAAATATACGCTACGCAACTCGAAGTAAAAGCCAAACAACACGGTTTTTTACAAAAATTAACGTCGACCGTGGCGCCACCCACGGCCGACGTTGCGCGCCTTTTTTCATTGGCGACGCATTTGCACCTAGTCCCGCTTCGTCTCCACCTACACGAAGCAGGGGCGTGGGTGCAACATTTTTTGCAATATATCAGCTGCTATTCAGCTGATTTCATGTTTGAACTCAGATCTATAAAGACTTTCTTACTCAATGAGTATTTGACTAATAACCCTGATTATCAAAGAATTGTTAACAAAATTTTAGTTATCAAGATTTCCTTAGCCCCTTGTGAGGTGAGATTAACGGACGAACCAAATTCGATGAACATCGCAGCCAATGGCTGTCTATCATTCGCTTCTTGCCGAATCTGGTTCTGCCAAGGTCTTACGGATCTTTAATTGTAATGGTCATTGTCATTATAACAATAATCCAAAACCGTAAGACAATTAACCTTTGGCGACACCTGAGTCAAAACTTGCAGCTTCACTTAGACAGTCGAAATCGGCTGATTGGCATCTGCCTTAGGCTTCCGTAAAATTTCTCCTCCAACAAGCGGAACTACAAGTCTCCCAACATGTCCCATTGTGTAAGCTATTACACTCCACGACACCCCTAAGGGTACGATGGCAATAAAGCGGCAAAGAATACATGGCAGGAATGCTAATTAGGGCGGGTGGTCAAGAGGCTGATCTAGCTAGGCAGAACCTTGCTCTAGATCAATTTCAGGTAATAATAGTACCATTAACGAGTAAATGAAATAATAAAAGCAAAACATATTCTTTTTATTTTCATATGTCCTACTTCCTAGGAATAAGTAAAACGCCGCTAACCCTTGTTTCAGTAGGGGTCAGCGGCGTTCTAGTTGCCTCAAAAAGAAGCAGAACTACTGAAGTTGGATAGGCCGATTGAGGGTTTCTTCCAGCGAGATGAGCGTTTCGGTGCGCTCAATCCCCTCTATCAGTTGAATCTTGTCGTGAAGCACGTCGCGCAGGTGTTGAGTATCACGGCAAACCAAACGGGCAAAGACACCATATGCTCCTGTAGTAAAGTGAATGCTGACCACTTCGGGTATATCGCGGAGTTGTTCGGCAACGCTGGCGTATACCGAACTCTTAAGCAGGTAAATGCCCAAGAAAGCATTTACTCCGTAGCCAAGCTTGGCGTAGTCAATCTTTAAGGTAGCTCCCCGCACAATACCTAGCTCCTCCAAACGAGCCATGCGTACGTGTACAGTGCCACCTGACACATGCACTCGACGCGCAATTTCTGTATAAGGCATTTTAGCATCGTCGAGCAACAAGGCTAAAATTTTGCGGTCGGTGTCGTCAAGTTCGTAATTCCGGGACATTTTAAAAGGAGTTGCTTGCAAATGTTGCAAAAGAGAGTGCCGTTTTCCAAAAACTGTGTAAAAATTATAGATTCACGATGAAATAATTTTAGAATTTGAATTCCTCTATTACATTTGTCTCAATACAACGCAGTCGGCGTTGCAAATTTTGTAGAACAATGGCGACAAACCAACTTTTGTCGCCATTCTTTGGGAAAACAAGGCCGTACACCAATAATGAACGGCTCGTTTTGGAAGGTTCGAATCCTTCTTCTACAACTTGGGTGGACCATGTGAGGAGGGAAAAAACAGGACGTATCTGGGTGGGTGCGTCCTTCATAAGAGGCGGCATCTGGGTGGGTGCCGCCTTTTTTGTGCCTTCGCGGGTCAAGGTAAGATTATCAGGAGTTACAACTGACTTTTCCTTTAACAGGACAGGCATTGCATTAATGACACCGAAAGGAGCATTTAGTTACAGGTTTAACTTAAGTTTTTCTTGACCAAGCGTTCTGGATCAATAAAAAAGCTGCTGCAAAGTCTCAACTTCGCAGCAGCTTTTTTATTGGGCGCTCTATTTATAGATAAGGATTTCCGTTTGCCCATTCGCTTTTATGTACCCTCGGTACATGCCTTCGGTGTTGAAGGGCATTGTGATGTTGCCTTGACGATCAAGCCCGATAAGGCCGCCATCTCCACCTAACTTGGCCACCTTATCAATGGCCGCTTGGGCAGCCTGCTGCAGGGGCTGTTTGCCGTACTCCATGCGGGCCGCAATATCGCGCGCCACAGTAGCCCGAATAAAGTACTCACCCCAACCGGTGCAGGAAATAGCGCAAGATTCATTGTCGGCATAAGTACCCGCACCGATGATGGGTGCATCCCCTACCCGACCGTAGCGCTTGTTGGTCATGCCTCCGGTGCTAGTAGCCGCAGCCAGGTTACCAAACTGATCAAGCGCTACAGCGCCCACGGTACCGTATTTGCGGCCTTCGATAAAAATAGGCGGCTCGGTGAAGCTTTGGGGCTTACCAGCTTTTTGTTTGGACTTGGCTTTTTTAGAGTCGGTAGCCGGCGTGGCAGCAGGGGCGGCTGCTTTGGTAGGCGTGTTAAGTTGATCGGTAACCGCACCTTTCTCGGAGGCCACAGCCTTTTGCAATTGCTTATAGCGAGCCTCCGTGTAAAAGTAGCTGGGCTCAACAATTTCCAGGTTACGCTCCTTGGCGAACTGCTCGGCACCAGGTCCAACCATCATTACGTGTTCAGACTTTTCCATTACGGCACGGGCCGCCGTAATAGGATTACGCACAGTAGTAACGCCCGCAACTGAGCCTGCCCGCTGGCTTTTACCATCCATAATGGACGCGTCTAGCTCATTGCGTCCTTCGTGGGTAAACACGGCACCTTTGCCAGCATTAAAAAGCGGCGAGTCTTCCATTACCCGCACCGTAGCCTCTACCGCATCGAGCGAGGTACCCCCTTTTTGCAGCACGGCATAGCCGGTTTGCAGCGCAAGGGTCATGGCTTCACGGTAGGCTTTTTCTTGTTCCGCCGTCATGTTCTGGCGCGTGATGGTACCTGCCCCGCCGTGGATAACCAGCGTAATACGTGTTGGATCAGCTGCGGCTTGCTTGGATGTGCTGGCAGGGTTTGCGGGAGTTTGGGCCTGGGCTGCGCCAATGCCGAACCACACCAGCGGCAACAAATACAGTAGCTTCTTCATAGATAGGCAGGTGAGAGAAGGGAAAAATTAGCGGGCTACCACGGCCTGCCGCGCACGGTGCCGTTGCAATCCGGCATCCAGAAACTGTACAAAGCGGTTGACATCCGACTCGTAAGCTACGGGCTCTACGAGTTTTTCGCCGTCGGGCGACAACAGCACGTAATACGGCTGCGCATTGGCCCCGAACCGGTCGATTTCAAAATCCAGATTCTGTTCACCGATGGCCTTCTTTACCCGACCGTCGCGTTTGGAGGTAAACCACTCGGTTTGGGGTAGCTCGGTCTTGTCATCCACGTACAGCGCCACCACAATGTAATCCTGGCGCAGACGCTTCAACACCTGCGGGTCGGACCACACCGATGCCTCCATCAGGCGACAGTTGCCGCAGTTGTGGCCAGTGAAGTCCACAAATACGGGCTTGTTAAGTTGCTTGGCGCAGGCCAAGGCCTGTTTTAGATCGAAGTACCCGTTCAGGTTGTGCGGCAACTCCAGGAACTCTGCGTGGCGCGGCGGCTCGCACTGTTCCGTGGCGCCAGTGCTGGTGCTGGCGGGAATGGCAAGGGCTGCGGGCGCCCCTAGGTTAAAATCGTGGCGGCTGGGCGGCGGTACCAGAGCCGACAAAGCCGGCAGCGGCGCCCCAAACAAGCCCGGCACTAAGTACAGCATGAACGTAAAGGCTGCCCCGGCCAGTAGTAGACGCGGCACACTTACGCGGGTGCTTTCATCATCGTGCGGCAAGCGGATGAAGCCCAACAGGTACAGTCCCAGCAAGCCGGCCAGTACTGCCCAGATGGCAATGAACAAGCCCCGGGGCAACAGGCCCCAGTGATAGGACAGGTCGGCGGAACTCAGAAACTTGAACGCCAAGGCCAACTCCACGAAGCCCATCGTGACCTTAAGCGTATTCAGCCAGCCACCCGAGCGCGGTATGCTCTTGAGCCACGATGGAAACAGCGCAAACAACACGAAAGGCAACGCAAAGGCCAAGGCGAAGCTCATCATGCCCAATGTAGGGCGCAACAGTTCCCCGCCCGCCGAGGCAATAGCGACGGTACCCACAAAGGGTACCGTGCAGGAAAAGGACACCAACACTAGCGTGGCGGCCATAAAGAACAGGCCCGACCAGCCGCCTTTATCGGCCTGCCGGTCTACCTTATTCACTAAGCCTGAAGGTGCTTGAATTTCAAACAAGCCCAGAAACGACAAACCAAACAGCACGAAAATGCCGAAGGAAACCAGGTTGGGCAGCCAGTGCGAGCTGATAACATTGGCGGCATCGGCACCCAGCAGCAGGCTCAACAACACGCCTGCACTCGTGTAAATGGCGATAATAGATAGACCGTAAACCAATGCTTTGGCTACTGACTGCGCCCTCGAACCACTCGTACCAGTAAAATACGATACCGTCATGGGTAGCATAGGATACACGCACGGCATAAGTACGGCTAGCAAGCCCGCGCCAAAAGCCAGCAGCATGTACTCTAGCAGCCCCAGCGACGGTTGTGACGTGGAGTCGGCAGACACGGCCTCGGCAAAGGGCTTTTCCGCGGCCCCCGGCGCCGCTGCAACGGCGGTTGGTGCTTGCTCCGGTGCACCGGCACCTGCGGCTGTATCTACCGCGGCTGGCGCGGCTGCAGGCCCCGTAGCTGATGTGGGAGCAGCGGAGTTGCTCGGCGTTATAGCGGTTACTGCAGGGCCAGACGCAGCGGTGGCTGGGGCTGTAGGCGTCGTTGCCGCGCCAGTCACTTCGATGGGACCGAAGTTCAGCGCCTGTTGCCCCGGAATGCAACGGCCATCGGTATCGGTGCAACTCTGGAAGTCGGCATCGGCTTTGATGGTGATGGTGCCGGGCTGCAGTAGCCGAACCCGTTGCCGGATCTGACCAGTGTTTTCGAAGTAGGTGACGTCGCCTTTGAAGATAGTATCAAACTTTTTTTTCGAGCCTACCGACTTGGGCGCGCCTAGCAGCTCGTAGGCTGGGGCTTTGGTCCAGTTAAAGGTAAAAACAGTCGGTCCAAGGTCGGGGTCGAAGTCAGTGGCATAGAGGTGCCACGTCGGGTCAATACGAGCATTAACGACCAGCTCGACCTCCTCGCCTACTTTGGCGGTGGTTTTGCTGACCGTGGTGCTCAGCTTGGTGGGTTCCTGAATCTGAGCCGCGGCAGGTACGCTCCCCGTGAGCAGCAACGCCCAGCTCAGCCAGGAAATGATTCGTAAAAACATATGGAATCTGGAATTTCCGCAGAAGAAACAAAGTTACGCTAACCGTTGCATCCCGCACTTGGGCACGTCGCCCGAACCGCTTGAGCGGATTCTCGTACTTTTGTTTCATACAGGGACGAACCGCGGGTGCCGGTGGTCTCTGCATCTATGGGCTTAAACATCCTTTGGACCCTTCTGTTGGTTTTGGCGAATGGCTTTTTTGTCGCCGCCGAGTTTGCCATCGTCAAGGTCCGTCTTTCTCAAATAGAACTAAAGGCGCAGTCCGGCAACCGTTTTGCCAAGCTGACTTTACGCCTCGTCCAAAACCTCGACGCCTACTTATCGGCTACGCAGCTAGGCATTACGCTGGCTTCGCTGGCCTTGGGTTGGGTAGGCGAAGGCGTAGTATCCGAAATTGTGGTGGCTATCATGCACCAGCTCGGTTACAACTTGACGCCGGCGGCTGCTCACAGCATAGCTTTACCCATTTCGTTTGGTCTGATTACGCTGCTGCACATCGTGTTGGGCGAATTGGTTCCGAAGTCGTTGGCTATTCAACGTTCTGAAACCGTGAGCTTGGTAGTGGCCGGCCCGCTGCAGGCTTTCTACTACGCTACGTTCCCGCTGATCTGGGTGATGAACAAGCTCAGCAACGGCATTCTGCGGTTGATGGGCTTTCAAACAGTATCAGAATCGGAGGTGCACACTGCGGAGGAGCTGCGTCTGCTGATTGATCAAAGCAAGCAGAGCGGCGAGATTCAGGAGTCGCAGCACGAGCTGATTGAGAACGTCTTCCAGTTCAACGACCGGATGGTGAAGCAGATCATGGTGCCGCGCACCCGAATTTCGGCCATCGATGTCAACTCTACGGAAGAGGAAATCGTGGAAGCGGCCTTTAACGAGGGCTACTCGCGCATTCCGGTGTACGAAGACAACATCGACAACATCGTGGGCATCCTGTACGTGAAGGACATGTTCGCGCTGATTCGCCGGGGTGAGGAAATCAACCTAGCCAAAATCATGCGCCCGGCCTTCTTCGTGCCCGAAACCAAGAAGATTAACCGCCTGCTACGCCAGTTTCAGCGCAAGCACCTGCATATGGCCATTGTATCGGATGAGTTCGGCGGCGTGTCGGGCATTGTCACCATCGAGGATATCATGGAGGAACTGGTAGGCGAAATTCAGGACGAGTACGACAACGAGGTACCCGTGGTGGAAAAGGTGTCGGAGCTGGAATACCGCGTCAATGCGGCCACTGCCATCAGCGACGCCAACGAGTTTCTGCCTTTCGCCTTGCCCGAAGGCGACGACTACGAAACCGTGGGTGGTCTTGTGAACGTCATCTACGGCACCATTCCAGAAATCGGCGACGTGGCCGTGTTCGAAAACTACGAGTTCCGCATCCTGAACCGCTCGCGCCGGGCCGTGGAACTGGTACAGCTCCGCGTACTCGAACTAGCCGACCGCCAGGCTGCCGGCGACATGCCAGACTTGGAGGAATAAGATGAGCCTATAAACCAAGCGCCCCGCGCCGCCAGTACATCGGCAGCGCGGGGCGCTTAGTTTATGGCCCAGTCGAATTAGCTTTTAAACCAGCCGGCGTACATCACATAGTTGTCGGCAGTTCGGCCCATGTTCTGGGTTTGCTGCTCAGTCACGGGCTTGATCTTCTTAGCTGGTACGCCTGCATAGAGGTAGCCTGGCTCGCAAATCGTGTTTTCCAGCACAATGGCCCCGGCCGCAATGATACACCCACGGCCCACCACGGCATTGTCCATCACGATGGCGCCCATACCCACCAACACATCGTCTTCTACCGTGCAGCCGTGCACAATGGCGTTGTGGCCAATGCTCACGCGTGAGCCGATGGTGGTAGCCGCCCGCTGATACGTGCAGTGAATCACGGCCCCGTCTTGGATGTTGGTCTTCTCGCCGATGCGGATGGCATTTACGTCGCCGCGCACCACGGCATTAAACCATACGGTGCATTCGGCGCCCATCTGCACATCACCGACGATGGTGGCATTATCAGCCACGAAGCAATCGGGGCCCAGTTGGGGATGCTTGTCTTGCACGGGCAGAATGAGCGGAGGCATGCGCAAAAGTGGTTGGAAAGTGAATAATTCGGCAGCTTAGTGCCGCCCCGATGGCTTATGAAGCAAGTAATACTTACCCTTGTTACCGCGTGAGCATCCGTTTCCAGGTGCCTTTGTACCAATTGTATTTGAGCGTGCTGGGCAAGGCTTGCCAGAAGTATTTGCTGGTTTCGACGGCGAAGCTCGGCTGCATATAGCAATTGATGGTGCAGCCTTCGCATTGCGGCAAACGCCCTTCCAGCGCAGCCAGTTGCTGCACCTCTTCTGAACGGTAGAGGTCGTGAAGTTTGCCTTCGATGGGGAAGGCCTTGGTACCAAGGTGGTAGCAAGGCAACACCAGTTCATTGGAAGGCGAAATGACCAGCGTGGTGCTTGCGGCCCGGCATACGGGCGTAGCTACGTGGTTCCCGCCGTCGCGCCGGAGCTGGATGAAGGCTTCGTTTAAATACACGCCGGGGCGCTTGCCGAAAGCCGACAGAAAGCTGAGTTCTTCGGCCGTAAGTTGCTCGCCGGTTTCTACACCGTTGTATTCGAAAGCGGGATTAATAATCAGCATCAGCCCGTTGGGCTGGGTGATGTCACGGTACACCGCTTCCAGCTGGTGCAGGTTTTGGCGGAAAACGGTAAACAGGATATCAGGCCTTTCCCCCAATTCTTTGGCTACCCGAATGCTTTCGAGCACGAAAGCAAAACAAGCTACCCCGCGGCCCCGGTCGTGCTGCTCTTTGTCGCTGGAATCAAGGGAAAAATGCAGCATATCCACCTTGCCGCGCAGCCGCTCGGCGTATTTGGGATACAGCAGGCCGTTGGTGGTGACGGTGGTGATAAAGCCCATATCGTGGGCCAAAGCCAAGAACTCCGGCAGCTGTCGGTGCAACAGCGGCTCACCGCCCGTAAAATCGATAACCGATACGCCCAGCCGCTTCAGGTCGCGCAGATTTTGCGCTACATCGGCTAGCTGAATGTAGGGCGAAGGCTTTTCCCAGATGTCACAAAACGAGCACTTGGCATTGCACCGATAGGTGACGTAGTAGTTGCACAAGACCGGGTGACGAACGAGGCGCATGGCTCAAAGATAGACCACAGTTTCTGGCTGACAGTGTTGGGAATGCTAGGGCAAGCAGCTGATGTGCTTCAAAAGAGCCGCGTTCTACGTGGCTTCAGTGCAGCTTCTCCCCGTCCCACTGCGGCGGCACAGCGGCCAGCGCGGCAGCATCGGCCGGGCCGTAGTGCTCCAGATAGTAGTTGCAGATGCCCTTAAGCGGACACACCGGGCAGTTGGGCTTGGTGAAGAAGCAAATGTGCTGTCCCAGCCAATAGTTGTGCTTGTGAAAATTCAGCAATTCCACGGCATCAGCAGGAAGCTGGGCCAGCAGCACCTGGTGCGCTTTCTCCACCGACACTTTCGATCCAATCATTCCCACGCGCTGGGCCACGCGATGCACGTGCGTATCTACCGGCAGCACCGGCTTCTGGAAGTTGAAGAGCAGCACCAGCGAAGCTGTTTTCAGCCCAATGCCGGGCATATCCGTCAGCCAGGCTAGAGCGCGCTCAGTAGGCCACTCGGCCAGCGGCTCAAGCGTGTAGTCGCCAAACGCCGCCTTAATGCGGCGTAAAATTTCCTGAATGCGCGGTGCTTGCGTATCGGGCCAGCGGGTAGTGCGGATGGCATGTGCCAGCTCGGCCGTAGGCGCCTGCTCTACGCCCTGCCAATCTCCGAAGGCTTCCAGCATACGGTCGTAAGCCAGCTCTTCGTCGCGGTGCGTGGTGCGGTGCGAGAGAACGGTACTGATCAGCTCGCGCATCGGTGAGCGGCGCGGGGCTACTGGCAGCGGCCCGTAAAATGCGTGCAGAATCTGGTGGTCTTCCAGTGTCTTTTGGGCGGGCGTCAGGTCGTAAGCGGCGGCAAGGGCGGTGATGGGCATGCAGAGGTGTACCGCTGCGCTTGGTCCCAGGTTGCAGCACCGGTTGGTCCCTACTTCAAATCTTTGGAAGCCAATTCCCGCTCCCAAAGCAGTTTACCGGTAGCGTCCATGATTTTTATTTGCATGCGTCGGTCAAAGCGCGGCCCCGTTACATCCACGATGGCGAAGTTGCGCTGCATCACCAAGGTACCGTCCACCCGGCCCGTATTAGCCTCGTCTTTGGCCCCGAAGGCCGGCCCGCTGGTCAGCGGCGACACCGTCAGGTCGTAAAGCGGATAGGCACCGGGCCGCTCCAGTCGCGTCAGCTCAGTGTGGTGCCGATCGCCGCTGAGAAACACCACTCCGGGTACTTTAGCGGCCGCAATAGCTTCGAGCAGCTTGCGGCGCTCCTGCTCGTAGTTGCTGTAATTTTCGAACGCCTTCACTGGGTTCAGTACCTGTCCGCCCACGGCCACAACCTTAAAGGTTGCGGAGCTGCCCGCCAGCGCATCGATTACCCACTGCAACTGCGACTCACCGAGGTAGCTGGCATTGGCTGTTGGCAAGGTATTGGGCGCACGCAGCCATCGGTCATCGAGTAAGAAAAACTGGACGTCGTTCCACTGAAACGTGCCGGTGATGCCGCCTCCGCCTTGTCCGTAGTTGGGATTCGCCCAAAACATCTTGAACGCTTCCAGCGTGAGTTGCTTTTGCGCAAACGAGCGGTCAGAATCATTGGGGCCGTAATCGTGGTCGTCCCAAAGCGCATAGTTGTGCGTGTGCCCCAGCAAGGACTGCATCTGGGGAAGGGCCCGGGTATGAGAGTTACGGTGCACGATGCCCGTGCGCGTGTTCCAGTCCACTTCGCGCAAATAGGTATTGTCGCCCAGCCACAACATGAGGTCAGGTTTCTGCTGGTCGATAGCCGTGAAAATGCTGTAGTTGCTGCCGTAAGGCTCGCCGGGGCGGTCGTACGCTGCCTCGTTTACATACACGCAGCTGCCCATGGCAATGCGAAAATTTGCCGGGTCCTTGCGCCATTGCCACAATTCCTGGCTTTGAAACTCCAGCGCGTACGGCCGCTCTACTTTCTTGTTGTTCAAGTATAGTGCGTATTCATAGCGGCGGCCAGGCTCCACCGCATTAGCTAGCAAGTGTGCCGTTAGACCCGCTTCATCGGTGGTTTCTACCTCGGCGGTACGGTGCAGTTGGTCAGGCTTGCCTTTTTCCCAATACTCTATTTGGGCGGTAGCAGGCTCTGTTGTTTGTACCCAAAGCATCACCTCGCGCATCTCGGAGTAACCCACCATAGGGCCCGAGCGCAACAGACGAATTGGACCGCGTGGCGGAGTCGCCTTCGTGTTGACTTGTTGGGAGGCTCGCGTTGGGGCCGCGGGGGCTGAGGTTGGTTGGGCCAACGCCGGCACGACTCCCAGCCCTAGCAGCAAGCTGCACAAGCTCAAAAAGCCCCGACGCCGCAAGAAGTAGAAGTACGGCATACGCAGTAAATATAGGCTTGTAACCCATCTACTGCCCCTATTATCTTTTTATGAAGTTAACAACAAAAAAATCCGGCGGCCTCCCCTAAGGGAAACCGCCGGATGAGCAACGGGACTGCGGCGTTGGCCGGCCCGGCTTAGATCTGGCCTTTTTCGGCTGCTTTTTTCAGTTTCTCGTTGGCGTAGATAGCTACTTCTACGCGACGGTTCTGACGGCGGCCATCTTCAGTGGTGTTGTCAGCTACCGGCTGCTTCGAGCCATAGCCTTTCACTTCGAAACGCGACGACTCTACGCCCTGGTTCATGGTGTAGTTGGCTACGGCCTGAGCGCGGCGTACCGACAGCGGGTCGTTGATGGCATCGGTACCGGTGTTATCGGTGTGGCCTTCAATCAGCACGTTGGTGTCGCCGTACTTCTTGAGAGTGGTGGCCAGCACGCCGATGTTTTCTTGGGCAGCGGCGGTCAGTTCCGATGAGTTCTTGGCAAACAGAATACCCGAGTCGAAAGTGATTTTGATGCCTTCACCTACGCGCTCTACGCGGGCACCGGCCATATCACGCTTGAGCTCTTCGGCCTGCTTATCCATGCGACGGCCGATCAGGGCACCGGCGCCACCGCCTACAGCGGCTCCGATTACGGCACCGGCTGCGGTGCCTTTCTTGCCGCCAATTACGCGGCCCAGCACAGCACCGCCGGCGGCGCCGCCCAAGCCCCCAATGATACCGCCCTTAGCGGTTTTGCTCATTGGTTTCTTCTCTTTAGTAGTCGTTTGGGCCTGTACCGAAGCCGAGGTCATCAGCAGTACAAAAGCCATCAGTAAGGCGAACGTTGAACGAAGCGTGTTCATAATGTGTGGTTTGGTTCTGGGTTGATTAGTCCAGAGGGGTTGAGTGAAGGTTCTGTCGGAGGAGTACCTCTGGGCTGCCTAGTGGTAGGCAACCACCTTGCCAAACTTATCCGAAGGTGCGTTTCAAGCCTTCCAATCATCTGCTTTTTAAGCAAATAAATTTAAAACTTAGTCCTGCCGATAGTAAGGGCGAAAAGGAAATTAAGGTTTTTAACGGCCGAAGCTATAGCTTCATTGTCTTCTGCGCAAACTGTACCAAAGCTATGCTCCCGTGGAAAGTGAATTGTGGCCCTAAAACGCGGCTGTGAGATTCTTGTTGCCAATTTAAAAGCAAAAGCCCTGCCGTTGCCAGCAGGGCTTTCACTCACAGAATGTTATTCTGACTAACAATACCGGCGCGAACCGGCTTTAATTAGTCTTTGCGCGAGTACTGCTCGTAGCGCTGAGGATCTTTCTTCTTGTCTTTTTTACGTCCGATGAGCGCGCCGCCCACGGCGCCAGCTGCACCACCAACCAGGGCACCTGTGCCTCGGTCGCCTTTACCAGCTACCACGGCACCCGTGACTGCACCGGCGCCAGCACCTACGGCCGCACCTTTACCTTTTTTGCTCCACCCCTTTTTAGGCTGGGTATCCTGGGCCTGAGCCGTGGCGGCCGTGCCGCCAAACAACGCTACCGATAGTACCGCTGCGATGAATGCTTTATGAAGTTTCATGGTCGTTTGCGTTTTGAGTACTCGGTTTAGAATATTGATAAATGCCGAGATTCTTGGACTAAAACGCAAACACCTACACCTTAGGTTACATTGCTTATCGCAGTGCTGGGCATGGGCGAATGGTTTATAAACAAGAAGACCGCGCTGAGGCGCGGTCTTCAAAGCTAAAGCAGGAAATGAGACGCGGATTACAGTTCGCCGCGCTCGGCTGCCTTCTTCATCTTTTCGTTGGCGTAGATGGCCACTTCTACGCGACGGTTGGCTTGGCGGCCTTCAGCCGTGGTGTTGTCGGCAATCGGATCCGTCGAACCCAAGCCTTTAGTAGTAATGCGCGAAGCTTCTACTCCTTGCTGCTGCGTGTAGTTGGACACAGCCTGGGCGCGGCGCTCCGACAAAGGTTGGTTGATAGCATCAGAACCGGTGTTGTCGGTGTGGCCTTCCACCAAAATGTTGGTGTCGGGGTACTTCTTCAGCACTTCAGCCATGCGCTGAATTTCCGTCTGCGAAGCCGGGCGGAGGTCCGATTTATTCGTGTCGAACAGGATGCCGGCGTCGAAAGTGATTTTGATGCCTTCACCTACGCGCTCTACGCGGGCGTTCTTCATGTCACGCTGCAGTTCTTCGGCCTGCTTGTCCATCTTGCGACCGATGATGGCGCCCGTAGCACCACCCACTGTGGCACCAATGATGGCGCCTGCGGCCGTACCCGACTTACCGCCAATTACGCGGCCCAGTACCCCGCCTGCTACCGCACCACCGCCGGCACCGATGATACCACCTTTAGCCGTGCGGCTCATGCCGTCTTTACGCTCCCCAGAGCCGTTGCCAGTAGGCAGGTCGCGGGGGGCGCTCGTAGAGGCGGTGCGCGAAGATTGGCAAGCGCTAAACAGCAGCGCAAATACCACCAGCAGCGAAAGGATTGATTTAAATGACTTCATGTGCTTAAAAGGAAAGGTTGAGAGAGAACAATGGTTGGGTTTCAGCCGCACTTACTGCATTTATGCATAAAATGTTCGCAGCACACCCTGGGGTTTAGTCGTAAGTGCAGCCGTGCGCTATGCGGCTAACAAGAAAGAGCACATCGCAAAAAACCCCGTCTAGAAGCTCAAATAGGCTTCTGGACGGGGTTTACCAACAAGCGTGCCGAAGTATGCTAGTGGCGGTTACCGTTGAGGCTCGGCGTAGCCGGAACCGTCGCGGGCTGCAGCATGGTAAGCAGGTCGGTCAGCCTCTGCTTCAACTGCTTACGATCCACGATGAAGTCCAAAAAGCCATGCTCCAATACAAATTCGGCGCTCTGGAAGCCCTTTGGCAAATCTTTACCAATCGTTTCTTTAATAACCCGCGGACCAGCGAAGCCGATGAGGGCACCAGGCTCCGAGATATTGAAGTCGCCGAGCATAGCATAAGAGGCCGTCACGCCGCCGGTGGTGGGGTCGGTGAGCAGCGAGATGTAAGGCACGCCAGCTTCGGCCAATAGGGCCAGTTTGGCCGAGGTTTTGGCCATCTGCATCAGCGAGTAGCCGGCTTCCATCATGCGCGCGCCTCCCGATTTGCTGATCATCAAAAACGGAATGCGGTGCTGGCGGGCATAATCGATAGCGCGGGCAATCTTTTCTCCCACTACTGAGCCCATGGAGCCACCAATGAATTTGAAGTCCATGCAGGCTACCACCAAGTCCAGGCCGTTGATCTTACCGTGGGCCGTGCGCACGGCGTCTTTCAGGCCGGTGGTGCGCTGCGTAGCACTGATGCGCTGCGGGTAAGCTTTGGTGTCAATGAAATTCAGCGGGTCGCCGGAGGAAAGATTGGCATCGAGCTCCGTGAAACGGTTATTGTCAAACAGCACCTCGAAGTACTCAGCAGAGTCGATGCGGTCGTGGTAGTTGCATTTGGCGCAGGTGTGAAGCATGCGGCGGTGCTCCCCCATGTCGCTCACGGTGCCACACTCCGGACACTTGTACCAGAGGCCATCGGGGGTTTCTTTTTTCTGCTCCGTTGGCGTAATAATGCCTTTCTCCTGACGCTTAAACCAAGCCATTTCTATGTAAGCTATTTGCTATCAGCTGCCGGCTGTTAGCTGATGGTGGACTGAAGGAACAAAAAAGCTGCTGACCGTTGGCCGCGCTTTCTTTATGCAAAGAAAGCTAACAGCTAACAGCCAGCAGCTATTGGCCCTAAAAACTTACGCCAGCGTGATGCTCTCGTCGAGGTACACGTCCTGGATGGCGTTCAGCAGGTCCACGCCTTCGCCGAAGGGACGCTGGAAAGCTTTGCGGCCCGAAATGAGCCCTTGGCCACCGGCGCGCTTGTTGATGATGGCCGTGCGGATTGCGTCCTCGCGGTCAGAAGCGCCTTTGCTTTCGCCGCCGGAGTTGATCAGACCGATGCGGCCCATGTAGCAGTTGGCCACCTGGTAGCGGGCCAGGTCGATGGGGTTGTCCGAGGTCAGCGACTCGTACATGGCCTTGTGCGTCTTGCCGAACTTCAGCGTGCTGAAGCCGCCATTGTTTTCGGGCAGCTTCTGCTTGATGATGTCTGCTCCGATAGTCACGCCCAAGTGGTTGGCCTGGCCGGTGAGGTCGGTGGATACGTGGAAATCCTTTTCCGAAGTCTTGAAAGCGTTGTTGCGGGTGTAGCACCACAGCACCGTGGCCATGCCCAGTTCGTGGGCGCGCTCAAAGGCGGCAGCCACTTCCTGAATCTGGCGGCTTGACTCCTCGGAGCCGAAGTAAATGGTAGCGCCCACGGCGGTGGCGCCAAGGTTCCAAGCTTCTTCCACCGAGCCAAACATGATCTGATCGAACTTGTTCGGGTAGGTCAGCAGCTCGTTGTGGTTGATTTTCACCAGGAACGGAATCTTGTGCGCGTACTTGCGCGCTACCGTGCCGAAAGTGCCAAAAGTGGTGGCTACAGCGTTGCACCCGCCCTCAATAGCCAGCTTAATGATGTTTTCGGGGTCGAAGTACATCGGGTTCGGGCCAAAGGAGGCGCCCGCAGTGTGCTCGATGCCCTGGTCCACGGGCAGGATGCTCATGTAGCCGGTGCCGGCGAGGCGGCCCGAGTTGTAAAGGTGACCTAGGCTGCGCAGCACCTGCGGCGAACGGTTCGACTGCAAGAAGCAACGGTCGATAAAGTCGCCACCGGGCTGGTGAATCTGGTCTTTGGTGATGGTTTGGCACTCGTGCTGGAGCAGCGCTTCTACTTCAGCGCTTACCTGGAGGGTGCTGGTTTCCATGCGTGGGAAGAAAATTATGGTGGGAACAGAGTGGAATGTGAAAGCAAATATAGCCTGAAAACCATTCTGCAATAGCCGGCTTTTATCCACTTACATCTTCCTTTGTTACTGTATTATTACCCACCAGATTGATCTGAAAGGCAAATTGAATACCTCATTAGCCTGTAAACCAACATTGCCTGATCAGCCATCTGATTGGGAGTTAGTGCTCGATGAGTTACCTTGCCATGGTTGTGTGTCCGGCTAAGGAGTCGGGGTCTTTTTGCTCAATTTTGTCTGTGAAGAAGTCAACTCTACCTCTGCTACTCGGTGCAATGCTTACGGCCAGTGTGGCTCTGCCTGGCTGTGTAGCAGCCAAGAAGCACCAAGATTTACAGGCTCGTCAGGAAGCCACTCAACAGGCGCGGGAGTCGGCCGAGCGCCAAGCCCGCGAGGCCGTGGCCGAGTTGAAGAAAGCCACTGAATCACTGACGCAGCTACGCCTGGAGAATAAGCGCCTCGTCAATGATTCGGCGCAGACGGGCACCATCTTGCGCCGCACGCAGGGCCTGTACCGTGAGCTGAATGACAGCTTTGAAAAGCTGCTAAAGAACAATGAGAAGGCATTGGCGAACAAAAACGCCGACTACCAGAAGGTAGCCCAAGACCTGGCCCGCCGCGAAGCCGAGTTGGGCGACCTGGCTGCCAACCTCAACAAGAGCCGCTCGGAAATCGATAAGCTATCGGCCGACGTGAAGGCACGCGAGGCGCGGCTGGTGGAGCTGGAGAAGGCGCTGGCGGAAAAAGATGCTGCCGTGAATGCCTTGCGCGCCAAGGTGAGCAACGCCCTGCTGGCGTTTAAATCCAACGAGTTGCAAGTGAAGGTGAAAGACGGCAAGGTGTACGTGTCGCTTTCGGAGCAGCTGTTGTTTAAATCGGGCTCCACCAAAGTGGACCCCAAAGGCCAAGAAGCCTTGACCAAGCTGGCGGCCGTGCTTAAGGAACAGTCCGACGTGAATGTGGTGGTGGAAGGCCATACCGACAACGTACCCATTCTGCGCGGCACCGCCGGCATGCAGGACAACTGGGACCTGAGCGCCCTGCGCGCCACTGAAATTGCCCGCCTGCTGACCACCGGCGGCGTTCAGCCCGAGCGCGTGACGGCCTCTGGCCGCTCCCAGTACATTCCGGTAGCAGCCAACGACAACGCCGCCAACAAGTCCCTGAACCGCCGCACCGAAATAATTCTGACCCCCAAGCTGGACGAGCTGTTCCAGCTATTGGATGCGAATTCGCAGGCGAAAACGAAGTAGCTACTGGCTTATCTCAAGCACGTGAAACGGGCCACCCAGTACATGGGTGGCCCGTTTTTTTATACCGGTTACAGACTTGCTCTATATTTACCAAAGCTCAGCCTTGCCTTTTCGAAATGCGGAATGGCCATTTGGTATAAGTCCTTTCCCACTGATAGGAGGACTACGGTAAACAAACCCGCGACTAATTGAGGGTTGAAAATCCACAAAGTGGAGTAGTCCGGCAAAGCCAAGTATTGCTGCACCCACTCCAGATTGAGCACGTAGGCGAGGGATGCCAGTACATACGCCCAGTAACGGCGTTGCAGCAAGCTGTAAGCCCCCAAAAACAAGATACACGGATGCCAGTACCGCTCGTGCATCTCGGTGTTGAAGTAGCAGAATAACAGTGGCAGCATCGCACCGGTGAGTATCACTAGCGGATACTCGGCAGAACGGAAGCCAACTCGCTCCTGCACCTTGCGCAGCACCAGTAGCAGCACCGGCAACAGCGCCACCCCAGATGTACCCACAAAGGCTAGCAGCCCCCATTGCTTGTACGTCAACCCCAGCTTTACTAGGGAGTCGCGGGTCCAGGACAGCCCATGCTCAGGCATCAGCAGCACCCATACATTGAAAGTATTGACGGTCACGTAGGGATAGAAGCTGACGTTATGCAGGTTCAGGCCGATGATATCCGGCAGGTAGTTTCGGTCACCGGCCCAGATGAAGGGCGCTAGCACCACCACCTGCAGACCGGCGGCTACTGACACGGTTTGCCAGAAAGCATGCCGGCAGCGAAACCAGTTGGGCAGCCACAGCAGCAGCAGCAGCGGCAGAAAGACGATGGCCTGCAGCTTAGCGTTCAGCGCCAACACGTAACAGGCTGCACTCAAGGCTGGCCGGTGGCGCACTGCCAGCACCACAGCGGCAAACACCAAGGCGGTAAAAATGCCGTCTACCTGCTGCCAGATAAGCGTGTTGTAGAGGTAGCCCACATTCAGCAGCAACCACAGCGAGCCAATGAAACGCTTACGGGTCCCCTTCAAGAAAGAAGCCGCCAGCATAGCACCGGCAAAGTCAAAGACCAACGTAACAGCCTTCAGCGCGTGTCGATGCCGTAAGATGTCTTCTTCGGAACCAGCGAACTGGCCGTACGCCCACAACACGTACTGATACAACGGGTTGTAGTTGTTGCTGGGCAACGCGTACGTGTTGCCCAAGCCCTGTTGAAAAATGTGTGTGGCCCACTGCATCCAGTACCCCATGTCGCCGGAAAATTCGGCTGGGTACGTTGCGGCTAGTAGTAAAATGAATAGCATCGCGTAAAGCGCGATGTACAGCCAGCCCGACGTGCTTCTCCCCTTTTGTTGTTGGCCAGAGCTTCGATCGGTAAGCTTTGAGGAAAAAATCATTGATTGAGCAGGTTCCAGCAGCGTAGGCGAGGTGCAAGTTACTTTAAACCTATAGCTGGCATGGAATGCCGCTTGAGGTTTGCTCAGACGTGACATTCGCGCTAAAACACTGCGCGGCGAAGAAGCAAACCAGCTTCTTCGCCGCGCAGTGTTTTCGGCATTGGATTATTCAGCGCCGTGCAAAGCGCACAGCACCGCTCCCGAAGAGCCGCGCCGTTTTCTCAAGCTGGCGGAAGCTGCTTTTGGCCGGCGACCATTCAAAACCGATAAACTCGGCCGGGAAGTGCGGCTTGCCAGCCAGTTCGGGCATTTGATATTGTCCCGTGAGGGTCACGCCGCCGGTTGTGCGCTCTACCTGGATGATCAAGGGCCAACCCTGCCCTCCCGCCTCGATGCCGGGCTGGGTAAGCAGCCGGCCGTCGCGGCTAGCCTGCTCGTCGATGGCGTACCCGCGTTGCACCAAGTGTAGTGCCAACGCCTGCAGCACCGAATCGGGCGGTGCCGACGTGTAGAGCAGCACCGCGTTGGCTTTCCTGAAGGGCTCCGAAGCTTCGCCAGTGGCTTGCGCGCGGGCTGTGCTCAGAGCCCCGACCCACGCGCAAAGCACCAACAGCAGACGAACAAGCATCAGTAGCCTAGCCCAAGGCTTGCGCCAAGTCAGCAATAAGGTCTTCGGCATCCTCGATACCCACGCTCAGGCGGATAAGCGAATCAGACAGGCCAGCTTTGCGGCGCTCTTCGGCCGGAATGCTGGCGTGCGTCATGGTGGCCGGGTGGCCCGAGAGGCTTTCCACGCCGCCGAGGCTTTCGGCCAGCGAGAACAGCTCAAACTTCTCCAGCACGGCTACGGCATCCTCTACGCGGTCGTGCTCCAGCACGAAGGAAATCATGCCGCCGAAGTCACGCATCTGCTGGCGCGCCACCTGGTGATTGGGGTGCGACTCCAGGCCGGGCCAGTATACCTTACCCACTTTGGGGTGCTGACGCAAATATTCGGCTACCGCGCGGCCGTTTTCGCAGTGGCGCTGCATGCGTACGTGCAGCGTCTTAAGGCCGCGCAGAATCAGGAAGCAGTCCTGCGGACCAGGCGTACCGCCGGAAGCGTTCTGGATAAAGGCCAGCCGCTCGTGCAGTTCGTCATCTTTCACAATAAGGGCGCCCATTACCACATCGGAGTGGCCGCCCATGTACTTCGTGAGCGAGTGCATCACCACGTCGGCTCCCAGGTCGAGCGGCGTTTGCAGGTAGGGCGTAGCGAAGGTATTGTCGACCACCAGCAGGGCCCCGAACTCGTGCGCCACCTCGGCCATAGCCTTGATGTCGATGATGTGCAGCAGGGGGTTGGTGGGGGTTTCGGCCCATACCAGTTTGGTGCGCTCCGTCATGGCAGCGCGCACGGCCTGCACATCGTGCATCGGCACGAACTTAAACTGGATGCCGTACTTGGCGAAGATCTTTGTGAAGATGCGGTACGAGCCGCCGTACAGGTCGTTGGTAGCCACCACTTCATCGCCGGGCTCGAGCAGCTTTACCATCGCATCGATGGCAGCCATACCGGTGGAGAAGCACAGGCCGTGGGTCCCGTTTTCGAGGGCAGCCAAGGCGTTTTGCAGTTGGGTGCGGGTGGGATTGTGCGTGCGCGAGTACTCGTAGCCTTTATGGTCGCCCGGCGAGCGTTGCACGTAGGTCGAGGTTTGGTAGATCGGTGTCATGATGGCCCCGGTGGTGGGGTCCGGGTGCACACCGGCGTGGATAGCTTTGGTTCCGAATTTCATGCGTACTGAATGAAAGTGCAGGGGCCGCAGAGCTGCGACCCATCAAAGGTAACAGGCTGTTTTCAACCCCTCGTCGGCAGCCCTGCTCGGGGTATCGCAGTGCTGGGATTGGTGTTCTAACTGGGCACTCGCCTGAACCGCCTTGTACGCACCTTGTAATGCTTGATGTTCGCGTTAATTGTGCCTTCAGTCGGTGGCTGCGCGCCTATTAATCCACCTGCCTTGCTTAAGGTTCAGCTTTAGCATTGCCTTCTTCCGCTACCCGACTATCAAAATTTAATTGACCGGTGACTTCGACACCATTAACACAAGGGCCCAAGTTTTCTTGGTGTAGCGCATAGCCAGGCAGGTCCATCAACATCTCCGATATCCTCGGCAGTACTACCCAAAGCTTCAAGGCATATAGTTGCCCCCTAACAAAGACGTGCTCAGTCAAACCACTGGAGAATCTCGTGGTGCAGCGGCAACTGAGCCCACCGAAGCGGAGTACGTTCCAATGAAGGAAGTGTAGCTTCGCCTGGCACTTTTTCGTTGAGCCTGTAATCGGGTCGGTCTGTTGGCCGGCCCGATTAGCTTTTGCCGCCTTTGCCCATGCGCTTTCTCCGCGAACTATTCCGCACCAACTTTTCCACCCTGCTCTCCATGGGGCTGCTGGTGGCCATGCCAGTTGTCGGCAGCTCGTCGTTGACGTGGCTGCTGTACCAAAACCAAGCGCTGCTGCAGCAGCTAAGTCCGGTACAGGTGCTGCTGTACTTCGTAGTTATTGCCTTCACCATGGCCTTTGCCCTCACTCCTACCACCTTCGTGGCGCTGGTGACGGGTTTTTATTTTGGCTGGCTAGGCTTTCCGGGCATGGTAGTCAGCTACGCGCTGGCCGCGTTGGTAGGCTATAGCATTGCCTCTTCCCTGGACCACGGCAAGATGACAGCTTTCCTGCGGCACTTTCCAAAAGCTGACGCCGTGATGACTGAGTTGAAAAATGAAAGTTGGCAACTCATTTTGCTTACGCGCATTTCACCGGTACTGCCTTTCGCCCTGATGACCTTTGTACTGGCCGTGATGCGCGTGGAAAAAAAGCGGTTTTTAACCGCTTCGGTGCTGGGCATGCTGCCGCGCAGCCTGTTCTTCTACTGGCTTGGCACCAAGGCTCAAGATGTGTACACTTTGGTGAGCGACCCCGACAGCGGCACCGCCGGCAAGGTGCTGGTGGCCGCGCTTATTGCCATATCGGTCTTCGGTTTATACTGGCTATTCGACCGGGCGCTGAAGCGGGCTTTGAAAAAAACGCAAAAAAATTCCGCCTGACTTTCAACCGCTTGCCCCTAGCCTGAGCCCTTAGCCACCGGAAATATTCGCTTAACATTTGCAGAAGCCAAAATCAGAGCCCTATCTTTGCACCACAATAACGGAAACGGTCACGTAGCTCAACTGGATAGAGCACCTGGCTACGAACCAGGAGGTTTGGGGTTCGACTCCCTACGTGACCACAGGAAAGGCCCTCAGCGCAATGCTGAGGGCCTTTTCCATTTTTAGTACTTATTGGATTGGCTAAGGCGTTAACCTCTTCGTTCGTTCAAATTCAGGCTATACCTTAAGCGCCTGTGCCACGGGCAGAAAGGTGTAGTTGCGGCAGGTACGTCGCACCAATGGGCACGCAAGCACCGCCGATACTAACTTGGTGGCGTTCAATCCTGTCGATTCTATTGTTGGCGACGATGTACGAGCGGTGGATGCGGGTAAACCGATCCGCCGGCAACAGCTCTGTTACTTCCTGAATGGTCAGGCGCGTGAGCAGGCGCCTATCGATCAGCACGAACGTGATGTAGTTACCGGCGGCTTCCAGATACAGGATTTCGTCGAAACGCACCTTTACCTGATCGTAGCCCGTCTTTAGAAATAAATACTCTTTTGCAGCCGGGACTACCAGAGGCTGGCTTTGGCCACGCAACTGTAGCATCTCGTGGGCCTTGTTGCAGGCTTTCAGAAACCGGGCCAGCGAGAATGGCTTCAGCAGGTAGTCCACAGCATCCAGTTCAAAGCCTTTCACGGCGTGCTCGGCGTAGGCGGTGGTGAAGATGATGAGGGGCCGCTTGGGCAGGCTGCTGACAAACTCCAGGCCCGAGATGTCGGGCATGTTGATGTCCAGAAATAATACGTCTACCGGTTCTCGCTGCAGGTACTCCAAAGCCTGAAAAGCATTGGTGAAACAAGCCTGAAGTTCCACAAACGGCACCTTTGCGGCCAAAGAGCGCACTACCTCCAGCGCAAAGGGTTCGTCGTCGATGGCAATAGCTTTCATGCGAAGCGGCTGATAGCGCTTGGTGGGCTTGGATATCGTTGCACGCTAAAGATAGGGCTACAGTTCCACCGTGAGGTGCACGAAGTATTCGCCGAGCGTTTCACGGATAATCAGTTCGTGCTTATTGGGGTAAAGCAAGGCCAGACGCTGCTGCACGTTGGCCAAGCCCACGCCGGAGGGCTCAGGCAGCCGGTCTTGCTCGCGCTGGGGGTGAGTGCTGTTGTACACGTCGAAATAGAGCTTGTTTCCCTCACAGTACAAGGTGGTTTTGATCCAAGATTTGCGCTGGAGGCTGATGCCGTGCTTAAAGGCGTTTTCCACAAAAGGAATCAGCAGCATGGGCGCAATGGCGCTGCCTACGGGCACCTCATCAATGCAGGTTTCGATGCTGATGCCGGGCGAAGTAGCAATGCGCAGGGACTGCAGCTCGATGTAATTGCGCAGGTACTCGATTTCGCGGGCCAGCATGATGCGCGGCTGATGATTTTCGTGCAGCATGAAGCGCATCATGTCGCCAAGCATCTGAATGCCCTGGGCGGTTCGCTCGCTGTTCTCTTGCAGAGCCGTGCCATAGAGCGTGTTCAGGGCATTGAAGAGAAAATGCGGATTGATCTGTGAACGAAGCAAATCCAAGGAAGCGGTAGACTGCCCAAGCTCCTGCTTCAGCCCTTCGATGGCCTGCTGACCGCGTAGGCGCCAACGAAACAACAGCCAGGAAAAAGGCACCGTGAACACGAAGTGAAACAGCGCTTGGAAGCCGCCAAACCCAGCCGCGGTTTCGGGGTCATTGAGCAAGCCCAATACCGTCAGCCCGAGCAACACGGTGGCTAATACGAGCATCAAAATAGAATTCCCCAGGTAGCGGAGAAAGGCGCGCTTGCGGCCGAGCGCCGAAGGAATCAGCCAGCGGCAGGCGAAGCTGTGCAGCACCAAGCCGCTCAGTGCCAACAGGCTCCAAAGCAGCACCATCTCACCATTTCCGCTGACTAGCAAAAGCAGCAGAACGCTGATACCCCAAAACAGCATCCCCACTGACTGGTCGCGCCGGATGCTGGCAGAAGAGGATGGCCCAGCTTCGGCAGCCGGCCACACGAAGGCCCCGACGCGGTGCGCCAGGGACGGTAAGTGGAGGACCATAGGTCAGAGAAAAGAAAAACGATTCGGCTAAGCCTGTACAAGGATAGAGTACCCGAGTTCGTGCTGCCACAACCTGGGACGAATACCCCATAGAATGTGACCAATCATGCCCCGGCTGCTTCTGTGATGCTATCATGAATCACGGCGACCCCGCCAACTCGATTTCCACCCCTCCCGGCGCATTCGTCACAAGCTCTGCCCTATCCGTCACATTTAGTTTACGCCCTTGCGGTGCCTGCCTAACCTTGCTCCGTGGCTGATCTGGTGCCCTACCAACACCCAGGTAACACCCGATCAGCAGTACCGCTAACTACGTGAACTCATGGAGCTAACTATCCGCAACGTTTCCAAAACGTACCCCAACGGCACCCGTGCGCTGCGCGATGTGTCGCTGAGCATTCCGCCGGGCATGTACGGCCTACTGGGCCCCAATGGCGCTGGCAAATCCACTCTGATGCGCATCCTGGCCACGTTGCAGGAACCCGACGCGGGCGAAATTCACCTCGGAGGCATCGATGTGGTGCGGCAAAAAGACAAGCTGCGCAGCACGCTGGGTTACCTGCCGCAGGAGTTTGGGGTGCACCCCAACATGCGGGCCGAAGACCTGCTCGATTACTTTGCCATGCTGGAAGGCATGACCAGCCGTGCAGCCCGACGCGAAGTGGTGGAGGTACTACTCCGCAAAACCAACCTTTGGGAACTGCGCCGACAGAAGCTGGGTGGCTTTTCGGGCGGCATGCGGCAGCGCTTCGGGGTGGCCGTAGCCTTGCTCGGCAATCCGCGCCTGATGATTGTGGATGAGCCCACGGCAGGCCTGGACCCGGCTGAACGAGTGCGTTTTTTGAACCTATTGAGCGAACTAGGGGAGCACAGCGTGGTCATTCTGAGTACGCACATCGTGGAGGACGTATCGGAGCTGTGCACGCGCATGGCCATCGTCAACAGCGGCGAGATTCTGCTGGAAGGCGAGCCACTCAGCGAGGTGGCCGCGCTTCGGGGCCGCATCTGGCGGCGCGTGACTACCCGCGCGGAGCTGCCAATACTAGAACAGGTGTACGCCGTCATTTCGACCAAGCTGCTGGCCGGGCGCACGCTCGTGCATGTGTACAGCGAGGAGCATCCTGGCCCCACGTTCGAGGCCGTGGAACCAGACTTAGAAGATGTGTACTTCAGCGTCATGGCCGGGCATCGCGGCCAGCTTGTGCGTCAACCTCAACTGGTAACGGCCCGATGAAACTCTGGGGAATTTTCCGCTTCGAGGTAAGCTACCAGCTGAGCCGCGTGGCCACCTGGGTCTACCTAGCCGTGTTCTTTGGCCTCACCATCTGGCTCAGCCTGGGCTTTATGGACGATGCGCGCCAGGGCGATTTTTATTTCAACTCGCCCATCATCATTGCGGCCCTCACCATCATCACCAGCCTGCTGGGGCTGCTGGTAAGTGCTGCCGTGGCCAGCGACGCCGCCACCCGCGACCTGCATACCCGCCTGGCACCGCTGCATTACACCGTACCCATCAGCAAGGCCGAATACCTAGGCGGGCGGTTTCTGGGGGCATTCGCAGTCAATGCCCTGCTGTTCTTGGTGGTGCAGCTGAGCCTTGTGCTTGTTGGCTGGCTTCCGGTAATGGAACCCGGCCTTTGGGGGCCGTTTCGGCCGGCTGGCTACCTAGGCGCCTACGTGCTGCTGGCCCTTCCCAATGCTTTTGCCGCTACGGCGCTGCTTTTCACGCTGGCGGTGCTCAGCCGCCGGGCAGTGGTCAGCTACGTGGGAGCCGCTTTGCTCTTCGGCCTGACGTTGGTAGCCCGGGAAGTTGTTGCAGGCCATTTCGGGCAGTGGGAACTAGGCAAGCACCTCGACCCGGTGGGCTTTACGGTGATGAGTGCGCTGTGGCGCACCTGGACGCCCACGGAGAAAAACACGTTGCTAATCGCTGCGGAAGGTGCGCTGCTCACCAACCGCTTACTGTGGCTGGGCATTGGCCTGGGCGGGCTGACGCTGGCTTATGCTCGCTTCCAGTTTGCTCACCACGCGCAGGGTGGCGGATTCAGCCATTGGCTTCGTCGGCTTGGCCTCAGGATACCCAACCACCCCGCACCCGTGCCCACGCCCCCAGCGGCGGCCTACGCATCGGACAAATGGAGCTACGAGGCTGCAGTGCCCCAAATTGGAGCCGACTTGCCGCTGAGCGCACGGCTGCATCAGGTATGGGGCATTGCACTACGCTCGTGCCGAGAAATCCTGACGAGCCGGCTAGCCATAGCGCTGCCGCTGGTAGCGGTGCTGCTGGTTATTGTGGGTCCTGAGCTGCTGGAAGGGGAGCTGGGCACGCCCAGCTTGCCCAACACAGGTCGCATCACCGCCTTTTCGGGGCAGCTGATCGTGGACATAATGATAGCCACGCTTACCACCTTGTTTGCCGGCCAGCTGGTGTGGCAAGAGCGTGATGCAGGCCTGAGTGAATTGGTCGATTCCTCGCCAGTGCCCACCTGGGCGGTGTATACCGGCAAGTTTCTGGGGCTAGTGCTGATGCTTGTGGCCCTGCAGGCCGTGGTTATGGCCTCGGGCATTATCGTTCAGCTGCTGCAAGGGTATTATCACTTTGAGATTGGCCTCTACCTGCGCGTGCTGTTCGGCTTCCGGTTGCTGAATCACCTGCTATTTGCGGCGGTGGCCATGGTGGGGCACGCGCTGTTACGTGATAAGTACACAGGGCACATGGTGGTGTTCTTGGTATACCTCTACACGGCTTACGCCGAGCAGCTCGGCATCGAGCACAACTTACTGATTTACGGGTCCGACCCCGGCCTGCGCTATTCCGACATGGGCGGCTTCGGCGCCTTTGTTGCGCCGTGGCTATGGTTTAAGCTCTACTGGGTTGGCTGGGCTTTGCTTTTTTCATTGCTGCTGATGCTATTCTGGGTGCGGGGCCGTGAAACCAGCCTTAAAGCGCGTATGCAACTAGCACGTCGGCGCTTCACACGGGGCCCTTTGGTAATAGCAAGCGCTTCGGCGGGGCTTCTCCTGCTGTTTGGTGGATTTATTTTCTACAATACCAACGTGCTGAATACCTACCGCTCGGAAGCAGCCCGTGCCGCATTACAGGCCACGTACGAACGTCGCTACGGCCGGTACCGAGCCGCCGCTCAGCCGCTGCTTACCGGCACCCAGCTGCACGTAGAAATGTACCCGGCGAAAGGCCGGGCCGAAGTGCGTGGCACCTACCGCCTCGTCAACCAGAGCAAAGTGGCTATTGACTCCATTCACCTGGTTTCGCACTCCGAGGCACAAACCAAATCGGTGCGTTGCGACCGGCCAGCGCGCGTAGTCCTGACCGATGCCGCGCTCGGCTACCACATCTTGGTGCTGGCAACGCCGCTGCAGCCCGGCGACACGTTGCGCCTGCATTTTGAACAGGCGTTGGGCTCCCGTGGCTTTACCAACAGCAGTTCCCGCGCCCCCGTGGTGCCCAACGGCACTTGGCTGGAAAAGGACTGGCTGCCAGCCGTGGGCTACCAGCCGCGCCGCGAATTGCACAACGCCGGCACGCGCCGCCAGCATCGTTTGCCCGCTCGCCCAGCCGTGCCGACCCTGCACGATGCGGCGGCGCGGCACAACCTGACTGGCCGCGAGCGAATCGATTTTGAAGCCACCATCGGAACCGATGATGGCCAGACGGCGGTGGCGCCCGGCACCCTACGCCACACCTGGAAGCGGCCCGGTCGCCGCTACTTCCACTACGTTGCTACCTCCCCCATTCGCAACATTTACGCGTTGTTCTCGGCCCGCTACGCGGTGTATGAAACGCGCTGGCGCAACATCCCGATTCAGGTGCTTTACCACCCCGGGCACAGGCACAACCTGAAGCGCATGGTGCAAAGCCTGCAAGCCTCGCTGGCCTACTATACCCAGCAGTTTGGCCCTTACCAGCACGATCAGCTTCGGCTGGTAGAAACGCCGGGCGTTAACAGCAGCACGCGCCTGACGGCGTATCCCGGCACCATCATGTACACGGAGAACTTTGCTATGGTTGATCCGCGGGAAGACCAGCGCCACCTAGATTTACCTTATGCCGTGGTAGCCCACGAAGTGGCGCACCAATGGTGGGGTCACCAAGTGGTACCTGCTCAAGCCGAAGGCGGCGCGTTGCTTAGCGAAAGCCTCGCCTGGTACAGCGCCATGATGGTCGTGGAAGCCAGCTTTGGGCCAGAGCACCTGAACCGCCTGTTGCACATGATGCGCCGCGAATACCTTAGCCCCCGTCCGGAGGCTGATGTACCGCTATTGCGCGCCGCTGACTATTTCGGGGTGTACCGCAAAGGCCCCTTCGCGATGTATGCGCTGCGCGAATATGTCGGCCAAGAGCCCATCAATACGGCCCTGCGGCGGCTGCTTCACAGGCACGGCGCTGGCAATCCGCCCCTGCCGGTTTCGCTCGATTTGTACCGGGAGCTGCAGGCCGTCACGCCCGATTCACTACGCTACTTGCTTACCGACTTGTTTGCTCGCAACACATTTTGGGAATTACAGGCTAAACAAGTCCATACCGCGCCCCTAAGCGGCGGCCGTTGGCAGGTGCGCCTCGAAGTGCGGGCCCGCAAGGTGACGGTGGACAGCACGGCCATCGAACACGAAGTACCCATGAATGACTGGGTAGAAGTGGGCGTGTACGACGAAGCGAGCAAAGAGCTGTACCGCCGACAGCACCGCTTCAAAGCCGGCACGCAGACCATCACCATCACCGTTCGCTCAGAGCCTGCCGAAGCGGGTATCGACCCGCGCCGCTTGCTCATCGACCGGAATGTGGATGACAACTTCAAGCCCATTCAGCGCAACAACCAGCCACCGGCCCTGTAGCTAATTCATGCGGTGGCCCCTGACTACAAGAAAGAATTGGTTTCCTTCCTCTACTGAGGAGGGAGACCAGCTTTCGTTATGGTCCTTAACCCGCGGCAGGAGCTAACAGACTTTTATACTCTCGCCTGATCATAACACGCCGCGCGGGTGCGCGTGAAATGCCAGGGCCTACGCCACCCTTACCTACCCCGCTGACGTGCTAATGCGACGGAACAAATGCGTTTTGGGAGCTATTGGCTTGCTTACGTCTGGACCAAGCAACGGAATTGAAAACCCAGGGCAGGCATACCATGGCCCATCAAACGTATGTTGCCAGAGGTAGAATCAACTCTTCACAAATAGACCTCCTCCATGTCCAACCCTAAAGTTGTCTGCTTTGGCGAAGTTCTGTGGGATGTGCTTCCCTCCGGCAAACAGCCCGGCGGCGCGCCCTTCAACGTAGCGGTGCACCTGCGCCAGTTTGGCGTGCCGGCGCAGCTCATCAGCCGTACCGGCGACGACGACCTAGGCGCGGAACTGCGCCGTTTTATCACTTCCAAAGGTTTAAGCACCGATTCCGTACAGCTCGCTTCCGACCACCGGACAGGCGTGGTACACGCCAACGTAGACGACGCCAACGAAGTAACTTATGATATTGTACAGCCCGTGGCCTGGGACTATATCCAGCCCGATGCCGCGCTGGATGCCTTGGTAGCCCAAGCCGATGTATTCGTATTTGGGAGCCTGGCAGCCCGCAGCACCGTCACCCGCCAAACTTTGCATCGGTTGCTCGAGCGGGCCCGCTTCCGTGTGTTTGATGTAAACCTGCGGCCGCCGCACTACAGCCGCGCCTACGTGGAGCAGCTGCTTGGCCAAACCGATTTGGTCAAAATGAACCACCACGAGCTGGCCGAAATCATGGGCTGGTTCGGGTTGAAAACCGACCAAGCCGCCGCCATGCAGTGGCTGGCCGAGCAATTTCAGCTGCAAGCGGTGTGCGTCACGCGCGGCGCTGAAGGCGCCGTGCTCTGGACCGGTGGTCAGCTTTACCGGACCGCCGGCATACCAGTGCAGGTGCACGACACCATCGGTAGCGGCGACTCTTTTCTGGCAGCGTTGCTGAAAGGCTGGTTGGTCGGTCAGGAACCGGGGGCATGCCTCCGATTTGCCAGTGCTACTGGTGCACTAGTAGCCACGTACCCGGGTGCCACGCCCACCATCACGGAGGCCGAGGTGCAGGAATTTCTCGCATCTCGGGCAGTCTGATGCCACTTAGCACGCTTCCAAGTATCAACGGGTTTGGCTGCTGTAACAAAGGCCTGATTTATCATTTCCCCACAACTGAACTGTACTTTTCCTCGTTGGAACCAAGATACTCCCACCCTAATCCTAGTTCGTATGAGCCAGCCAATCCAGGGAAAAGATTTCTACGACAGCGTACTGCAGTTCTACGACCAAGCTGCACGCCATTCCAAGCTTGACCCAGGCATTCTGGCGCAGATCAAGGCCTGCAACAGCATCTATAAGGTAAACTTTCCGGTGGAGGTGGATGGCCACGTACAGGTATTTGAGGGCATTCGGGTACAGCACAGCCACCACAAGCTGCCCAGCAAAGGCGGCATTCGCTACAGCGTGCACGTGGACGAAGATGAAGTAAAAGCTCTGGCCACGCTCATGACCTTCAAATGCGCCTTGGTGGACGTACCGTTCGGGGGCGCCAAGGGCGGTGTAAAACTCAACCCTCGTACCACGCCGGTGGACGTGCTGGAGCGCGTGACGCGCCGCTACGCCAGCGAGCTGATCAAGAAAAACCTCATTGGGCCGGGCACCGACGTGCCGGCACCCGACTACGGCACGGGCAGCCGCGAAATGGCTTGGATAGCCGATACCTACCTCGCCTTTAAGTACGGTGACACCAACGCGCTGGGCTGCGTCACGGGCAAACCCGTAGGCCAGGGCGGCATCCGGGGCCGGACCGAAGCCACCGGCCTGGGCGTGTTCTTTGGGCTGCGCGAGCTATTTGCGGACGAGGAAATGCTCAAGCCGCTGGGTTTGAGCACTGGCCTGGCCGGCAAGCGGATCATCGTACAGGGCCTCGGCAACGTGGGCTACTACGCGGCGCACTTCCTGCAGCAGGAAGGCGCAATCATTACCGGTATTGCCGAGCGCGAAGGCGGCCTGTTCCACGCCGATGGTCTCGACGTAGAAGCCGTGATGAAGCACCGCACCGACAGCGGCTCCATTCTCAACTTTCCCGGCGCCGAAAATATTGGGGACTCGGCCACGCTGCTGGAGCGCGAGTGCGACGTGCTGCTGCCAGCTGCCCTGGAAAACCAGATTCACGAAGGCAACGCTGGCCGCATTCAGGCCAAAGTCATTGCCGAAGGCGCCAACGGCCCCGTGACGCGCGGTGCCGAGCTGATCCTGCTGGAGCGCGGCGTGGTAATTCTGCCCGACCTGTACCTGAATGCCGGCGGCGTAACCGTCTCGTACTTCGAGTGGCTTAAGAACCTTTCCAACGTGCGCTTCGGCCGCATGGGCAAGCGCGCAGAAGAAGCCTCGCTGCGCCGCTTGGTCAACACCATTGAGCAAACCACCGGCAAGAGCATCAGCGCCCAGGAGCGCGACCTGATTGTGCGCGGGTCCGACGAAATCAGCCTTGTGCGCTCGGGCCTGGAAGACACCATGATCTTGGCCTACCACGAAATTCGGAGCGTGATGAACCAGATAAAAGGCATCACCGATATGCGCACGGCAGCTTTCTACAGCGCCATCGAAAAAATAGGCATCAGCTATCAGTCGCTGGGCATCTTCCCATAAGGCGCCGTCTGTTGCCTGGCCACGTTTTCCGGCGCTGCTCCCACAAACGGGAGCAGCTGTCGGTAGATGATGTTGCGCTTCCAATACATCTGCAATATCATGGGCACATGCCTTCGGGTGGGCTGCAGGGTATAACCGGGCGTGTGACCCAGCGCCAGCAGCCGCTGCCGAAACTCCTCGCTGCTATTGATAATCGAGGGGTACGACTTGCCGCCGACGAAGAGAAGAAACGGCGGACTTTGCGGCGTCAGGTGGTGATAGGGCGACACCTTTCGCCACACGCTGGAGTCGCGACCGAAGGAAGTATAGTAATCCTCGTCGCCGGGGTACTGCAGGCGCAGCAAGTAATTATACATATTGAGACCGGCCGGGTCGTTAAGAATAGCGCCACGTACCGGGTTTTTCGGTTGCCCGTGGCGGGCGAATAGTTCGCCGTCAGTAGCCAGCAAGGCCGCTAGTCCGCCGCCGGCCGAATGACCCATGGTGAAGATGCGCTGCGCATCGCCGCCGTACTCGCCGATGTGTTGCTGCGTCCAAAGCACAGCGCGGGCGCAGTCGTCGGCCATGGCGGGCACTTGTACCTGCGGTGCAAGGCGGTAATTGATGATAACGGCTACCACCCCTTGTTTGGCGAGGCGGCGCCCGATGTAGGCGTAAATGTTCTTGCGGCCGCTGTTCCAGTTGCCACCGTGGATAAATACTACTACGGGCAGCGCCGTAGCCGAACGCCGCCGCGGTGCATATACATCAAGCAGATGCCGCTCGGCGTCGAAGTCAGGGGCTTGGGGGTTGACGTAGGCTATGTCGGCGGTGCGGAGGCTCGGGCGGGCGGTGGCGTATTCGCCGGCGCCTATCAGCAGCGCAGCACCCAGCACCAGGCCGGCTGAAACGGAAAACAAACGGGAAAAACGCATAAGAAACAGGTAAGCCGGCGTGGCGGAGTCAGCAGCTATACGCTAGGGTAAGTGTAGGCGGTTTGCTGATAGCGAGTAAACCTATATTGATGGCTCGCCTTAAGGAGGATTTGCAGGGTCGGAAGTTGCTCCTTTAGCGCGGCAGTTTGGCCGAGCTATTCTTTCGGCCCGAGTGGCGTACTTATTAATTGGAGCTACAAATAGTCCCGTTCCTCATTTGAGAAGGCAGCAAGCTTCAGCCACTAATTCTGCGACTCGACCAGCATAAATAAACTCCGCAACAAATAGCAACACTTCATTACTCTTTCTACTGCTGTCATGCCCGAACTTGCGGGCATGAACCGCCTCCTGCTGCTCTCCCTGCTGTTTTTGCTTCGCCCCATTTTTGCTACTGTGGCCCAAGCGCTGCCCGACTTCGCTCAATACCCGGTCTACAACGGAACTGACCTCGGCCTGACGTTTGCCCAAAAGCTGGGCACTTTGCGTGTGTGGGCGCCGACGGCCGAGGCCGTACAGTTGCGCATCTACGATGCCGGGACCGGCGGCTCGGCCCGCGCCACTTTTCCCATGCGCAAAGCCGAAGGAGGCACCTGGACTTACTCATTGCCCGTCGGCACCACCGGCTTCTATACTGTGCAGGCTACTATCGGCGGCAAAACGCTGGCTGAAGTAGCCGACCCATATGCCAAAGCGGTAGGCCTGAACGGTGTGCGGGGCGCCTGGCTCGACCCGGAGACCGTAACCCCGGCCGGCTGGGCACAAGACAAGCGCCCACCGCTCAGGCATGCCACCGACATTGTCATCGGTGAGATTCACGTGCGCGACTTGTCGGTGCACCCCCAGTCGGGCATCCGGCAGAAAGGCCAGTTTCTCGGCTTCACTGAAACCGGCACCCGCGGTCCGGGCGGCGTACGTACCGGCCTCGACCACCTCGTGGAAATGGGCCTGACTCACGTGCACTTGCTGCCCACCAACGATTTCGCCTCCATCGATGAAAGCCTCTCGCCCACGAAGCGCCCCTTTAACTGGGGCTACGACCCGCTGCATTACTCTGCGTTGGAAGGCTCCTACGCCTCCGATGCCGCCAACCCTACGGCCCGTATCCACGAGTTTAAGCAACTGGTTCAGGCACTGCACCGCCACAACCTGCGTGTGGTGCTCGATGTAGTGTACAACCACACCGCCGGCGCTAACCGTCACCCTTTCGAGCAGTTGGTGCCCGGCTACTACTACCGCCATACCCAGGATGGCCGCTTGTCCGATGCCGCTGCCTGTGGCAACGAAGTCGCTTCCGAACGGCCCATGGTGCGCAAGCTCATTGTGGAATCCGTCGCGTATTGGGCCCGCGCATATCGTGTGGATGGGTTTCGGTTTGACCTGATGGGTATTCTGGACCTCGAAACCATGCGCGCCGTGCGTACGGCGCTGGATCAGCAGGACCGTTCCATTTTCGTGTACGGCGAAGGCTGGACCGCCGGCGCTAGCCCCTTGCCGGAAGCGCAACGCGCCGTGAAGGCCAACGTGTTGCGCCTTGACCGCGTGGCTGCCTTCGGCGATGAGCTGCGCGACGGCGTGAAAGGCCACTGGGCCCGTCAGACCGAGCCCGGCTTTGCCAGCGGCCAACGCGGGCTGGAGGAAAGCGTGAAGTTTGGCATCGTGGCTGCCACCCGGCACCCGCAGCTCGATTATCGGAAGGTCAATTACTCGCAAGCGCCGTGGGCAGCCACGCCGGCGCAGGCCATCAACTACGTGGCCTGCCACGACGACCGGGTACTCTGGGACAAGCTGCAGGTAGCTAATCCGGGCGCCTCCGAAGCTGAGTTGATCAAAATGGATGTGCTCAGCAACACCATCGTTTTTACCTCGCAGGGCGTACCCTTTTTGCCCGTCGGCGACGAGTTCCTGCGTACCAAGGGCGGTTCGCACAATTCTTACAATCAGCCTGACAGCGTGAACCAGCTCGACTGGGGCCGCAAGCAGCGCTACGCCGCCGTATACGACTTCTACCTCCGCCTCATTGCCATGCGCCGCGCTCATCCGGCCTTCCGCCTGCCCACCCAGGAGCTGATTCAGCGCCACCTAGAGTTTTTGCCCAATCCGCCCGCCGGCACCATAGCTTACCGCCTCCGCGACCACGCCGGCGGGGATAAATGGCGGAACATTGTGGTGCTCTTCAATGGAAACCGCCAAGACGCCCAAATCAGCATACCCGCCGGTAGCTACACCGTGGTGCTCCGCGGCGACCAGCTGAATGAGCAGGGCCTGGAGAAGCTGCAACAAACGACCGCGCCGCTGGTGCTGCCCGCTTCCACCGCCATGATTCTGGTGCAGTAGCTACAATTCGGGTGAGTTAAGTTTCTTATTGTCATGATTTGACAGCGCTTCGCATAACTATTAATGAAAAGCCATAAACACAAAGCCCCGCTGAATTCAGCGGGGCTTTGTGTTTGAAAGGCGGCAGCGGCTTACTGCACTACCAATTGCTTGGAAGTTACTTGCTTGCCGGTCTGAACCTTAAACATGTAAGTCCCGCTCGACAGGCCATTGCCATCCAGCTTCACTTCATGCTGCCCAGCCGACTGCGCCTTGGCTACCAGCGTCCGCACCTTGCGCCCCAGCACGTTGTACACCTCTACCGTCACGAAGCCATCCTGCGGCACGGTGTAAGTGATGGTGGTGCTGCCAGCGAAGGGGTTTGGGTAAGCAAAAGTACCTTGCTCCATCGTGGCCGTAGCTTGGCTGGCTACCGTGCCGCGAGCGGCCGGCTGCGTTAGCGCTTCCCACTGCGCGAAGGTGCGCGTCACAATGACGGCGAAGTCACCACGGGTAACGACCTGCATGGGCTTGAAGGTGGCATGCAGCTTGGGCTGCAGATCGAAGGGCCCCTGGGTGAGGGTGTAGAAAGCGTTGATCAGGTTCAGCTCCAGCGCTACACTCACGTAGCCTTCCATACCGGCCGGAATCTGGCTGGCATCGTCTACTGGAATGCTGCGGCCATCCACGGTTACCGTTACGGCGCGACCGGTGCGAGCCAATGCCTGCTGCTGCAGACCCAGACCTTGTACCAGCGAGTAAGCCAAGGCGGCACGGTTGACGGCGGCAGTGGGCGCAAACTGGCCCGTAGCCGAAGGCATCATTACGCCGCGGAAAGCGTGCTCCCGGTCGCGCAAAACAGCACCACGGGCCGTTACCGATTCGGCCAACAGCAGGTCACGGCCTTGTACATCGGTGTAATTGCGGGTGCCGTTGGTGGGCAGGAACTGGCGTACGCCCTGGCCCATCAGCAGATAATCGGCCAGCTGAATGCGAGTCAGCACATCGTTGGGCCGGAACCCACCGCTCAGGCCATCTGCCAGCCGCGAGGATACAGCCATTTTGATAGCGGCTTCAGCCGGGTGGCCAGCAATGTCGGCCAGACCAGCGGTACCGGCGGCGGTGAGCATGCTGATGTTGCCGCGGATGTTTTCGGGCAACGCTACTGCACCGCGCAAGCCCTCAATGGCCACTCTCCAAGTGCCAGGAGCCGGCGACGCCACGCTCACGCCGCGGTCGTAGTACAAAGCAAACAGCGCGCTAATGCCCGAGCTGTAGCGGGTGCCGTCGGGCGCAATCAGCACCAGGTTCACGGGGTTGCCGGTTTCGCCCACGGTGCCAGCGGCAATAGCCTTAGCCTCTAAGCTGGTTACGCCGCTGCCCACGGTAAAGGTGGTGCTGTTGGCAGCCGTAGTCAGCGGGTTGTAGTTGACGCTGAACGGCGTATTGGTAATCTGAGAATTAACGCTGCTGTTGAACGTGCGCGTCAGATTCACCGTCGGGCCGTAAGGTGTGCTCTGGAAAGCATGATCCACGGCGGCGTAAGCATTAATGTAGCCGGCGCCCACTTCCCACGACTCACGGCCGGGCATGTTGGTAGCCGTCTTTTCCAGGATCTGCTTTACCTGCATGGGCGAGAGCGAAGGCTTGGCCTCCAGCATCAGCGCCACTACGCCCGCGGCGTGCGGTGTAGCCATGGAAGTACCGCTCATGTGGGTGTAGAAAGGCACGTGGGCTGGCTCGAGCTGCTCCACATCCATCTGTGCGCCCAGCGAAGCCACCGGCGCGATGACGCGGGTTGAAACCACATCTACCCCGGGGGCCACGATGATGGGCCGGTTCTCGAAGGTCCAGCTTTGACCATCGATGGTGAAGGTGCCGCTTTCGTTTTTCACGCCGCGCGACGAGAAATCGGCCAGCTTGCCATTCTTGTCGCCAGCGCCCACCGAAATAACCCACGGCGCCACGGCATAGGGGTTGTGCGTATCGGAGCTGGGTCCTTCGTTGCCGGCCGCAAACAGCGCTACGATGCCGCGGTCATAGGCTTTCTTGGAAGTGATGTTGATCGGGTGCTCGGGATTGAAATCACCTGATGAGCCCCAGGAATTGCTGATGACGCGGATGTTGTACTGCGCCTGGTGCGTGAGGGCGTAGTCGAAGCCGCCGATGCCGTCCAGCACGAACAGCGCGCCGCCCGAACCGTAGCCGATCAGCGAAGCACCGGGCGCTACGCCTTCGTACTTGCCGCTGGATTTGGCGCCATTGCCGCCGATGGTGCCGGCGCAGTGGGTACCGTGGCCCGAGTTGGTGTCGGTATTCACCACTCCTTCCACGTACGTCACGGGCAGCAGGTCGCTGTAAGCCTGCAGATTGGTGCTGCCCAGCACGTTTTGCACCAGGTGCGGGCCGTACTTAATGTCGTCGTGAGTGCCATCGACGCCGCTGTCGTTGACCACTACGCCCACGCCTTTACCCGATACGGGTAGGCCGTTATTGCGGGCAGTCAGGGTTTGATCGAGGCGCAGGCGCTTCACGCCAGTCAGGTGCGTGTCGTTGTAGTTGTAGTACGAGAGGCGTTTGTTAAGGAAGATGGAACGGACTTCGGGGCGTTGGGCCAGGGCTTGTACCTGGGCAGAGGTAGCCAGGCTTCCTACGATGGGCAGCGCCCGGAACGTAATGCCTTTGGTGATACCCAACTGCTGTAGCAAGCTCAGTTGCTGCGGCGCCGGAGCGCCGTTGCCGTGGAAAGTAATTACGACCGAGGCGGTGGGGTTGGCTTGTAGGGCAGCCCGAACTTCGGGGTCTACCACGGCTTGGGCCAGCAGGCTGCTGCTCGTCAGGCATGCCAAGACGAACGCCGATAAATGTTTGGTCATGTAGGGAGTTGGTTGGAGTGAACAATGACCGGAAAAAGCACCCCACCCGAAAGAGCTGAACTAGCCAAAGTTCAATTTCACCCCATGCCATTTACGGCCTGGCCTGACCAGCAGCGACAAGCACTACTGTCCTCCTTGCAAGCGTGTGTTTCTTACGGCGGCTGGTTTATTTACGGGTTCCATACTGTAAATGGTTTTTGCAAATGAGAAATAAAATTTTACACCCATTCTTTTGAACATATCCCAATAAATGCTGCTATTTTAGCCAGCTTCGCCCTGTTTTTATTAGTCAATCCTACTTCCTTTACCCAGAATAGCAAGCAACGTTGACGACTTACTCGGCAAGCATAATTATTAAATATTTACTATTTATTTTCTACCGACGCAGGCTTAGGAAGTGTACTCACACTCGTAGCTTTGCTGAATCACAGGCCTTTGCCACCCGCCGGATAGCCGCGTGCTGTTGGCTCTTGCTTCCATGAACGACCCGGAAATTCGTGCCTTGCTGTATCCGCTGCTTACCGACGGCGTCTACGTCGATGAGCTGCCGACTGCCACCACCCGCGCCGATGTAGTACACATCCGGTCCGAATTCATGCACGGCTACGAGATAAAAGGCGACAATGACACGCTGCTGCGCGTAGCCAAGCAACTCCCCTGCTACACCCGGGCCTACGACTTTGTCACCTTTGTGGTGACGGAAAAGCACGTACCAAAGCTGCTCCCGCTACTGCCCGAATGGGTAGGCATACTGGTAGCCACTCCGGCTGGCCTGCGCCCCCAGCGCCCGGCTCAGTATAACGCCGCCGTGGAGCGCGCCGGCGTAGCGGGTTTGTTGCGCCTCTCGGAAGTAAAGCAGTATCTGATGCAGAACTACAGCCTGCACCACGTGAACCTGCTTCCCCGGCGTGCCATCAGCAAGCTGCTGGATACTGCGCACTCCATTCCGCTTTCCCATCTGGCGCAGTTCGTGCGGCATCAGCTCATGGCCCGGATGCCCCAGCGCCTGGAGGCCCGCGCCGAACGCAAAGCCGAACGCCAGCGCCTGAGCAAGCCGCGGCGCAAGCGTAAGACCAAAGCGGCCCCCAAGCGCAGTACCCGCAAGGCAGCAGCCAGTCACTAAAAAGTCAGCATCAGCTGCCGGCCCACCATGTCCTCAGTGGTTTCCAAGTTCGACAGCGACACACCCAGTAACCGTACGCCTTTGGGCAGAGGCAGCAGGCCATGTATCAGATCCAAGCTGAGGCGCTCCAGCAGCCCGCGGCTAGGTATAGCCCCGAGGCTGGTCCGGCTGCGGGTGATGAGCTGAAAGTCGGCGTACTTCACCTTCACCGTCACGGTGCGGCCCAGCACGCCGGTACGCTGGCAATATTCCCACACTTCCTCCAGGCAGGGCTGCAGGCCAGCTACCAGCTCCTCCAGCGTAGTCAGGTCCTGCTCGAAAGTGGTTTCGGAGCCTACGGATTTGCGCACGCGGTCCGGCACCACGGGGCGGTGGTCTTCGGCCCGGGCAATGGCGTAATAGTAACTGCCTGCCTTGCCGAAGTGCTGCCGCAGAAACGCTTCCGACTGCTGCCGCAGGTCCAGCCCGGTAAAGATGCCCAGCTGGTTCATCTTGGCGGCCGTCACGTTTCCGATGCCGTGAAACTGCCCTACTTCCAGCGTTTCTACAAAAGCTAGGCCCTGCTCCGGCCGGATGACGAACTGCCCGTTCGGCTTGCGGTAATCCGAAGCCAACTTGGCTAGAAACTTATTGTAAGAAATGCCCGCTGAAGCTGTGAGTTGGGTTTCGTCCCAAATGCGGGCTCGAATTTCGCGTGCTATCTGCGTGGCTGACGCTATCTGCTTTAGGTTGTCGGTTACGTCCATGTAAGCCTCATCCAGGGAGAGCGGCTCGATAAGGGGCGTGTACTCGGCGAAAATCGCACGTATTTGTCGCGAAATGGCTTTGTACACCTCAAAGCGGGGCCGCACAAAGACCAGTTCCGGGCAACGCCGCAAGGCTGTGACGGAGGCCATGGCTGAGCGCACCCCAAATTGGCGGGCCTCGTAGCTGGCCGCTGCCACCACGCCGCGCTGCCGCGAGCCGCCCACGGCTACGGGTTTGCCGCGCAGTTCGGGCTGGTCGCGCTGCTCCACGGAAGCGTAGAACGCGTCCATGTCGAGGTGAATAATCTTGCGCTGTGCGTCCGGCCCCACTGCTGCTGTGCTGCTAATCGTATCGACTACGAAGATAAAGCCTGGCGCCCTGGCCTGCGGCATTGTGGCCCGCTATTGCTGGTATTGGCGCCACAGGGTGGCCGGCACAGCCGCCGCTGAATGGTCCTGACCGTGGAGCCCTAATCGGAGGAAAGAGCCGCGCGTTCGTGGGCATCCCGCTCCTCCGACGTCAGGTTTCCCAGCCCAATTGCATCGGCCACGCTGCGTACGCAAGCTCGCATGCTAAGCCCGATGACAAGCAGCAACGCCAGCAAAAGCACTTTGTCGATTGCATGCCGGGCCCACGTCCGCGACTCGGGTGACTGAGGAACGCTCATGCCCAAAAGTAGGTAACAATTTCTTAACCTATGGCTGCACCCCTTGCGCCCATGGGAGTAATGCCAACAAAAAAACCCTGGCTTGCACCAGGGCTTTCTAGTTAGGATAGAGGGTCTTCACTCACCTTGTTAAATCCTGATATAAAAGTTGCTAAGAAAAATCAGACTGCCGCTATGCCTCTTTTATTATTTAAATAAATCACGCAACAAATTCCTGGTGAAACCAGCTTGGCTGCTTGGTCGAGGTGCCCAAGCTCCGTCAAGCTGATGTCAAGATTTAGGCTTGTATAAGGAGCTTAGCGAGGCGCTCGGGCGAGCAACCTTTCGCCGGGGTGGCGGGTAGAACAAGGCCTAACCAAAACCCTTTCGTACCATGGCAAATTACGATCAGTACCGCGACGAGGACCGATATAATAACCGTGGCCGCGACCAGCGCTCCGGCAACGACTACAACTCCTCCGACCGCGACCGATACAGCCGGCCTGACTCCGGCCGCAACCGCCGCGACGAGGACGACCGCAGCCGCATGTACTCCGGCCAAGGGGGCTACGGCCGCGGCATGAGTTCAAACCGCTACTCCGAAGACTTCGGCGGCCAGGGCTACTCCGGTGACCAGCATTCGGGGGCCGACCGCATTCGTTCGCGCTCCGACTTTGGCATGAGCCCGGGCATGGACGATGACAACCGTGGCTACTCGTCGGGCATGGGCAGCCGCGGGCAAACGCAGGGCCGCGGCATGGACTATGGCCGCAATAATTACGACCGTGGCTCCTCAGGCTACCAGCGCGGTGGTTTCGACCAGGGCTCTTACGGCAACCTGAGCGGCGGCAGGGGCAACATGGGCCGGGGCGGCTCATCGGATGATTTTGACACCGACGGCTACGGCCGCAGCAACTTCCGCGACGAGTCGCGCGGCAGCGGTATGCGTGGCCGCGACCAATCCTTCAGCCGGGATATGGAGCGTTATGCCGGTGGGCGAAGCGGCCGCGACGATGCGCGCAGCAGCTACGACAACACCGACAACTACCGGGGCGGTAGCCGCCGCGACACCCGCAACACTGAAGACATGAGTGGCCGCGGCAACTTGACCTATGGCTCGGCTTACGGCTCCTATGACACCTCGCTTTACGGTTCATCGTTCGGAGGCGAATTTACCGACAGCATGGACGATGACTATGGCTACGGCAGCCGCCGCAACCGCTCCCGCGACGATGACGACGACCGCAACAACCGACGCCACCGCTAGTAATCATTAGCCACCGTTTTTACCAAGCCGGCCCGGATCAGAATCCGGGCCGGCTTGGTTGTTTCTACCCCTTGCCTGTCTTTGCCAACTGCAATTTGGCATTATTATACACGGTTAGCCGCATTTAACAGCCTGTTACAGGCACAAACCACTATTTACTCAACAATAACTATCATGGATGAACCATCAACCTCATCATCAATTATGTAACCTTGAAGCACAAAGGTAAATACGTCGTTGCTGAGCCTTACCCTTTCAGGTGCAAGTTGATGGCCGCTGGTACTGATGCAGGCCCACAACGACGCAAATAGTACAATTTGTTGGCTTTTGCATTTATTGCAAAATTCATATTATTTATGATAATAAATTAATACATTCATTCATCACAAACCAAACCCACTACTTATGACCCATTTGCTACGCTTCCTGCACCGGCCTTTGCTCTTGGCCGCCCTGCTGGCGGGTACTCAGTCCGCCATAGGGCAAAATAGACAAGCCGTTCCCGCCAAAAACATCCCCCAGGCTGCGATTGAGCACCTGCGCCAAAACAAACAGGCACTCCAGCTAGCTGATGAAGACTTAACGGACCTAGCCCTGAGCAGCGAGGCCCGCACCACCAGCAATGGCTTGCGGCACCTTTATGTGCAGCAGCGCTACCGCGGCATCGAAATTCATGGTGCCGTATCCACCATCAACATGACCAGCGACGACCGGGTGGTGAGCGTGGGTAACCGGTTTTATCACGAGCTAGGGCGGAAAGCGAAGGCTTCCCAGGACATCATGGCGGCCGACGCCGCCGTAGCCGCCGCCGCCCGGCACCTGGGTCTGAGCGTAAGAGAATCACTGACGGTGCGCAGCCGCAGCAACGAGCCCAACCGCGAAACCGTGTTTAGCACCGGCGGTATCTCGCTGGAGCCCATTCCGGCGAAGCTAGTGTACCAGCCCCTGCCCGACGGCAGCCTAAAGCTGGCCTGGGAAGTATCCATCTACGAGCTCGACGCTCAGAACTGGTGGACCATCCGGCTGGATGCTAGTTCGGGCCAGGTGCTCGACAAAAACAACCTGGTTACCCACTGCGAATTCGACAACCACGGTGCAGGCGGCACTTTCATTGATGGCAAGCGCCAGATAGCTGCTCCGCTGCTGGCCCGCACGGTGGCGGTACCCTTTGCCACTCCCACCGAAAACGCCTACCACGTATTCCCGGTGCCTTACGAAAGCCCCAGCCACGGCCCGCGCGAGTTTGTGAGCGGCACAGTTGCCGATGCCGTGGCCTCGCCCTACGGCTGGCACGACGTCAACAGTGTGGCGGGTGCGGAATACACCATCACGCGTGGCAACAACGTGCACGCCTACGAAGACCCTACCAACAACAACAATACGCTCGGCACGAACTACAGCCCCAATGGCGGTGCTTCACTGTTGTTTGATTTCCCCATCGACTTCACCCAGCAGCCGGTGACCTACCGGGACGCGGCCATTACCAACTTGTTCTACTGGAGCAACATCATGCACGATGTGTGGTACAAGTATGGCTTTGACGAGGCCAGCGGCAACTTCCAGGTAAACAACTACAGCCGCGGCGGCGCCGGCAACGACGACGTGCGCGCCGAAGCCCAAGACAGCCGCAACATCGCCACCACGCGCAACAACGCGAACTTCTCCACGCCCACCGACGGCAACCGCCCGCGCATGCAGATGTACCTGTGGAGCGGCATTCCCGACCGGGAAATGTTCCGCGTGACTTCGCCTGCGGCGGTGGCTGGCTTCTATCCGGCCGTAGAGGCCACGTTCGGACCGCGTCTGACGCCTACGCCCATTACCGGCAAGCTGGCGCTGGTAGCTTCCAGCACCGGCACCAGCCAGGAAGGCTGCGGCACGCTGACCAACGGCAGCGACATCAGCGGCAACATTGCCGTGGTGTACCGCGGCAACTGCGACTTCTGGCTGAAAGTGGCCAACGCCCAACAAGCCGGCGCGCGGGCTGTGGTGGTCATCAATAACGTACCTGGCGCCCCCAGCGCCATGGGTGGCACGCCCACTACGGCCATTACCATTCCCTCGGTGATGATCAGCCAGGCTGACGGCCAAAGCATCCGGCAGCAGCTGGACGCAGGCCAGGAAGTAACCATCGCGCTGAAGAACAACGGCTCGGGTCCGGAAATCGACGGTGACTTCGACAACGGCATCATTGCTCACGAGTACGGCCACGGTATTTCCATCCGTCTTACGGGCGGCCGACTGAATTCTGGCTGCCTGAGCAATGCCGAGCAAGGTGGCGAAGGCTGGAGTGACTGGTTTGGGCTGATGCTGACCATGAAGCCCGGCGACACGGGCGCCAAAGTGCGCGGCATCGGCACCTATGCCCAAGGCCAGCCTACTACGACCCGCGGCATTCGTCCGGCACCTTACAGCACCGACTTTGCGGTGAATAATTACACCTACGCCGCCACCAACAATACCGCGCTAAGCCAGCCGCACGGCATTGGCTTCGTGTGGGCTACCATGCTGTGGGACCTAAACTGGGCGTTCATCAACAAGTATGGCGTAAGCACCGACCTCTACAACGGCACCAAAGGCAACAACATGGCCATGTACTTGGTCATCGATGGCCTGAAGCTGCAGCCTTGTAGCCCTGGCTTCGTAAATGCCCGGGATGCCATTCTGCAGGCCGATCAGCTGCGCTATGGCGGCGCCAACCAGAAAATGATCTGGCAGGTATTTGCCCGTCGTGGCCTGGGTTTCAGCGCGTCGCAGGGCTTGTCAACCAGCCGCAGTGACCAAGTGGAAGCCTTCGACATGCCGCCCATGTACGCCTGCGTGCCGCCCACTATTACGGTGGTACCCATGTCCAACGTGTACACCGGTGGCGACAACAACACCCTGTACCTGGGCTACGGTCCGCAAAGCGTACGCCTGCAAGCCAACGGTACCAACATCACCACCTACAGCTGGTCGCCGGCTACTGGGCTAAGCAACGCAAGCGCTGCCAACCCGGTGTTCACGCCTACTACAGCCGGTACCTACACCTTTACGGTGACGGCTACGGATGCCAACATGTGCGTGGAAACGGCTCAAGTAACTATCACTGTGCTCGACGTCCGCTGTGGCAATAAAAACGACAAAGTCATGGTGTGCCACAACGGCAGAGAACTATGCGTGGATGCCACCGGCGCGGCCGACCACCTGGCCCACGGCGACCGACTGGGCAGTTGCAATGCTACGGCCAGCACCCGGACGGTGTCTGATGCCGTGCTTACAGCAGCTCCAAACCCTGCTGCTGCCCGCACCACCCTCGCCTTCGAGCTGCCCCAGGATGGTCACTACCGCCTGGAAGTAGTGGATATGCAAGGCAAAGTGGTAGCTGTACTGGCCGAAGGCGAAGGCCGCGTCGGTCAGGTATACCAGTACGAGTTTGTGAAAGGCCAGCTCCGTGGCGGCCTCTACATTGCTCGCCTGGTAACTGACAAAGCCAGCAAGTTTACGCGCATCGAGCTGCGGGACTAACCTATTCCTTTCCCAGCCAACGGGCGGGCGCACTGAAGTGCGCCCGCCCGTTGTGCTTTAAAGCCCGGGCTGACCCAGATACGGCTTCTTTATGGCCGGGCGGCTATGTTTTAACCGAAGCGCCGTACCTTTGCCGACGTTTTTGCGCACGCAGCAACCTCTTGCCCCCGGCAGTGGTTATCTACTTGATTCCAACGGAAGAGCGGCCTGTTTTGCAGCCGTCCCGCCGCCTGTTTTACCCTTGTAATGCACCCTACCATTTCCACTGACATCTGCATCATCGGCGCCGGCCCCGTGGGGCTGTTTGCCGTCTTCGAAGCCGGTTTGCTTAAGCTCCGCTGCCACGTAGTCGACGCCCTGCCCCAAGTAGGCGGGCAGCTGTCGGAAATCTACCCGAAGAAGCCTATCTACGATATCCCGGGCTACCCCGAGGTGCTGGCCGGCGACCTGGTTCAGAACCTGATGCGCCAGATCGAGCCCTTTCACCCCACCTTCACCCTGGGGGAGCGGGTTGAGAAGTTCGAGAAGCTGGACGACGGCACCTTCCACCTCACCACCACCGATGGCACCTTGATCCACTGCAAGGCTATTGCCATTGCCGGCGGTCTGGGCTCCTTTGAGCCCCGCAAGCCTGCCGTCGAAGACCTGGATAAGTACGAAGGCGGCCGCGGCGTGTACTATATGGTGCGCGACCCGGAAACCTTCCGCAACCAGCGCATCGTCATTGCCGGTGGCGGCGACTCGGCCCTTGACTGGACCATCTTCCTCGCCAACGTCGCCAAACAGGTAACCCTGGTACACCGCGGCACCACCTTCCGCGGCGCTGCCGACTCGGCCGAGAAAGTGAAAGCCCTGCACGATGCCGGTAAGGTGAACTTGGTCCTGAGCTCCAACGTGACTCACGTGCACGGTCAGGAAAACCTAGAAGCCGTTACCATCACCGCCAACGACGGTTCTACCAACACCATCACCGTTGACAGCTTTATTCCGCTGTTCGGCCTCACGCCCAAGCTCGGTCCAATTGGCGACTGGGGCCTGGAGCTGGAAGACGACGCTGTGAAGGTGAACACGCTGGACTACTCAACCTCGGTGCCCGGAGTGTACGCCATCGGCGACATCAATACTTACCCCGGCAAGCTGAAGCTCATTCTGTGCGGCTTCCACGAGGCGGCCCTGATGGCCCAGGGTGCTTACAAGTACATGTTCCCCGATAAGAAGTACGTGCTGAAGTACACCACCGTGAACGGTGTACCTACGCTGTAAGCGGTTATCAGCTCTATCGTAGACAAGAACCGGGCACCGATGCAGGTCGGCTCCCGGTTTTTGCGTTTTTTCGCACCGGCAATAGTACCTGCCGTTTGTTCGCGTACGCGTCACGAGCAGTCAACATCGAAAACGAGTAACTCCTGATATGAGCCTGGAAGAAGTAAACGAAGTCCGCGTATACGTAGAAGAGGCCCCCGGCCAGCGCGTGGAACTGGTAGCCCCTACCGACATGAGCCTGAGCCTAATGGAGGTAATGAAGGCCTCGGGCTACGACATTCAGGCTACCTGCGGCGGCATGGCCCTGTGCGGCACTTGCCACGTAGAAGTGCTAGCCGGTCCCGAGCTACCCGAGCCTGGGGACGACGAAATGGCCATGCTGGAGTCGTTGCCGATCATGTCGAACGGCAGTCGCCTTTCCTGTCAGATCCGCATCACGCCCCGCCTAGATGGGCTGGTGGTGCGCCTGATGCCTCAGAACGTGTAAGTATTCTGACGACGCGATACGCAGCATCGGTACTTCACCTTTCTTAGTGAGATTTATTCCCGGGACCTGTGCTGTGCTCGTTGACCTCGCAAAGCCGCAGCCTTTGGGTTTGCGGCTTTCTGTTTCTGCGGACTACTCAGGCCATAATGGCCCAGCAGGGCTTCTCAATAAAGTTGCAGTTTGGTTTGGGTATGGCTACAACAGCATTTGGCAGGCAACTTTTCTCACGCAGCAACATGGCACTTATACGCTCCTGCAGTTAGACTATGAGATTGAATTTTCACATGCTGAGCCCCACCTCGCTGCTGGTCCACGCCTCACTACAGCATAGACGTGGTTCAACCCGCACCCACTGAAGCGAAAGGTTTTGAACCAGCAGGATAACAAAGGCCGCCCTTGAGGCGGCCTTTCATGCTTTTGAGAAGTGGCATCCGGATTACCGACGACGCCGCGAAGAGGAGCTTTTCTTCTTACTGCTGGTTGATTTCTTGGCCGATGATTTCTTGCTGCTAGCCTTCTTTGCGGAAGACTTCTTTTTACTTGAAGAATTGCGGCTGGCCGAAGACGACTTTCCCCGGCTGCTGTGGCTCCGCGAGCTGCTCCGGTGGCGCGACGAGGAAGATCGTGTGCGCGGCGCCGTAGCTTCAGCCGCTTCGGTCTTGGCGGCTTCTTCAGCGGCGGCTTCCGCAGCGGTGGGAGGCCCAATGGCCAACGTCTTGTGCCCCTCCGCACCGGCTTCCGATGCCGTTGCAGCTTCAGCAGGCTGCACCGAAGGCATCTTCTTGCGCACAGGCATCAGGAAAGTGCGCTCGGCGCGCTCCTGCGCCGTAAGCTTTTCCTCACCGGCCAATACGGGCCCGACCGGAATGGCAGCCTTGCCGGCCGTATCGGCTGCTTTAGCGTGCGAAGCCTTGGTGTGCGACGCCGAAGGTTTGCGGCCCTGCTGGGCGTGGGCGGTCAGCGCAAGTGCGGCCAAAGTGGCCGTGAGTAGTGCGGTTCGTATCATCAGCAATCCTCCTTAAAAAAACCGAACCGCGAAATTACCACCATTCTAAGGAAGTGACAAACCCGCTGTTGAACAGCCTTGTAGGAGCCAGTTTATTATCAAAAGAGTGACAGCCGACCTGCGCGGTTAGCGCTGGGTCCGGATGCGCAGGTTGGCAAAGTCGCCATCCGAATTATCCGACACGTAGAGACCGAGCCGCTGGCCCTGCGGGGCGCGCAGCTGCGTCACGCGCAGGCTCGCGTGTGGGGTGTCGTTGACGTACACTTCTACTCGTGGTGCCTGCACCACCACGCGCACGTGAAACCAAGCTGCCGGATCTGGCGCCGGCACCAGCGGGGCCTCGTACACGTCGGGCTGTTCTTGGCGCAAACGTTTCCAGGTACGCTGCGGGTGCGAGATGTACTGCACGGCGTGGTTGCGCCGTCCTGGGTCGGCGGCGCGGAAGTTGAAGGGGCGGAAGTACACGGCTTCGAACGTGGAATCGTTCTGGCCGTGAAAAGCCACCCCTACAAAGCTGCGCTGAAACGTATCCTTGCCCCGCACGTCGAATTCGATGGTGCCGTTGGAGAAGCTGACATCGGGCAGCCAGAGCAGTCCATCCAGAGGGCGTGAATCGAAGCGCAGGCCACTGGTGCCCGCTTCTTCCAAAGGCTGCACGGCCCGGTTTACTACCGCGGTCCGGCCGTTGCGGGCCAGCGCCGCCAGATCAGGCCGTACTTCCCCATCACTGGGGCGAGAAACTGCACACCCAACCAGCAAGGAAACTCCACAGGCAACAGACAGCAGCCGGACGGGTACAGAGGGCACAATACGCATGGCATGTAAGTTTATTGCTGGCATAGTCGCAGCCCACCGGTACGTGTTGCACGCCGCGCATCGCATGAATTAGTGATGCGCGGCGTGCTTTTTATCAGTAAGCTACTGCCCCCCGATGCGCAGACGCTGACCGGCCGAGTGGCTGGTAAACTCCGGCGCATAAAGGCACTGCACCTGGCTAATGCCCGAGGAAAAGTCGCCGGCCTGGGCCGCACGCAGGCGGTATTCGAATACATGCGTGCCGCGCGGTAACCAATCCATAAAGAAGTTGGTGGCCGCGTCGCGGGGGCTTTCGTAGTAGCCCAGGCCTTGCTGGTAGCGGTAGCCGGAGGTTTGGTTGATGAGCTCCAGTCCGGCCGCCCGCGTGTCTTTCAAGTGCACGAACTCCAATTCACGGTCTGACTTCAACACCAGCCTTACCACCAGTGCCTCGCCCACCCGCAGCGGCGCGCCAATCTGCATGGGCGTGAGCACCGGGCCAGCAGCACCAGGTGTTTCCCGGAAGAGCTGGCGCGTGAGCGTGATGGGTGCTTTGTCGGCTTGCGTTATTTTGTCGAGCTGTTCGAAGTATTGCCAATACAAGCCACCCCAGGCTACGCCGGCATCTGTTTTCTGTACGCGTACTTTGCCCATGGCGGGCGTCACGGCGGCGCTGGCAAAGCTTTGCTTCAAGTAGCCCGTGCCGGCTTGGCCCCCCTCGGTAGTATTGATGATTTGGGTGCCGAGCGTGACTTGCAGCGGCTGGGCGGGGTCAAGCCAGTTACGCGGGCCCTGCAGTAGTAAGGCGTAGCAAGCATCGGCAGTGGCACGGGTGCTTTCCCAGTGGTGCGTACGCTTATGGCTCAGCAGCCAGAGCTTCATTTCTTCCACTGATTGCTGATCCTGGGCTACTTCATCGAAGGCTTCGATGAGCTGGGCCTGGGTTTCGGTGGGTGCCTGCTGCCAATAGAAGCCGGCTTGTACATCTTTCCAGTACATACCCAGTTCGTCGGAGCGCAGGGCATTCTGGCGCAGGGCTTCGATGATTTCGCGGGCTGGTTTGGCTTGGCCGGCCCGGTGCAGCACCACGGCCGCGAAGCCTTGCAGGTAGCGGTTGCGCTTGGGCCAGTACGTGGCGGCTTGCTCGCGGAAGTACTCGTAAGCCGGCTTGGCCTCGGCTGACGGCGCCAGCTCACTGGCCCAGAAGGAGCGGGCGTACAGGGTATGCAGCGCAACGTCGGACAAGTGGTCATCGGTCAGCTTCACCCCTTTTTGCTTGCGCAGGCGGGCATAGTCATCCGCCATTTCGCGGTCGAGGTAAGTTATGGCCCGGCGCAGCATATCGGCCGTGCGTTCGTCTGCTTGGGCATCGAAGGCTCCTAGCCTGCGCAGGCGGCCGAGGCCCGCTACCACCAGTTGGGTGATGTAGCGGTTGTCGGGCATCTGCTTGAACCATGGAAAGGCGCCGCTCGGGCTTTGCAGTTCCTGCAGCTTATGAACAGCGCGTTGGGTTTCGGCATGCAGCCGAGGTTCGTTGAAAAGGTCGGCGAGGCGGCGCATGCGTTCCGTATCGGACTGGCCTTCGCGCACCCACGGCGTTTCCTGCAGCAGCAGGGCCTTCAGCTCCTGATTCTGCTCCAGCTTGGAGCGTAAAGCTGTCTTATCACCGCTGACGGCAGCCCGCTTCCACTCGTCCAGCATGGGTCGGATGCGCGGATTCTGCTCCACGATGCGGGCGGCGAGGGTATTGGCGTAGAGGCGTGAGAAAACCTGCTCGGAGCATTCGTAGGGGTACTCCATCAGGTAGGGCAGGCTTTGCACGGCGTACCAGGCGGGGTTACTGGTCAGCTCCAGCGTGAGGCTCTGGGTCCGGCGTGTGGGTGAGGTGGTGCTGGTCAGCTTACGCAGCTCAAACTCGCGCACCGAGTTGCCGCGCACTGTGAGCGGCAGCGCTTCCAGCACCAGCAGCCGGTTGGGTAGCACGGGCAGGGTGTTTTCCTCGCCGTCGGAGAAATTCTTAGCCTGCGCCACCACGCGATAGGTCACGGCTTCTAGGCCGGCCGGAATGGTCAGTTCCCAGCCTAGGGTGGTGCTCAGGTTCGCCCCTACTTTGAATTTCTCCTTGCCATTGCCTTTCAATAGTTGCTTGTCGATGGGCTGATTGGTGCGCGCATCGAACAGCAGCAGCTGCGCATTTCCGCTCAGGGCTTTGCTGGTAAGGTTGCTGATTTTGGCCGTCAGGCGCAGTTGGTCGCCTTCGCGGAAGAAGCGTGGCGCATTGGGTGTCACCATTAGCTGCTTTTGCGTGACGAGTTGCCGGGCCAGCATGCCGGTTTGCAAGTCGGGCGTGTGGGCCAGCGTGAGCAGTTGCCAGCGCGTCACAGCTTCCGGCATTTGGAATTCCAACACCACTTCACCTTTACTGTTGGTGCGCACGGCGGGCTGCCACATGGCCGTTTCGCGGAAGTCGGAGCGGACGGGCACAGTGGCGAGGTCGGGTCCTTTCTGTCGCTGCGGCGCACCTGCACCGGTTACCCCCACTTCGTTCAGTTGCTTTTCTTCAGCTGAAAAGCCAGCGGAAGCGTCGGCTGCTTCCATGGCAGCCATGGGTGCCGGGGCGGCCACACTACTGTTTCCACGCAGTACTATTCTTCTTCGGCCACCGCCATTGCCGGTTACAATCACCTCTGAATCTTGCTTGATGACTGGAGGTGTAAATTTGGTGGTGCCCGACTTATCCTGCAGCTGACGCCATTGCCAGTATGTGGTGCGCAGTTCTGGATAGTCGTAGCTCTGCGCACCTGCGGATCGACCACCAAACTCATTGAACAACGTCTCCCAGGATGCTATTCCAAACTGCCCCGACCACCCAAACCGCGCGCCGAAGTACGGCGCCGGCACTTCTGGGCGCACAAAGGCGTGCGGCCGGAAGTAATCGAGCGACTGATCGTAGAGCGAGGCCAGTAGCTCCGCTGCGGCGGGCTGATTCTGGCTATTGCGGATAGTAAGGCGCCAAGTTTCCTTCTGGCCCGGCTGCAGCTTGTCGCGGAAGGTGCTGATAGACAAATTCAGCGGCCGTTGCCGCTCAGCTACCTGCACCATGGCTTCCTGCTGGTAAAAGCGCCCCCCGTGCACAAACACCAGCCGCACGTGCAGCGGCCCAGTTTCCGTGGCCGTGGTAGGTACGCTGATGAGCCGCTGCTCACGGCGCAGGGTCAGCCACTCGGCGCGCAGGAGCTGGCCGTGGCTTTCCACTTCAAGCCGCGCCCGTACTTCCTCAAAACCAGTACCGATAAGCAGTTGGGCAGCCTGTCCCGGTGTTACCGTATCCTGCAGGCTTACGAGCCATTCGGGCGTAGGGAGCGGCGGCTGCGCGGCTGTAGGATTGTAGAGTGTAATGCCGAGGCGGGTCTGGGCAGTATCATTGCCGGAGCGGCTGCGAGCTTCGAGCACGTAAGCGCCGGGAGCTTGGGCAGCCAGGGCCTTGGTTACTTCTGGCAGCTCAGCACCCTTTTTAGTGTCGAAAGACCATTCCCCTACCGTTATGCGCGGCCAAGTATCGGGGTCATCCTCGCGCAGCCAGGCATCCAGCGAGAATAGCTCTTGGTGTTGCTCGCGGCTGAGGCCAGCTTGGTCGGGCCGCTGCCACAAGCGCGGGCGCAGAGTGCGCGCAGGCGGGGTGAGGCGGTACAGGCGTACGGTGCCGGTGGCGGGAACCGGCTCCCCGGTCGCGTTCTGGCTGCGCAAGGCAAAGTTCTCGGTCAGCTGTTGCTGATTGACCTGTTGCGGACCACTAAGAACCAGATTCAACGCAGGCCCTCCGAGCGAAATGCCTCGCTCAGCCGAGCGGGTTTCGCCGTTGGGGTCGGTGACATCGGCGGTTACTTCAAATACGTAGGTGGGCCGCCACGGGCCCGGCGGGCGGTAGTCGTCCTGCTCATCCTCGTTGCCCTCATCCTGGTTGAGAGCTTCGTCGGGCGGTGTGGCAGTGAAGCGGATGCGGAAGCGCCCTTGGGCATCGGTGTGAGCAGTGCCGGTAGCTATCTGCTGTTCGGCCCCGCCCCGGCCAGGGAAATACGGTCGGGCACCGCTGCGGCCTCCACCAAAGCCGAAGTCCAGCGCATGCCAGGCAAACATCGGCCACACCGTGCGGCGCACCACACGGTACTGTAACGTAGCGCCGTCCACGGCCGGGCCGGCGTAGGCTGTGGCCGTACCGCGTACCGAGAGCGTGTCGCCCAGGCGGGGCGTACCCTGCACCGGGTCTAGGGTCACGGAAAATGTCGGGCGCTTATAGTCCTCAACGGCAAAGGCCTGACTACCCAGCCACTGCTCCCGCCCAAAGTCGGTGGTTACCGCGACTAACTGCATCTGCCCATTGAGCAAGCCAGTAGGCAGCGTGAGCGAACCGTTAAAGGAGCCGTAATCCGATGTGGTAAAGGGAAGTTCCTGCACCTGCTGACCGTTTACATCCAACAAACGTAAGCGCACCTGCGTGTTCTTGAGCACCGCGCTGCGGGCCTGCTGCCGTTCGGCCACGATGCCTTTGAAATAAAGCGTCTGCCCGGGGCGGTAAATGGCGCGTTCGGTGTATATAAAGGCGCGTTGCTGCTTGTCCTGCCCCTCAGGACGCGGCGCGACGCTGTAGTAGTTCAGCTGATCCTGCAGCACCAATGAGTCGCGGCCTTTGCTCAGCAGCACGGCACGCAGGTATCGGCGTGGCTGCTCAGGCGCGCGCAGGCCTAGGTGGCCATCGGGCGCGGTGGTTTGCCCCTGACCTTTTTCGTACCGCAACCCTTTTGGCGTGTACTCTTGAAACCACGGTTGTACGGTTACCTCGCCCTGGGGCTGCCCAGTACGCCGGTGCACCGTCCAGAGGTCGGCCCCGCCTTCCGGCGCGGCGCGGTGCATCACTCCCAGCTCGCTCACCGATACAAACGCGTAAGTAGTGGCCTCGTTCGGCCGCGACTTAGCAGGCTGCTCGGAGGCGGTGCTGACCACCACTAAATAATGGCCCAACGGCAATTGCGGGCCGGCCAGCTCAGCGCGGTGTGAACGGTAGTCTTTAGGCCCAGGCAGGGTCATGTGCCAGTATGCTGCAGGCTTTTGCGCCAGCACTTTAGCAAAGGCTTTCGGCAGTTCCTTGTTGCGCTGATTAAGCTGCTCCCGCAGCATGGCAGAGGCCGGGATGCGCCATGCATAGCCGTGCACCTGTTGCAAGTTGCGGTAGCGCAAGCTCAGTAGCATGGCTTCGCCGGGCAGATGCACGGCAGCTGCTTGCACCTCCACTTCAGGTCGCTCCAGCTCGGCGATAAGCGTCCGCGCCTGGGCCGCGCCTACCGATTTAGGAAAGCGCTGCACAGCGGTGCGGGCCAGTTCCACAGCTTCGGGTAGGCGCTTTTGCTGCCGCGCTACTACGGCTAGCTCAGCCTGAAAATTCGACCAAGCCGGCAAGGCTTCGTAGCGGGCCTGCGCACGGCGCAACGCAGCGGCGTAGGAGGTGGTTTTGTCGGGGAAAGCAGCATACTGATGCACGAAGGCGAGGCGCAACCGTTCCACATCGGCCAGGGCCGATAGGTTTTGGGCATTGCGCAGTCGAAAGGCAGTGAGCTGCTGCCACAGGTGCAGAGCGTGTAGCGGCCCATCAAGCGAGTCGGCGGCCGGCGCGTTAAGCGGAAGCTGCGCAAAAGTTTCGTTTGGGCTGAGCAGCTGGGCATCGGTAAACCGAAACTGCTCGGCGGGGCGGGTGAGGTACAGCTCGTCGTCGTTGAGGCCTTCGATGGCGCGGTGCGCCAGCAGGTCGTAGAGCGTGGGGCGCAACTGCTGGCCCGCGGTATTGGCGGGCGTGGCCAGCTGGCCCAGCTCGCTCAGGCCGGTTTGCTGCTGGCGCACGGCATCGGTTTCTATCGAGGCGCGGTAGTGGCGCACCACCTGCGCGGCCAAGCGGGCGGCGTCCCAGGTCTGGAGGTCGGCGGCGCCGAGTGCATCCGCGGCTGGCACCACATTGGTGCGGTCGTACAGGCGGTAGCGGTTTTGGCGCAGGTACTGGTGGTATTGCTCGGCCAGCAGGCTATGCAACAGCGGCCGGGCTGGAAACGCAGCCGTGGGTAGGTCGGCTTCGAGCAACGCTATGCCTTTGACGTCGGCGTCCTCCTCGCGCCGGTTCAGCAGGTGCAAGCGGTACACCAAGGCGCGCACGTAATCAGCCGTTTGCTGCCGTTCGCGGGCTTTTCGGTAGATATCCAGCACCAGCTTTTGGGCCGATTCGCTTTGATCTTTCGCCAGCAGAGCGTCGATTTGCTTCCACTGCACGGCGTATGGGCCGCCGGCGGGCGGGGCCGATGCATTGGAAGGCACAACCATGAGCAACAGCCAGGCGGCGAGTAATACGAGGGTGGAGCGCATATAAAAGCGAAAGTGGCGGCAAAATGATAAATAGTGGATGCCAAAACCCCACCAATTCCACAACGTGCCCGGCACTAAATGCTGTACAGCGGCGCTTCTAAATCCACTGCCATGCTGAGCGCAATGATCTTGACCCGCTTATCGCTGCTCGCTAGCGTTGGTTTTCCTGCCTTCATTATCCCCTCAGCTCATGCCCAAGGCCGTTTCCGGTTTGGCCTCTTAGCAGGCACCTCACTCACGTGGCTCCACACCGAAGGGCGCCCTGCCGAGCGCACCTGGGAACGGCTTGGCTGGCAGACGGGCTTTGTGGGGGATATACGTCTAGGTCACCGCATCGGCTTGCAAAGCAGTCTGCTGCTAGTCGATAAAGGCTACCACACCCGGTCCGACAGCACTTATCACCGCGGCACTCCCAATGAAGTACGCATCTAAACGGCTACTACCCTGCGCCTGCAGTACATGCAGGCGGCGCTGCACCTGATTTTTAGTCCCATTGGTGAGCATAGCCACGGCTGGCAACTGTTTGTCGGGCCGTACACGGGCCTGGGCGCGGCGGGCAGGCGACTGTATCGCGAGGAGCGTGACCATATCAGCGGGCCTCTGGCCGGCAATCAGCGGAATGAATGGGCGCGACTTATTAAGTATGGCTACCGCGGCTCCAGCGGCGGCGGCTTCTTCAGTTCATCTTCTCCTGCTGCCGACATCCGCAGTTTCGATGTCGGCCTGGACGTGGGGCTGGCGCGCCGCTGGACAAACTTCCAACTTCAGGCCGCTTTCGCGCTGAGCACCTCACAGCTGTTGCCAGCGCATTTGGAGCGACAGTACGGACACCAATACGATCTGCGCAACGGGCGTATAGCAGCCACTTATTTTCTGGGCCGCAGCAAGTAAATCAGCTTCGAATCACATCCTATCAAGCCCAGTTACGGTCTTTTTACTCGTATTGGGATAAGCAATTTGCTCCGCTTCAGGGCTTGCTCTTAGCAAGGGCATCACCCTGCTTCGCTTTTTTGCAATACTTGTTCGCCTCACCGGCGGCGCGTAAAAAGCCCCTTTCGGGAAGAAGTGCGTGAGTAACTTAGGGTTTCGCTAGCTGCTACCACCATGAAGCCCTCCGCTGCCTTCGCTCACCTGCGCCTTACCCCTGCCCAACGCTGGCTGGAGCTATTGCGTCCCTGGCTGCTGCTGGCTGCTTACATCGGCGCAGCTGTGGCTGGCTGGTGGTGGCTGGCGGTGCCACTGGCCGTAGCCGTATGCCTAGCCACCTTCGTGCAAATGCACGACGCTATGCATCAAGCCCTAGGGCTTTCGAAGACCCGCAACGCCCGCGTACTGACCCTGAGCGGGCTGCTGCTGCTCAAAAGCGGCCACGGCCTGCAGGTAACGCACCTGCGCCACCACGCCCGCTGCCTCACCCCCGATGACCCAGAAGGAGCGCCGGCCACATGGCGTTTCTGGCGCGTGGTGTGGCAGGGCCCCTACCACATTCTGGCATTACGCCGCGAGTCCTTGCGTATGGCCCCGCACACGCGCCGCATTCAGCTCATCGAGACTGGCCTGACGCTGCTATTGCTGGTCGCGTTTCTAGCGGTTTATGTCTGGCTGGGCAGCCTAATAGGCCTGGTGTACTGGGCAGTAGCTTTCGTGATGAGCGCTACCTTGTCTATCTGGGCAGCTTACATTCCGCATCATTTAGCTTCCCGCAACCCAGCCGTGCGCGTCGCTGCCGCGGCGGCCCAATTCTGGACGCCGGTCATGTCGTCGTTTGCCTTCCACCACGTGCATCATCACTACCCGCGCGTGCCCACAGCATTGCTGCACCGGGCCGCCGCAGAACTTCCACCTCCACCCGACCACGAGCACTAAAACCTATCAATCTGCTTCGGCACCTAACGCCCGCTGCTCCTAACGCGGCCGCGAATCCAGCACGCGTTCGGCTTGGGCTATGTGCCGCTGTAAGTGCGCAATCAAGAACGCAAACTGATCCGTTAGGCGCAGGCGCAACAGCGGAATGATGGCGTTTGGAATCCGCACGGTATTAATGTTCACCTCCCGAGCCATCTGCAGGAGATGTAGCAGTTCGTCGAGTTGCCGCACAAACACTTCCACCACCGTTCGTGGCAAGCGCGAGCCGCTTGGGGCAAATTGCTGAGGTGTTTTTAAGGGCTTTTCCCGCGCTGGCACGAGCATCGCGGCTGTCATTCGCCGGCCGACAAATCCATTTTTTACGTACTCGGCTGGGGTTGTTCGGCGCTCCTGCGCCCGTCGAATCCGCTGGTTCATCACGGGGAGGTACATACCCCCGATGATGTTCAGGTGCTCCATGCACTGGCCTACGCTCCATTTGCTAGGTGACGGACGACGGTTAAGCTGGTCTTCGTTTAACGTCCGAAAGCGTTCCTGAGCCACGCGACGGGCCTCTTCCACAACGCGGGTCATCTGATCCAGAAAATCGGCGGTTCGGAGGGGGGAAGAGGGAGGCATCAGTAAACGGTAGAGGCAAATACAGCAGTACAAAGAAGCATGCGGCCGCAGCAAGGTACAGCGCCCCCTCCGTTTTGCCAACGGGAACCGTTGTTTCCGCGTTGTATTGGGCACGCTCCGGAGGCCCGCAAGAAGCCATTAGCTGGGCCCTTTGTGGTTTGGTGAAGCCTCCACCTGCTTGTTCTGCTTCCCCTCCTGATCTTACTTCACTAACTTTAGAAAGTGAAGTCAACGGGAAAGCTCCTGCCAACGCCGCCCGAGGAAATCTCCTCGCCTGAGCCCTGCCCGGTACTGCTCATCAGTACCGATGAATTCCTTTACGAGGAAATCGCAGCAATACTTGATGTTATCCATGTGCAGGTGGTGCCAGCCTCCAATGCCGCCGAGGCCATAACCGCTGCCCGTTCACAACCTTTCCAGGTTGTGCTCCTTGATGCCGACTCCGACGCCAATGTCCGGTCTTTGATTTGTCAGCTTGATTCTTTGCGGCCGGCATCGGTGCCAACGCTCATGATAGCCCTGTGCCCTTTGGCTGAAGACGCTGCTATGGAGCACCCTTTCTCTGCTAGCACAGATGTCGTGCTGCACAAACCTTTGGAACCAGCGGCCCTCTATGCGCACTTGTGGCCCTTCCTGATTTCTAGCAGCCAGGAGCCACATTCGAATTGCCAGCATTCAGATTTATTAGCTCTTACCAAGCCAAATCTGCAGCTTCTGGAGGAGCTATCCATGGGCAATCGGGCATTTATCATTCGTATCATTGACACCTTTATGCGCGATGCCCCACCACTGGTCGGAAAGCTGCAAAAGGCATTCTTTGAAGCTGACCTGCCAACCATAGCGTCGACGGCGCACCAACTTCGTGGCCAAACTGCTTACTTCGGCGTGCCCGATTTACACACGGCCCTCGGTGCGCTAGAAGGGCAAGCCCGCGCGGCAAGCCAACTTCCCAAACCCTTAGTCACCCGCATTATTAGCCAGTTTGCGCTGTTATTTCCGCAGCTTCAAAGCCACCGTCACCGCCTCACCCCTGGCTAAGCTAGCCCACCGCCCGAAGCGCTAATTTTGCTGTTATGCCGCTATCTTCTAGCCCCACTACTATTCTGCGTTGCTTGCTTGTCGACGATGATCCTCTGGCGCTGCAGGTTCTGGAGAATTGTATTGCTAACACGGATTTCCTGCGAATAACTCAAAGCTGCTCCAGTGCCATGGAGGCCGCCAATGTGTTGCGCTCTACCCCAATAGATTTGGTGTTCCTTGACGTGGACATGCCCCAGATGAGCGGCTTGGACCTGCTCGGGACTTTACAAGCGCCTCCACTAGTCGTACTAGTGACAAGCAGTGCTCAGCATGCCGTAGCAGCCTTCGAGCACAATGTGGTCGATTACTTGATGAAGCCCCTAAGCTATGCTCGCTTTCTAAAGGCTGCGCAAAAAGCCCTAGAGCTAGTTTCTTCACAAAGTTCGGTTGGTCCTCAAGGTGCAAAAAGCCCACCCTCTGCCGACCATACTTTTCTGAAAGTAGATAACAAACTCGTTCGCGTCGCCTTTGAGGATATCCGGTTCGTGGAAGCTTTAGGTGACTATATACATGTAGTGACGGAACAGCATAAGCTAATAGTATACAGCACCATGCGAGCCGTCGAAGAGAAATTTCCTGCCCAGCAGTTTGTTCGGGTGCACCGTTCCTTTATCGTCAATTTGCAACATATAGAAGCCATTGAAGACAATTCAATCTTAATTGACGGCAAGCACATACCTATTGGTCAAACGTACCTGCGGGAGGTCTTACAACGTCTGAACAAATTTTAACTCCTCGCTCACTCGCAATTCTAATACCATGTGTAAAGGAGCAAGTTGCTTACAGTTTGTCCCTTTACACATGGTAAGTCCGTCCAAACGTGTTTTAGTTTGTATGGATACCTCATCAAGGCTGGAAGACTGGACAATAGTTCTTATGCCTTCCGTCTTACCATAAGCTAATCCTAGCATTATAACACAATAATTTGTAGGGTTTCATCCATTAATTATTGACGAAGAGGCCCTTTCAGAGTAAAAAAACTACTTGATAACCAGAATATTACAAGTCAGTTCATTACATCGTACAAAAAATTATATATATAATTAAGTTATATAGATAAAGTTTGCTTTATTTGTTACATCATCCAATTTTCTCCACCATCAATCCTAATTCCACCATGAAAGCGCTACTTATTACTGCAGTCCTGGCATGCGGCCTTACTAATGCTTTTGCGCAAGGCGGCGAATCAATCAATCAACGCGCAGCCGAAGTGACCCGCGCACTAACGCCGCAGCTGGGCTTGGACGACGCACGTATCATTCAAGTAAAGCGCCTCACTGCCGCACGTTTACAGAAAGAGCAAGAAGTGCAGCGCATGTATGCTGGCGACGACTCAATGCGTCAGAGCAAATTACAGAGTGTAGCCGATGAGTATTACTCCCAACTGAAGAGTGTGTTATCTGCTGCTCAGCTACAACGCTATGAGCAAATCGCAGCTCTTTCCTCGGCATCGGCTACTGCCGGCAACGTGGCAGCTAAGCCTTGATACTTATCCTAATTGCTGTTACTCAGTTGTTGTCGGGCATGTGCCGCAACAAATCCAAAGTTTGTTCCCAAAGGTTTTCATAAGGAATAATCTCTATCTCAGCAAAGGCCTCTCCAGGAGGAGGCGTATCGCGCAGACGAGTAAGCAGGGCGTAGCCCTTTTTCTCGCACACTTGCGGATTAAAATTCTCCTTTACAGTCAGTTGCAGCAGCCGGAACATCAACCGGCTGCGCAACGTGCTGGCTTCACGTAAGTGCGCACTTTCATATTTGCGCAGTCCTTCCAAGCGTGCCAACAAGGCCTCCACGTTGCCTTGGCGTAAGTAATGCAAAAACTGTAGGATCAGAATGGCTACGTTATAGCCTTGCTTGTCTCGACTATGGTCAGGAATGCGCTGAACCAACTGCGCAAAGTGCAAGGGGCGTAAGCCTGCTTCTTCAGGCCGAACAAAGTACAAATAAGCTCGCATCAGTTCCCAACGCTGCTGCGCAGGCACTGGAATTTTAGTAACAAAAGGATTATGCTGCATTCGGCGCAATAAAGTGCCGGCTAGCGCATACTCGCCATCGTGCATGGCGAGCAGGTAATAATGCTCTAAAAAGGCGAACCAGTTGTTATTAGACCGGTGGAACGCTTCTAGGTATCCTTCGGCCAGCGCTAACCCTTCCCTTAGACGTCGTGCCCTTAGGTGCGCATAAAGGCTGTAGAACTTAGTAAAGCGACCGTCGAAGCGTTTGGGGTTGAGTTTGCCCTGTGCATGCAGCTGCTCGGCAGCCGTAGTAACCCGTATTATCTCCTCAAAATTTCCGCTCAGTTCGTGTTGCATTAGCCGCAGTTTGAGCAGCGGATCAAATACGTTGTAGGAGCGCACCTTCTGGTACATTTCTTCCAACCTGCTTATAGTTTCAGGCAGTTCGTGCAGCAACCGTCGCCGAGCGGATACAGAACGCACGAGCTTCATTTTAGCATCCCAAAACAACCGTTGAGCTTCCCGTTCCACTGCAAATGTATCGTGCAGCTTTTGAAGCTGCTTTACACTAGAATGGTAACGGGCATAATCGTTTGATTCAGCATAGTAGCCACGCAGCATCTCACAGGCATTGATGGCATGCACCGTGAATTCGCCGTCCAGTGCCAACCGCAAAACCTTCCGCAACAACTGCGGCAACAACACCCGCTCACTTTCCCGCAAAAGCATTGCAGCCTGGAAAAGCATATCCAGACACTGTTGTTCATACCGGCGAAACGCAGGGTGACGCTCGTCCGTATGATCTAAAAAAAACAAATGGCTCATCAGCTTGTGCTGCAGCCTTTGTTTAAGCTTACGCACCGCCGCTTGACTGGTCGCCGAGGTGCTGTTATACATGCGCTTGGCAACCTGCAGGTTGGTTAGGCTTTCGCCAGAAACCAATAGATCCAACAACTGCTCCTCTTTGGTCTTGCTTTCGCCTTTCCCCGCAAAAGACACTAGTGGTAAAGTTGTGAGCCTTCTATTGGTCACAATTTTGGCTAAATTTATTAGGTCATTCATTTAAAAAAAGCCTTTTAAAGCCACATTATTCAGTTCCTGAACAAAGAAAGTTTAACATCAGGATGTCACAACAAGAACGCATTCTTCCTTGGATTTCACCTCCTTGAATTCCCAGCTTTGCTTTCTGAATAATGCGTCATCACGAAAGTATAATGTCACAAATATTGGAAAAATACCTACCCCATTAACACCTAATTTATCAGTCATTTGAGCTTTTAACTAGTAGTAACTCCTGTGTAACTACGCAAAAATTTATTTCGTTATAGTCACACAGGATCCACTTTCTTCCTTTACATCAGTATACTTCAGCAGGTAAGTTTGTGTCAGTCAAGTTATTGACACCTCAAAAAAAACAGCGTCATGTTGGAGCTTCTGATCATCGCCCTAGTACAAGTATATACACTGTTTGGCACCGGTTCATCAGCTGACGCATCGATGACGGGTACTGACACCACTACCCAGGAATCAACTCCGACACCAGCACCCGGCCCGTCACAACCAGCCCCCCCCCAAGCAGGTGGCAACGGCTGGGGCGAAGGCCATTAGAGCAGGCTTATTATTACCATTCGGTAACTTGGCGTCATCTACTCCCACCGGGTAGCACCCGCTTTATGCACCGTTTGTCATACAGTAAACTCCTTATTTGCGGAATTAGCGCGTTCGTAGCGTGCTCTTCCCCCTCTTCCCAAGAGTCCTCTGCTCCGGCCAGCGTACGAATATGTTGGCCTCGGGACCCCGAAACCCTCAACCCCGTTACCTTACCTAACACTTATGCTATCCAAGCCGGTAATCTGCTTTACCAGAGCCTGCTTACTGTTAATGCCACTGACCGGAAGTTTGAGCCGCTTCTGGCTGTAAGCCTGCCCACGATTGAAAAAGCTGATTCGCTTACTTTAATACACTATCGTTTACGCCCGGAAGCAACCTGGGACAACGGTCAACCGATAACGGCTCGGGATGTACTATTTACGTTGAAGACACTGGCCTGCCCTGGCTTACCCAATGAGAACCAAGGCAGCGCGGTAAGTTTCATCAAGGATGTGCGCTTGGACCCGAAAGACTCTCGCAGTCTTACTATGGTGTGCCGGGGATACGCGCCTGAGTACGATACGTTTAGTGGTGACTTTCTCGTGCTACCGGAGTATCTGCTTGATCCGGATACGCTGTTACGTCCGGTCCCGCTTATGGCTTTTACCAACGCCCCCAATGCTGAAGCGGCCGAATTACCCCGGGTGAAGGCATTTCAGCAGCGTTTCAATCAAACGGCTCAGTGGCGTAACCCACAATACCTACGAGGCAGTGGCCCTTACGAATTGGGCTCTTGGGAAACTGGCCAGCGGCTAGTCCTGACCCGCAAAAAGCTATGGTGGGCCGATCAGCTAACCCAACCCCCTGCTCTCCTTGCCGCTCATCCACGTCGGCTAGAATTCCACATCGTGCCAAACGCTACTACGGCGCTGCTGGCACTACGACGGGGAGAACTTGATGTATACGCGCACGTGGGCGGTGCTGAGTTCGATCAATTACGCCGAAGCCAGCCCGATAAATTCCACTTCTTCGCTCCACCGTCGTACCGCGTGGTGGTCATGGAAATAAACACTCGTCAGCAAACGTTGCGCGATGCTCGGACCCGTCAGGCCTTTGGTCGCTTAGTAGATGCGGAGCAGTTACTACGCGCTACGCAGTATGGCCAAGGCCAGCGAAGCACGGGTTTGATTAATCCTCGCGAAACCCAAGTGTATCACGATAGCCTGCCGCTCATAACTTACGATCCGCAAGCCGCGGCCCAGCAACTCCAACAAGCCGGCTGGCAGCGGACTGAGCGAGGCTGGACACGTAATGCCGGCAAGAAGGTGCAATTGTTGGCTCCCCGACTCTTTTATGCTGCCGGAGACCGGGCTTACGAGACAATTGCCTTGACTTTTCAGCAAGCAGCCCGCCAAATCGGGCTGTCCGTATCGCTTCATCCTACTGAATCAAGTGCCCTATCCGTTATCCGTCGCAACGGGGAGTTCGACATGTGCCTACGCACCTTGTTCGGCAATCCTTTCTCTTACGATTTGCGCCCGTTGCTTCACACCAGCAGTATAGGCGAAGGCGGCGTGAATCGCACAGGCTTCGGAAACGCAGCTTCCGACCAACTACTCGAACGCATCGTAACCACTGAAGATCCAAACCAAAAGAAGCGCTTGCTGCGAAATCTACAGACCCTGCTGTATCGGGAAGCTCCTCTGATTCCTATTTATTTCGAGCCGAACCGTCTCGTGGTAGCAAAACGGTTCAACAATATTGCGCCTAGTGGCCTTGAGCCGGGCTACAATATCCAGAGTTTCACAATAGATCAGCCTCAAGGCAAGTAAGCTTACCCGATGGTGCAGCAGCTTCTTCGCCGAATTGGAACGGCCTTCTGCGCCACGTGGCTGATTGCGTCTGCTGCTTTCCTACTAAGCCGAACGGTAGCGGCCCCGAGTACCCTACCGGATGACACAACAAACGGCGTACACTTGCCAGCCCAGCGGGCAAGCCGCCAGGCTGCTTACCAACAGCGGCTGGGCTTACAGGACCCTCTTTTTTATTGCAGCTTGCTACCTTGGCGTTGGCATGGCCTGCGCAACCAATACCATGCATGGCTCAGTGATTTGCTGCAAGGGCACTTGGGCAATTCCTACCGCGACGGCACGCCCGTGGAGGAGCGTTTGGCTGATTCACTGCGTGTAACCCTGCCCCTTACTGCAACAGCGTTGGTACTTTCTGCCGGACTGGCTTTGCTTGGAGCTCTCAGCACAGCCCGACGTACCGGTTTGCAACGTGTGCTGCTTCCTGTTGCTTATGTTGTCGATAGCCTACCCCTTTTCGTGATTGGTGTATTCTTACTGCTACTCTTCTCCAATCCGGATATCCTACCCCTATTCCCCGCCTTCGGGCTGGGGCAGGAACCCGGTACCGATACTCCAACGCTGCTAGGCCTGCTTGATCTTGCTTATCATCTGGCGTTACCGGTAGGCAGTTTGGTTCTGGTTAGCGTTCCTACTCTCTTTCTGCCAACACAAGCGGCCCTACGTCAAGAGTGGCGCCAGCCCTATGTAATTACAGCTCTAGCCAAAGGAGCAGCATCCCACACTGTCTGGATACGCCACGTGCTGCCCAATGTATTACCGATATTCATTACACGCTTTAGTGATTTGCTACCGGGCGTGGTTGCTGGGGCAGTGGTAGTAGAAGTGGTATTTGCCTTACCTGGTATGGGGCGACTATTGGCCGAAGCTGCTGCCGCCCGTGACTTGCCCGTGCTGATTGGCGGGGTGCTACTCATTGCGGGGGTTCGGCTGTTCTCTTGGCTGCTTGCTGATTATTGCCAGCGCGTACTAGATCCGCGGCTGCAATGAAGCGTTGGTTGACCAATCAGCAGTCAGTTCGTTGGTGGGCTTGGGCTTGGCTAGCTGTTTTGTTCCTGGGTGCGTTGCTACAGGTGATTTTTCCGTCAGCGCTTCCCCCCTACAGCATTGACTTACAACAGATCAGTCACCCTCCATCGAAGCAACATTGGCTGGGAACCGACCCCTTTGGCCGCGATGTACTTACCGAACTGATTGCTGGTGCTTATTCGTTGATAACGCTCAGCTTACCGGCGGCGACCCTTACCTCTGCGCTAGGCATTGTACTTGGGGGGGCAGCCGGCTTTTGGGGCAATCGAGGCTTACGCCTGCGACGCTGGGCCGTTCTTACGCTACTACTCGGCCTATCAGGCAGCTTGCTTACCAACATCGCCGCGCTTCCTTGGTGGTGCTTGGGAATAGCATTGTGCATTAAGCTGGCTTATGTGCTGCCTGGTGAGAAGCGTTCTTTTGCTATTCCGCTTGACCAGGTCATACTGACTTGCGCGGCATTTATAGGTTCAATTCCCCGGTTAGTTCTGGTTCTCGTGCTAACCGCTTTACAACCCGCATCCGCTAGCTGGCTGTTTTTAGTGCTGGTATTCACGTGCTGGCCGAGTACAGCCCGTTTGGTTCGTACCACAGTGCTGAAACTACGTCAGCAAACCTACGTGGAAGCAGCTCAAGCCATGGGGTATTCTGAAGCCCGATTAATCAGCAGGCATATTCTTCCTAATGCCTGGACTACAGTGCGCGCCGTGCTGCCGCTCAACATGGCTGCATGTATCGGCTTGCAAACAACTCTTTCCTTCTTGGGATTGGGACTACCGCCCGACCAAGCTGAGTGGGGACGTATGCTTGCCAATGCGCGACTTGACTTTTCGGCTTGGTGGGTAATTCTGAGCGCAAGCATTCCCATATCGGTCACAATCCTTGCCTTGCACGCCATTCTTCCTAGCTCAGCCACAGCCTCAGAAGCAACAAAGGGCTACACTTAACGACATGATTTGTCACAAAAAATACTTGAAATTGACTGGACAATACTACTCATTAAAACAGTCCTCAATCCATTAATAGCAACATTACCAACTATTTAATCTAAAACTAACTAACCGATAAGCTTACAAGCAACGACAATTTTGTTTAGCTCATTGAATAATATATGTCACACAGAACAAGCTTTCTTCCTTTATCCGGCCTTATTGCTGCCGTAATGTTGTAATCACAAAGGCACGGTGTCAGACGGACAACGAAAAGCCAACAGCTTATCACAAACAACTTGTCGCCTCGACAACTATGGATGCCAACACTACCCACGCGGCAAATCAATGCCCTGAGGAAGACATTGATTCCATGTGCACCACCGACGGTGAGTTGATAGCTGATGTCACAATAGAACAAGCAATACGCAGTGGTTTGGCCATGCGTATCGGAGATATCATAGTCGGGTTTCTGGCTCCTACGGAGCGTTCGGCTTAGAGTACCATATTCCGGAGGACGAGCTGGTTTTCAGCAAAGCCTTCTGTATAGGTTGTTGCAATAGGTGTGTTGGAAAAACCGCAGGCTTTGCCGGCGGTTTTTTTCTTTATGCACGGTTAACAAAAAAGGCACCCTGTACACAGGGTGCCTTTTAAATACTAGTTGTCAGTTAGGCCTTAAGCCACTGTGCTACCAGTAGTAACATTTTGACCCGTCGAAGGCTCGCTACCGTTGCCTCCCAAAGGCTGGCCCGGCAGGTTCAAATCAGGCAAGTCGTTGCTGAGCGGCACCGGATGCTCCTGCTTACGCTCACTCAAGGTTTCGCTACGATCGGTGCCAGCGGTATGGGCCTGATAAGTGGTTTGGGTAGCAAATGGGCGTGGGCCCACCAAGCGCTCCAAATCGTCCTGCAAAAGGATTTCTTTTTCTAGCAATTCGCGGGCTACGGTTTCCAGCTCACGGTTGCGCTCGGTCAGAAGCTGCTTCGTACGCAGGTAGGCATTCTCAATGATGGTCCGTACTTCCTCGTCGATCATCTGCGCCGTAGCTTCGGAGTAAGGCTTGCTGAAGCCATACTCGTTTTGGCCCTTGGAGTCATAGAACGAGACGTTGCCGAGCTTCAGGTTCATGCCGTACATCGTGACGATGCTATATGCCATCTTCGTGATGCGCTCCAAGTCAGACAAGGCACCGGTCGAAATCTTCCCGAAAACGAGTTCTTCAGCGGCACGGCCACCCAAGGCCATGCACATCTCGTCGGTGAGTTGCTCCGTGTTGTACAGGAACTGCTCTTTGGGCAAGTATTGGGCATATCCCAGCGCAGCTACGCCGCGCGGCACGATGCTTACTTTCACCAACGGATCGGCGTGCTCCAAGAACCAGCCAGCAATAGCGTGGCCAGCTTCGTGGTAAGCCACGATTTTCTTCTCCTCGGGCGAAATGATTTTGTTCTTCTTTTCCAAGCCGCCAATCACACGGTCGACAGCGTCGGTGAAGTCTTGCATCGTTACCATCTTCTTATCGCGGCGTGCGGCGATAAGTGCGGCTTCGTTACAGACGTTGGCAATTTCAGCGCCGGCAAAACCAGGCGTTTGAGCGGCTAGCTTGCGTGCATCTACGTCAGGGCCAAGCGTAAGCGGCTTCAGGTGCACTCTAAAAATCTCGGTGCGGCCAACGATATCGGGTTTATCGATGCTGATCTGGCGGTCGAAGCGACCGGGACGCAACAAAGCGGAGTCCAGCGTATCGGGGCGGTTGGTAGCGGCCAGGATGATAACCCCGGAGTCGGTACCAAAACCGTCCATCTCCACCAGCAACGAGTTCAGCGTGTTTTCGCGCTCATCGTTGCCGCCGGGCACGTTGCCGCGCGAGCGGCTGCGGCCAATAGCGTCAATTTCATCGATAAAAATGATGCACGGCGCCTTGGCTTTGGCCTGCTTAAACAGGTCACGTACGCGGGCAGCACCCACCCCGACGAACATCTCTACGAAGTCGGAGCCCGACAGCGAGAAGAACGGCACATCAGCCTCACCAGCCACAGCTTTGGCCAGCAAAGTTTTGCCGGTACCGGGAGGTCCTACCAGCAATGCACCCTTCGGAATCTTACCACCAAGGATAGTGAACTTTGATGGGTTCTTGAGGAACTCCACGATTTCCTGTATTTCCTCTTTAGCTTCTTCCAGGCCGGCTACATCCTTGAAGGTAATCTTCACTTTATCGCCGCCTTCGAAAAGCGCTGCGCGCGACTTCCCGATGCTGAAAATCTGCCCACCGGGCCCCCCCGCGCCACTCATGCGGCGCATCAAGAACCAGAAGCCCACCAAGAGGATGATGAAAAAGCCCCAGCCGGTGAAAATTTCACCGAAACCGGTGCGGGTATCCACGCCCAATCCTACGCGCTGGTCGGGCGGGATGTTGGCCTGTAGCTTGTCGTAGTCGTCTTTAAAGGTTTTACCGTCGATTACGCGGAAGGCGTAGTGCGGACCTTGGTCCGTCACGAGCGGACCACGGTTTTTGAGCTGCTGACGGTATTTGTCGTTTTGAAGGGCTTCGCGCTTCAGCGTTACTTCCACCGACCGGTCGTTAACCAGGGTGACGTCGCGCACGTCGCCGGCGCGTAGCATCTGCTCAAAATCCTGCTGCTTGATTTCGACTGCCGTGCTCCCTTTGCTCAGGTAATAAAACCCGAACACGAGCACCGTCAGCCCCAGCAGCACCCACAGCTGCACACCTGGGCGCGGAGCACCGGGCGTAGGCAGCATGGGCTTTTTCTTTTTCGGAGAAGGGGTGTTATCTGGCATGTATAAGAAAAGTCTTCAGCAAAGGAAGGTCACTAGGCTGAACACCGCGCCGAAGCGGAATGTTCGGGGCCAGCAATACTAGAGCTGGCTGGGATATTGAGGTTGACGGGGCAAGGTGCTTTTTACTTTAAAAACCAACTGCCCACGTCACCGGCTTAATTTTATCAGCCGATTACTTTACGGCCGTCTCTTCCTCGATGTAGGAAATTTCGGCATCGCCCCAAAGCTCTTCCAGAGCGTAGAACGAGCGCCGGTCGCGCAGAAATACGTGCACTACTACGTCTACGTAGTCGAGCAGCACCCACTCCCGGTTCTGACGGCCCTCGGTTTGCCAAGGATTTTGCCCGGTAGCTTTGTCCACTTCGTCTTCTACCGAACGGGCAATGGCATCGAGCTGGGTATCGGAAGACGCCGAGCAGATGACGAAGTAATCGGCAACGGCGTTTTTGAGATTTTTAAGATTTAGTACAACGATGTCAGCAGCTTTTTTTTCCTGCATGCCGCGTACGATGATGTCTGCCAAGTTGTCCGAATCCTGCCGAACCGGGGTAATTTTCATGTTAGAGAAGTAGGTTTGTCAACACAAAGTAGGAAAAATCAGGTGGAGCAAATTAGCCCTCAAACCCTGTTCACGGGCCAACAGGTAATATGGTTGCCCAATTGCGGCTCCACCAACACCGAAGCCCGCAATATAGTTGTCCAAAACCGCGCCACGGAAGGTTGTACCGTCATAACGGACTGCCAAACGGCGGGCCGGGGACAACGGGGTAACCAATGGGAGGCCGCGCCGGGCGAAAACCTGACGCTATCGGTGGTGTGGCGCCCGGTGTTTTTGGAAGCCGCCGCTCAGTTTAGACTGAACCTGGCAGTAGCCCTTGGCGTGCACGACTGGGCCGGCCGCCTGCTGGGCCCCGACCCAGCCCTTCGGCTAAAGTGGCCCAATGACTTGTTTTACCAAGATCAAAAGCTGGGTGGCATCCTGATTGAGAACACGCTTAGCGGTTCACAAATTCAATTTAGTGTTATCGGCATCGGAATAAATATCAACCAGACGATGTTCGCAGTGCCTACAGCCACTTCACTCAGCCGATTGACTGGGCGCGCTTATTTGCTGGCCACCCTAATCACCCAGTTGCTAGAATGCCTAGAGCGCCGGTATCTCCAATTACGGGCCGGGCACTATGAAGCCCTGCACCAAGCTTACCTGCAGGTGCTGTACCGGCACGACGAATGGCATCCTTTTGAAGTAGACGGCAAGCCGTTACAGGGCCGTATTTGCGACGTAACCGAGGCTGGGCAACTGATGCTACAGTTGCCTAATGGGCAGACGAGGTCTTTTGGGTTGCAGGAAATTCGGCATGTGCTGAACGGATAATGCACGTTAAGTCCGCCTTATCAGGTTCACTCTGAGTAGTCTCAACCCGAGCAAGACTGATGGCGCCTGTTCCCTTATTGAAGGGCGTAATCAATTGGCATCAATAAGCTTTCAAGCTTGAGCTCTGTCAGAAGTAGTTCATGCATCATTCTCGGCATGGTGCTTGTCTATTCATCAGCAGGCTTTCACAGCTGCCCCAAGCTCTTGTCAGCTTAAGTCATTATCTTACAAATTCTTGCCGCTTACACCGGCATTTCCCAGCGTCAACCCACATGCATAAATCTACTCTCTGGCTTATAGTACTTGGTTTGCTAATGCAGCTGACAGCCACGGCAGCGACGTTTGGCGTCGCGGTGCGCTTTCAGCAGAGGGAGGGCAGGTATTTCTCCACCTCCGCCCCGCGTTCAGCCGGTCAGCTTGCGGCCACAGTCGCTGCAGGTGCGCAAGAGCCTACGAATGCAGTAGCAGCCTCGCTGCTGAGCGTATATCCAAACCCGGTACGCGGCGGGCAAGCTACCGTCGTGTTTGCCGAGGCCAAAACCGGCCAAGATTACCGCCTACGCGTGAGCAACGTCATTGGTCGCGAAATGCGGTTCGTTACCCTTCGCTCTGATCTAATGCGCACCGGCCAGTCCTTGGATTTGTCGACGCTACCGGCCGGTATCTACTTCTGCACCTTGCTTAGCAATGACAAAGTGATAACCACCAAGCGTGTAACCGTTCAAAACTAATTCTGGTCATCTCTGCCTCTCTGTAGGCGAAGCCACTGCTCTTTTGGGCAGTGGCTTTTTCTTTGCCCAACTGCACTCCCAGGTCTATAAGCTGTATTGGGCTGGGCAGGTGCCGCTTTTATGCCTACTTTTGACATTCCTGAACATCCCTCTATGCAGCGTTACTCGCGTTTGAATAACCTGGTGGGCTGGCTGGTTTTCGCCATTGCCACCGTTACCTATCTGCTCACGCTTGAGCCCACAGCAAGTTTCTGGGACTGCGGCGAGTTCATTGCCTGCTCCTATAAGCTGCTCGTTCCCCACCCGCCCGGTGCTCCTACGTTCCTGCTACTAGGCCGCTTGTTTTCCCTGTTTTCCTTCGGCGACGTAACGAAGGTTGCGGTACTGGTCAATGCGTTGTCAGCCTTGAGCAGCTCGTTCACGGTGCTGTTCTTGTTCTGGACCATCACCATGCTGGCCAAGAAGCTGGTCATGCACCGCCCCGGCATGCACGACGACCGCAACCTGGAGCCTACCTCCGGCCAAACGCTGCTCATTCTAGGCAGCGGCGTGGTAGGGGCTCTGGCGCTGACGTTCTCGGATTCGTTCTGGTTCAATGCCGTGGAAGCCGAGGTTTACGCCATGTCGTCGTTGTGCACGGCTGCGGTGGTGTGGCTGATGCTGAAGTGGGAAAACCGCGCCGATGAGGCCGATTCCGATAAGTGGCTGATTCTGATTGCCTATGTAATGGGCCTCAGCATCGGGGTGCACTTACTCAACCTGCTGGCCATTCCGGCCCTGGGCCTGATCTACTACTTCCGCCGCACGGCGCAGCCGAACTGGATGGGCGGCTTGATTACGCTCGTTATTAGCAGCATTATCGTCGGGCTGATCCTAGTGGGTATCATTCCCGGCCTGCCTACTTTGGCCGGCAGCATGGAAGTGTTTTTCGTCAATTCCTTTGGCTTACCCTTCAACTCGGGCGTAATCTTCTTCCTGATTCTGTTCATCGGGCTGATCTGGTTTGGCTTCCGGTACTCCTTCCGTACCGGCAACCGCCTGCTTAACACAGCGCTGCTCAGCCTTGTATTCATTCTGATTGGCTACACCTCGTACCTGATCATCCCAATTCGCTCATCCTTCCTGCCCACCATCAACGAGAACACGCCCAACGATGTGCTGTCGTTTGTAAGCTACCTGAAGCGTGAGCAATACGGCGACCGTCCGTTGCTTTACGGCCCGCAGTTCAACGCCCAGCCCATCGATCAGAAGGAAGGTGCTCCGCGCTACGTGCGCAGCGGCGACAAATACGTGGTAGCCGAGCATCGCCTGGAAACCATCTACGCCGATGCCGACAAGATGCTGCTGCCGCGCCTGTACTCGCCCGACCCCGGCCACATTCAGCAGTATAGAAAGTGGGTCGATATTCGGGAAGATGCCCGCCCAACCATGGGACAAAACCTTGGGTTTCTGTTTCGCTACCAGATGGGCCATATGTTCTGGCGCTATTTCGGCTGGAACTTCGTAGGGCGTTATTCCGATGTGCAGCAGTCCGGCGTGCTTTGGCCCCTGGGTAGCAACAAAAACGGCCTCCCGGAGCGCATTGCGGAAAGCAAGGCCCGCAATAATTTCTTTGCTGTTCCGCTGTTGATGGGCCTCGCTGGCCTATTCTTCCACGTGCGCCGCGACGGCCGTAATGCCTTGGTGGTGGGGCTGCTGTTCTTGTTCACGGGCCTGGCCATTGTGGTGTACCTGAACCAGCCGCCCATCGAGCCGCGCGAACGGGACTACACGTTCACCGGGGCTACTTATGCCTTTGCCATCTGGATTGGCCTAGGCGTGCTTGGCTTGGCTGAATTGCTGCGCTCGGTACTGAAATCCGAAGGCCTGCGCGGTGGCGTAGCACTGAGTGTGGGCTTGCTGGCGCCCGCCCTGCTGGCTGCCGAAGGCTGGGACGACCACGACCGTTCTGACCGCTACAACTCGGTAGATTCGGCCAAGAACCTGCTGAATTCGCTGCAGCCGAACGCCATTCTGTTCACCAACGGCGACAACGACACCTTCCCGCTTTGGTACGCTCAGGAAGTGGAAGGCGTACGCACAGATGTACGTGTAGCCGTGCTCAGCTACCTAAATACCGATTGGTACATCGACCAGATGAAGCGGCGCTCTTACGAGTCGCAACCGCTGCCCATCTCGATGAATAACGCTACTTACCGGCAGGGCACCAACGACTACCTCCCGTATGTCGAGAATCCGTCGGTAAGCCAGGTGAACTTAGGTGAGTTTTTGCAGCTTGTGAAACAAAATTCGCCGCTGCTGCAGGTGCAGACGCAAAGCGGCCGCGCGTTGCTTTCCTTCCCCACGCGCAAGTTTGTATTGCCCATTGATACCGCGGCGGTGGAAAAGCTGGGCATTGTACCGGCAGAGCGCCGGGGCCAGCTCGTTTCGCGCATGGAGTGGAACATGGGCAGCAGCGCCATCGAGAAGAAAAACTTGGTGATTCTGGACATGCTGGCTACCAATAACTGGCAGCGTCCGATCTACTTCTCATCCACGGTAAACACGCAGGACTTTATGAACCTGCAGCCCTACTTCCAGCTGGAAGGCTTAGCCTACCGCATCCTGCCCATCCGCGACCCGAACTTTGATCCGCGTGGCAATGCTGAAGGCTACGTGCAGAAGGATCTGATGTATGACATCATGATGAAGCGCTTTGCCTTCCGCAACCTCGACCGCGCCGACATCTTCTACGATGAGAACAACCTGCGCTTCCCGGCCAACTACCGCGACAAATTCTACCGTTTGGCCCAGGCCTACGTGGATGCCGGCGACCTAGCCAAAGCCAAGGAGGTAATGAACTACTGCTTCAAGGTGATGCCCGACAAGAGCATCCCCTACGACTACTACGTGCCGCAGTTCGTGGTACCGCTGGCGAAAGTAGGCGAGACGCAGAAGGCCAACGAAATCATGGATACCATGACCAACCGCGCCCAGCAAGCCCTAGCTTACTACACCACCGCGCCCGAAGCCAGTCTTTTTGACTTGGAAGTGCAGTTGAACCTGCTCACGTTGCAGAGTGTGTACCGCGCCGCCGAAGAAATTGGTGACCGGGCCCGCGCTACCAAGGCGCTACAGCTGCTGCAGCAGTACTACCCGCAAGGATAAACTCTGCATAACGCGCTTTTCTTCAACCGGCCCCGCAGGATTGCGGGGCCGGTTTCGTTTAGTTCTATTGCTTTAAGTTCAGACGTAGCTTTTTTCACGGCCCCAACGTTATCTACAATGATGACGCGTTTGTTGCTGCTTCTTTTTCACCTTGTTGTTGCGGGCTCGGTCCTAGCTCAGCGCATGCCCAGCCCGTGGCGGCTAGACTTTGCCGGTCAGTACCAGCCCAACCGCCCCAGCATGGATGCCCGGCGCGAAGGCGACAGTTTACGGCTGTACGTACGTTTTCCGGCTGGCACCTCTCCCCGGGCCGATCAGCCGTTACACGTGGTGAGCTGGGGCAGCTACGAAGCCAGGCAGCCCAACTGGCACGAAAACCTCGGGGTTTTCGGCCAAACCAGCCGTGGTAATGATGTGGTGGTCAGTTTCTGTGTACCACTGGCGCCACTGGCGGCCACTAATGTGCTGGCCGTGGGTTCCAACGAATCAATCAGCAATGCCCCCGAAGCTACGGCTTGGCTTTCCCTGACTGCAGCCCTACGAGCCCGGCCTTTTATTTTGACTGACAGCGCTGACCGACCGCTGCTGCGCCGTTACCTGCGCGTGGGCGAGCTGGTAAGACTGAGCAGTTCCACCACTACCCCCACCGTGACGCTGCGTCAGTTTCCAGCCGAATTTACGCCTGCCCTTCCGCCCCACACCGATCCGGGAATGCAGCCCCGCAACGCGCGAAGCCTGAAAGCTGAAGTAGTGCAAGAAATACCAGCCGATCAACCCATCCGATTTGCAGAACCGGGCTTGTACACCCTCCAGCTGGGAGATACTCCGCCCTTGGGCGTGCTGGTAGAAGCTGGCACTTTTCCGGAGGTATCCACCGTATCTGAGTTGATCGAGCCCCTGCGTTACCTAAGCACTTCTGCTGAGCGGGAACGAATGCGACAAGCTGAGGTCCCTAAACGAGCCATCGATGAGTTCTGGCTACACGTGGCCAACAACCAACAGAGCGTGGCCCGGGTGCTTATTCGGGATTTTTACGGCCGGGTGGAAGCGGCTAACCGCCTTTTCACAGCTCACAAGCCCGGCTGGATGACCGACCGTGGTCTACTCTACACCGTGCTCGGTCCTCCCGACCGCGTGGAACGTTCCGCCAACTCGGAACGCTGGGAATATGAAGGCACCGAACGACGAGCAGCTTATACGTTCCGCGCTAAACCGAGTACCTTTGCCCCTGATTATTACGAACTGGTGCGTAAGCCTGAGTACGAATGGCTCTGGATGCGTGCTGTGCAGCAATGGAGAACAGGCAAGAACGCCCCCGCCCCTCGGGCCGGCCGCTGAATGAGCGTCGCCCCGACTTTAAGAAATATCCGCCGCGCGCCCAAGACCGCAGCATCGATATGATTTTCGGCCTGCGCCCCATAATGGAGGCGCTGCAGGCTGGCAAGACCCTGGAGAAAATCTATCTGCTCAAAGGGGCCAAAAACACCTTGGTAAGTGACATCAGCGCGCTGGCTCGCGCAGCGGCCACGCCCATTTCGCTGGTGCCCAATGAGAAACTGGACAACCTCACGCGCAAAAATCACCAGGGTGCGGTAGCGTTCCTGTCCCCCATCGATTATGCTCCGCTGGATAACATTCTGCCGAGCCTGTTCGAACAGGGCAAGAGCCCGCTCATCTTGGTGCTTGACCGCATTACTGATGTGCGCAACTTTGGCGCCATCGCCCGCTCAGCCGAGTGCCTTGGCGTCGATGCCATTGTGGTGCCCACTCACGGGGCAGCTCAAATGAACGGCGATGCCCTAAAAACCTCTGCTGGCGCCCTTACCAGAGTGCCCGTATGCCGTGAATCGAACCTGCACGCCACGCTGCGCCGCCTGCACGATTCAGGCCTGCAGATTGTCGCTTGTACCGAGAAAGGCGACGCCAGTTTGGAACAAGCGCCCATTGACATGACGGGTCCGCTGGTGGTAGTAATGGGCAGCGAAGAAGACGGCATCAGCCCCGAGCTGCAGGAACTATCCGACGCACGCATTCGCATTCCGATGATCGGTCAGATCGGTTCTCTGAACGTATCGGTGGCTAGCGGTATTTTGCTCTACGAAGTGCTGCGTCAGCGTTTGGTGACGGGTGACAAGTAACAGGACTGTGCTGCTAAGCAAGACCTGTCCAGCCCTTGGCTCTACCTAGTGACCCTCAACGCGCCAATCCAAGAAAAAGGCCGGCTGCTCAATTGAGCAGCCGGCCTTTTTCTTGGAATAGTAAAACAAGCGTCGGGTAACAGTAAAACCTGTGACGTGTTACCGCTACAACTTAATTATAGCCTGCGCCTTTTTTCGATTTGACGTCCGCTACAAAGTCCTTTACGCGCTGCTCTTCCGTGCGCTTGCAGATCAGCAGCACGTTATCGTATTCAGCTACGATGTAGCCTTCAAGTCCCTGCACCACCACCAAGCGCTCCGAGGGTGTTTTGATAACGCACTCTTTGGTATCGTACAGGATGGCGTCGCCGTCGATAACGTTGTTCTGCTCGTCGCGGCGGCCCATGCGGTGCAGCGAGTCCCAGGTACCCAGGTCACTCCAGCCAAAGTCGGCGGGCAGTACGAACACGTTATCGGCCTTTTCCATCACACCGTAGTCGATGCTGATGTTGCGGCAGCGGGAATACGCCTCGTCAACAAAACGGTTTTCCTCTGGCGTGCCGAGCTGCTCGGCGCCTTCATCGAACACCTCGGCAATATCGCCCAGGTACTGATGGAAGGCGTGTACAATTACATCGGCACGCCACACAAACAGGCCGGAATTCCACAAGAAGTCGCCGCTGTCAACAAACATCTGCGCCAACTCCAGATTAGGCTTCTCGGTGAAGGTTTTCACCTTACGCAGGTTGGTATTGCCTAGGCTCTGATCGTCGATGAACTGAATGTAACCGTAGCCGGTATCGGGGCGTGAAGGCTGAATACCCAGCGTGATCAGCACGTCGTTTTGACGAGCAGCATCTACCGCTTGCCGGATAACATCCTGAAATATATCTTCTTTCAGCACGGCATGGTCGGCCGGCGTCACAATGATGACGGCGTTGGGGTCGCGTTGTGCAATGCGGTAGCTGGCGTAGGCAATGCACGGCGCCGTATTGCGCCCGATAGGCTCACCAAGAATCTGGTCGGGCTGCAGTTCCGGCAGGTGTTGCTGTACCAGTTCGGTATAATCCCGATTGGTTACCACAAACACGTTTTCTGGTGGGCAAATGCCCTCGAACCGGTCGACCGTGAGCCGCAGCATTGATTTGCCCACGCCCAGCACGTCGTGAAACTGTTTGGGATTGTTGGTACGGCTGAACGGCCAAAACCGGCTGCCAATGCCGCCGGCCATTACCACGAGGTAAGTATTCTGATTCATTAAGACAAAGGTAGCAAAGGCGGAAATGGGCCGGCCAAGCCGGCGTGGGGCACTTGAGCTGAACTAAGTTAGCAATTCGATTATACCAACCCTTCGCGCAACAAATCATGCAGGTGAATGAAACCCTGGAAGCGGCCTTGCTCCGTCACCACCAATTGGGTGATGTTGCGGGCCTGCATACGGGCCAGCGCTTCGGCAGCAAATTCATCGACCTCGATTGTCACGGGTTTAGGCGTCATAATGGCTTGGGCTTGTAATTCGCCGAGCACTTCAGGGGCAAAGTTGGTGAGCATGCGGCGCAGGTCACCATCAGTGATGATACCCAGCAGCACGCCAGCGCCGTCCAATACGGCTGTTGCGCCCAAACGTTTACCCGATATTTCCAGAATTATTTCGCGCAGACCGGCGTTATTCAGTACCTGTGGAGCTTGGTTCTGCCGGCTCAGGTCACCTACTTTGAGGTAAAGCTTTTTGCCGAGAGTGCCACCGGGATGCAAGTGGGCAAAGTCGCGGGAAGTAAATCCGCGTGATTCAAGTAACGCCACCGCCAGTGCGTCGCCCAAGGCAAGGGCGGCCGTAGTGCTAGTGGTAGGTGCTAGGTTGTGCGGGCAGGCTTCCCGGTCGACGGGGGCGTGCAGGATGTAATCAGCCTGCTGGGCGAGGTAGGAAGTACGGTTGCTCACCAAAGCAGCCATGGGCACTTGTTTGCGACGAAGCAGCGGCACGAGCACCTTAATTTCGGGGGTGTCGCCGCTTTTGCTGATGCAGATAACAAAGTCGCCTTCCTGAATCATGCCCAAGTCGCCGTGAATGGCATCGGCAGCGTGCATGAATAAAGAGGGCGTGCCGGTGGAGTTTAGCGTTGCCACCATTTTGCCGGCAATATGAGCGCTCTTACCAATACCCGTAACGACCACTCGGCCATGAATACCAAGTATCCGCCGCACACATTCTTGGAAATCTCCGGTTTGGGTAATAGCTTCAGCTACACCCCGAATGGCCTCTGCTTCTTGCAGAAGCACATTTTTTCCGATGGTATTGACGTCAGTCAACGGTTTCAATCTAAATTTGTCTAGATTGAGCAGATAAGCCCGTACGTAGTTTTCGCCGGATTACCCCTTTGCTCAGCGAGGAAGAACGATGTCAGAAGCAGCAAATACAGCAGAACTTGCGGCTCCCGTAAGAAAGGCTGCCAAGCCCGTGGGGGCTGATTTGAAAGCCAAGTTAAAGGAAGTTTTTGGCTACGGTCAGTTCCGCGGCACCCAGGAGGCCATTATCCAGAACGTTATCGAGGGCCACAACACCTTCGTGATTATGCCTACGGGCGCTGGTAAGTCCCTGTGTTACCAGCTTCCGGCTCTGGTGCTACCGGGCACTGCCATTGTCATTTCGCCGCTCATTGCCCTGATGAAAAATCAGGTCGATCAGCTGAACGCGTTTGGGGTAAACGCGCAGGTGATGAACTCCACGCTGACGAAGACCGAGGCCAATAAGGTAAAGCGCGACGTCATCAACGGGCAGGTGAAGCTGCTGTACGTGGCGCCGGAATCACTGACCAAAGAAGAAACGCTGGACTTTCTGCAGAAGGCTCAGATTTCATTTGTGGCCATCGACGAGGCGCACTGTATTTCGGAGTGGGGCCACGATTTCCGGCCGGAATACCGCCGCATCCGGGGCATTATTGATGATCTGGGCGTTGACGTGCCCATCATTGCCCTGACAGCCACGGCCACCCCGAAGGTGCAGCTGGATATCCAGAAAAACCTGCAGATGGACGACGCTTCGGTGTTCAAATCGTCGTTCAACCGCACCAATCTATATTACGAGGTTCGGCCGAAGCACCAGACCAAGAAGGCCCTCATCCAGTTTGTAAAAACGATGAAAGGCCAGGCCGGCATTGTGTATTGCCTGAGTCGCAAAAAGGTAGAGGAAATAGCGGAACTGCTGCGCGTGAACGACGTGCGCGCCCTGCCCTACCACGCCGGCCTCGACCCGCAAACGCGCATGCACAATCAGGATGCCTTTCTGAAAGAGGACTGTGACGTGATTGTGGCCACCATCGCCTTCGGCATGGGCATCGACAAGCCGGACGTGCGTTTCGTGATTCACTACGACACGCCGAAGTCCATCGAGGGCTACTACCAGGAAACCGGCCGTGCCGGCCGCGACGGCCTGGACGGTCACTGCCTGATGTTCTACAGCTACGACGACATCGTGAAGCTGGAGAAGTTCAACAAGGACAAACCGGTAACCGAGCGCGACAACTCCAAGCTGCTGCTGCAGGAAATGGCTAACTACGCCGATTCGGCGGTGTGCCGCCGGCGCCAGCTGCTGCATTACTTCGGCGAGACGTACGGCAAGGACTGCGGCTTCTGCGACAACTGCCGCCACCCGCGCGAAAAGTTTGAGGCCAAGGAGTACGTGAAACTGGCCCTGCAAGCCGTGGTACAAACCGAGCAGCGCTTCGGCATTGAGCACCTGACGGCGGTGCTCACTGGCATGATGAACCCGCACATCGAAAGCTACGGCCACGATAAGCTACCAGTGTACGGCAAGGGCGCCGATCAGGACATTGCGTTCTGGCACTCGGTGCTGCGCCAATGCATGATTGGGGAAATGCTGGGCAAAGACATCGAGAACTTCGGCGTCGTGCGTATTTGCGAGAAAGGCGAGCAATTCCTGATTGAGCCGCACAGCATCAAGTTCTCGAAGGATCATAACTACGAGGAGGAGGTACAGCAGGAAGAGCAAAAAGAGGAAGTTCAGCAGGCCGCCGGGCACGATGCAGCCTTGTTCGACATGCTGAAGGCCCTGCGCAAGAAGCTGGCTACGCAGAAGAATCTGCCTCCCTACGTGCTGTTCCAAGATCCTTCGCTGAAGGAAATGGCCACCACCTTCCCCACGAAGATGGAAGACCTAGCCCACGTATCGGGCGTGGGCCAAGGCAAAGCGCAGAAGTTTGGGGCACCGTTCCTGGAGCTGATCAAGAAGTACGTCGCCGAAAACGACATTGTGACGGCGGCGGACGTGGTGGTGAAGTCGGCCGTTAATAAGTCGAAAATCAAGATTTACATCATTCAACAGATTGACAAGAAAATGGACCTGGAGGAAATTGCTTCCTCGAAGGGCATCGACATGCGCGAGCTGATTGAGGAAATCGAGCACATTTGCTACTCCGGCACCAAGCTCAACCTTGATTATTACATCGACTCGGTGCTGGACTACGACCGGCAAGACGAGATTTACGAGTATTTCATGCAGTCGCAGACCGACAACATCGCGGTGGCGCTGAAGGAGCTCGGCACGGATGATTACACGGAGGAGGACTTGCGCCTGATGCGGATCAAGTTCTTGAGCGAGGTAGCCAACTAGGCTACGGGTTCAGACAGGTCTTGAGACGCCCGCGGCTTCGGCTGCGGGCGTTTTTTTATACCCACGTGGAGGCCGTTGCGCTCCGGACAATTATTACCTTAAAGCCATGCGAGAAACGGTATTGTACATCGCCACTTCGCTCGATGGCTTTATTGCCGACGAGAGTGGCAGCGTGGAGTTTTTGAAACCTTTTGAGCAATCGGGCCAGGATTACGGCTACGGTGCCTTTGTACAGAGCCTAAAGGCGGTGGTGATGGGGTCCCGCACCTACGAGCAGGTGCTGGGCTTCGATATGCCTGAGTGGCCCTACAAAGGCTTGGATACCTACGTGTGCACCAAACGCCCACTGCCTACCTCAGCCGACCCGCGCATCTGGCTCTGGCCCGATGCGGTACAGGAACTGGGGGCGCAGCTGCCCGAAGGCCGCACTTGGTTGGTGGGCGGCGCCGCGCTGATCGACTCATTCAACCAAGCTGGACTGATTAACCGGCTGATGCTGGCCATCATCCCTGTTTTTCTTGGCCGCGGCATCAAACTACTAAATCAGCCACCGCCCCAGAGCCTCAAACTAGAGCAAGTGACGCGCTATGATGACGGTGTAGTGATGCTAGAATATGCACTTCGGCGGTAGCTACATTTACGTAAAAAGGCCCGCAGCAAGAGCGGCGGGCCTTTTCAGTGCATGAAAAACTTTTACTATTAGCAGTATTCGGCGAAAGCGCCCTGAAGGTTATCCACGATGCGCATCAGGTCGTTGCCTTCGATGTGGTAACGCTCGATCATGTGTACCAGCTCGCCGTCTTTGAACAAGGCAATGCTGGGGGACGAGGGCGGGTACGGCAGCATATGCTCGCGCACCTTGGCTACAGCTTCGGTTTCCATGCCGGCAAATACTGTTACGAGTTTGGCAGGCCTCTTATCGGAGCTCGACAGCGCCATTTTGAGGGCCGGACGGGCCTTGGCAGCGGCGCAGCCGCATACCGAGTTGACGGCCACCAGCACGGTGCCGGCTTGGGGGGTTAGGGCGGCATCCACTTCTTCGGGCGTCATCAGTTGCTCGAAGCCAGCCTCGGTGAGGTCTTGGCGGATGGGGGCCACCATGTATTCGGGGTACATTGCCATGGTTGACAAGGAATTGGGGGTACAGAAATCTAATGCAAAGCCGGAGCCCGGCCTGCCGTGCTGCAAAGCTACGCAAACCGCGGCTGGCTGAGTCGCGTGTATAACCATTGGCATGGGGCGATAAGTTTTGTTTCACCCGTATCCATCTCTTTTGATCCAATGACCGAAGCCGAATTTGCCGCTACGCTGATGACCACCGCTGCTGCGCGCCCTCTGGCACGAGCACCGCGGTGATTGGCATGCCGCGCACGAACTAGCGCAAGCCGACGAAACCAATCCGCTGGCCAACTGGCTCCACGCTTACCTACACCGTCGTGAAGGCGACTTGGCCAATGCCGGCTACTGGTACCGCCGGGCCAGGCGGGCCCAATTCATTGGCACTGAGGACGCGGAAAGGGCCGCACTCCTACAAGCTGCCCTGCAGGAAGTAGAGCCCAAAAACTAGAGGCTACGGGAAAATGCAATATCTTTCGACTAGCTCCGCCCTTGACCATGGAGTTTTAGCCGTCGATGAAACAATACTTATTTCTAATTGGAGGGCTTTTAGCGGGCTTTAGCGCCCAGGCTCAAACCGATACCGTGCGTGCCTCCACGCTGCCGCCCGCTCAGCAAGCCGAGAAATATTACAATAGCGGCGTGGCGAAGTTCAATAATAAGAGCTACCAGTCGGCGCTAGCGGACTTCGATAAAGCCCTGTCCGCCAAAAACGACTTCGCTAAGGCTTACTACAACCGCGCCGCCACCCGCTACGAGTTAAAGCAATACGCCCCAGCCGTGCAGGACTACAACGAGGCCATTCGTTTGGAGCCTACAAGCTTCACCGCTTGGTACGGCCGCGCCCAAGCCCGCCAAGCCCAAGGGCAGAACAGCGAAGCCGAGCAGGACTTCGCCAAAGTAACCGAGCTCAAGCCCGACTATGCTGCCGCCTGGTACGACCGCGGCGCGCTGCGCTTCGAGCGCGGCGAATACCAAGCAGCGCTGAGCGACTTCACGCAGGCCACCCGCATCGACCCGAAGTACGCGTACGCCTGGCACGACCGCGCCAGCACGCAGCGCCAGCTGGGTAACCACACCGCCGCTGTGCAGGATTACACCGAGGCCTTGCGGCACAACCCTGAGCTGTACGTGGCCTTGCTGAACCGAGCTGCCACCAAGCGCCTGCAGAAAGACGTGCAAGGTGCCCTAGCCGACTATTCTGAGTACCTCCGCCGCCGCAACGACGACCCCGTGGGCTACCTCGGCCGTGCTACCGCCCGCTACGACGCCAAGGACTACAAAGGTGCCGTGGAAGACCTCACGCAGGCCCTGAAACTAAAAGCTGATTACGCCCTAGCGCTGAACAACCGCGCTGCTGCTTACCTCAAGCTGGAAGACTACAAAGCCGCCGCCGCCGACGCGAGCAGTGCCCTGCAAATCAATCCGCAGCTGGCTGAAGCCTACCTCAACCGCGGCCACGCCCGCGAAATGCTGCGCGACCCCAACGCCTGCCAGGATTGGCGCAAAGCCGCCGACATGGGAATTGAATCGGCCAACAGCTACGCGGCTGCCGCGGGCTGCCAGTAAACGAGGCTCTTATTTTGATTGAACCGATGCACAAGCTTCGTTACATCCTGGGCCTTGCGGCCGCTTTGCTCTTCACGCTCCCCGCAGTGGCGCAAAGCGTGGAGTTTACCAAAGACCAGTTTAGCAACAATAAAGACGGGCTCAAGACAGCTCTGAAAGAGCTTAAAGCCGGCGACGAGTGGTTCCAGTCAGACCCACCGCGCTACGAGCAGGCGCTGCCGCACTACCTGGCGGCACAGCAGCTCAACCCCAACAACGCCCTGCTCAACTTCAAGATCGGGGCCTGCTACTTGGGCTCTACCTATAAGTCAAAGGCCCTCCCCTACCTGCAGAAAGCGTATCAGCTCGACCCCGTGGTGGATGCGCGCATCCGCTTTATGCTGGGTCGCGGCCTGCACCTGAATGCTCGGTGGGAAGAAGCCATTGCCGAGTACAAGGCAGCCATGCCCGCTGCCGGCACGAAGAATGCCTCTGGGCTGCAAAACGACATCCGGAAGAAAATCCAGGAATGTGAGTCGGGCATGGCGCTGCAGAAGGCTCCCGTGCGCACGTTCATCGACAACGTGGGCACGGCCATCAACACGCCTTACCCCGAGTATGGCCCGGTCATCACGGCCGACGAATCGGTAATGCTCTTCACCTCGCGCCGCGAAGGCGGCGTGGGCGGTGAAAAGGACCCAGAGAGCGGCGGCTATTTTGAAGACATATGGCAGTCGGTGAAAGGTGCCGATGGCAAGTGGCAGCCGGCCAAAAACTTGGGCGAAACGGTGAACACCAAGGGCCACGACGCCGTGGTGGCCCTCTCCCCCGACGGCCAGAAACTCATTACCTACGTAGAGGACGGCGCCGGAGACCTGCACGAAGCCGATCTGCAGGGCACCAACTGGCGCAAGCCTTCTTCGCTGGGCCGCCGCATTAATGGTGGGCAGACGCATGAGCCGTCGGCGGCGTACGCGCCCAACGGCCGCATGCTGTACTTCGTGAGCAACGGCGGCGAGGGCAGCCGCGGCGGCCACGATATCTGGCGCCTCGACATCGAAGGCAAGGGAAAGGCCGAAAACCTCGGCTCGGTCATCAACACGCTCTACGACGAGGACGGCATCTTCGTGCACCCCGACGGCAAGACCATCTACTTCTCGTCGCAGGGTCACAACTCCATGGGCGGCTTTGACATATTCAAGTCGGTGTGGCAGAACGGACAGTGGAGCAAGCCCGAAAATCTGGGCTGGCCCATCAACACCCCCGACGACGACGTGTTCTTCGTGCTGTCGGCCTCGGGCCGCCACGGCTACTACGCTTCCTCTCGCGACGACTCGCAGGGCTCCCGCGACATTTACATGGTGACCTTCCTGGGGGCCGAAAAGCCGCCGGTGCTCACAGCTGAAGAGCCTTTGCTAGCCTCGCGCGCGGCGCCCGTACGCCAGACGCTGCTTGCGCCCGCCGTGCCCATCGCCTCGGCCCAGGTGACCATCCTGAAAGGCGTGGTGACCGATGCCGACTCCAAGCAGCCGCTCGACGCGACCATCGACCTCGTCGACAACAACCTGAACCAGACCATTGCCTCGTTTAAGAGCAACGCCAGTTCGGGCCGCTACCTCGTGTCGTTGCCCTCAGGCGTGAACTACGGCATCGTGGTGCGCAAGGACGGCTACCTCTTCCACTCCGAAAACTTCGACCTACCCACCGGCGCAGCCTACTCCGAAGTGGTGAAGGACATTCCGCTCAAGAAGCTGGATGTGGGCGCCAAAGTGGTGCTGAACAACATCTTCTTCGACTTCGACAAAGCCACGCTGCGTAAGGAAAGCACCGCCGAGCTGGAGCGCCTCGTGCAGCTGATGACGACGGAGTACCCCGCACTGCGCATCGAAATTTCGGGCCACACCGACAACGTCGGCAAAGCCGCTTATAACCAGGACCTGTCGCAGCGCCGTGCTAAGGCCGTGGTGGATTACCTCACCAGCAAGGGCGTAGCCGCTGCCCGCCTCACCTCGGCTGGTTATGGCGATACGCAGCCGGTAGCCCCGAACACCACCAAGCAAGGTCAGGCCCTGAACCGCCGAACGGAGTTTAAGGTGATGGGTAAATAGACCACGGATTTCTGCGGACTTATCGAATTCCGCGAATTTTGTAGACGATTAAAAACAAGCTGCGGCTCCAACCTTAGGTTGGAGCCGCAGCTTGTTCTCGGTTCCTTGGTAAAGGTTAGTTCAATTGTAATACCGCTCGAAATAGTCGTCGAACTGGCGGTATTGACCTAGGTTAATAGTATCGAACTCGTCGGTCAGCAGTCCATGCCGCACGCCTAGTAGCCGTAGCGCTGAATTTATGTCACACTGGTGACAGGCATCAGCACTTGATCGGCTTCGTACACGGCTGCATACTGCGTACCAGCGGCGCCGAAGTAGTTGGTGCTGATGAGGGCGTAGCGGCAGAGGCCAAGTGCTTGGGCCAAGTAACGCGTGACGTCGTTATTGAAGAGAATGTCAGAGTAGTTACGGTGCGCAATGCCTAGCCTTTCAGCCCAGTAGTCGCGGTGGAGAGCGTGCAGGCCGATGATGGCGAAGCCACTTTCTTCGAAGCACGGCAATTCATAAACTGCGGCTTGCTTTCGGTCGACGAGTTCGGCGGTAATGATGGCGGTGATATGGTGGCTCATGGGCAAACCACTACGTCCATAAGTGCCCCCGCACTTTTACCAAGCGAATCAGCATAGTATTGTCTTCCTCAAACTGACTCGGCGTCCATATCCAATCCACGCCTTCCTGCTGGTCTCTACGGACGCGCGCCTGCCACCAGTGGTACAGAGCCTGCAACTCGGCTTTTACGCCCTGACGATTGTCGGCCTCCCAATCGCAGTGGTTCAATAAATCTTCCTTCTCGATGCAGTCTGTCAGCAACTGAAAGCAGGCGTGCAGCATTACATTGTCTTTATCTGACCACTGGGTACTCAAAGAATGAATGTGAAGCAGATTGGCTGGTTGCATAGTTAATGGTACAATTAAAGCGAATGTAGAATCTACCAGCCGTATGGTAGTCCACGAAATCCGCGTAATCCATCCGATCCGCAAAAATCCCTGATTAGCTTTGCATATGCCCGAATCCTCTCGCGACATCATTCTGCGGCGGGTGCGCGAAGCCTTGCAGCAGCCCAGCCCGCACCAGCCCGCCGTGCCCAACTTCACGGCCCCGCTGTTTTCGGTTCCGCCCGATGACTTGGTGGTGCAGTTCGCCGAGAGCTTCGTGCGGGTGGGCGGCACCTTCTATTACTGCGCCACCGAAGACCACTTCTTCGACCTGCTCTACGCCCATAAGAAGGAGCGCAACATCGAGCACCTGTACGTGTGGGAACCGGAGCTGAAGAAGCTGCTGCACACGGCGGGCATCGTGCACACCGGCGACGAAACCGACTTTATTGCCCACGCCGACGCCGGCCTGACCTCTTGCGACGCACTGGTGGCGCGCACCGGCTCGGTGGTGCTCACGGCCGCCACGGCCAGCGGCCGGCGCCTGAGCATTTACCCCGATCAGCAGTTTGTGTTTGCCCGCGCTTCGCAAGTGGTGGCCGACATCGGCGACGCCCTTCAGCTGCTGCAAAGCAAGTACGGCGCCGACAAGCTGCCTTCCATGATTTCGCTGGCTACGGGCCCCAGCCGCACCGCTGACATCGAGAAGACCTTGGTGCTGGGCGCGCACGGCCCGCGCAGCATCACGTTGTTTTTACTGGATGACCTCTCCGCTGCCTGAATTGCCCGCCGTCCGCCTGGAGCCGGGCCGCCGGGTGTACTTTGCTTCCGACTTTCACCTTGGCGCCCCCGACCTGAACAGCTCCCGCGAGCGGGAGCGGCGCATCGTACGCTGGCTCGACCATGTGGCACAGGATGCCGCCGCCATTTACCTCGTCGGCGACATTTTCGATTTCTGGTTTGAGTACCGCCACGCCATTCCGCGCGGCTTTATCCGGCTGCAGGGTAAGCTCGCGGAGTTGACCGACGCTGGCCTGCCCGTAACCTTCTTCACCGGCAACCACGACATGTGGATGTTTGGCTACTTCACGCAGGAGCTGGGCATTCCGGTGCTGCGCCACCCGGTAAGCTTGAATATTGGTCCGCACCGCTTTCACCTCGCCCACGGCGACGGGCTAGGGCCGAAGGATTACACGTACAAAATGCTGAAGCGGGTGTTTGCTTCGCCGGTAGCTCAGTGGCTGTTTGCACGGATTCACCCGAACGTAGGCATCGGCATTGCCAACGCCTGGAGCCGTCGCTCGCGCATCAGCAACACGGCCAAAGACGAGATTTACCTCGGCGACGAAGAGTGGCTGCTGGTGTACTGCCGCGAACTGGAACAGCGTTTTCACCACGACTATTACGTGTTTGGTCACCGCCACCTGCCGCTCAACGTACCAGTAGGCCAGCACAGCCGCTACGTCAACCTCGGCGAATGGGTCAATTATTGCACGTACGGGGTTTACGATGGCCACAACTTGTCTTTGGAGCACTTTAAGGGCTAACGCCTGCCTAGCAGCTGCCGCGGCAGTTTTGCTGTTGACGCCCAGCGCCGCGGCCCAGACGGCCACCACGCCGCCCTCGGCGCCGGCAGCCGTGCGCCCGGCCGGCCAGCCAACCCCAACTGTGCCCTCCACCGATGCCGCCGGCCTCACGCTGGTGCGCACGCTCACGCTTCCCAAGCCCGGCCCCGCTTCGCTCGACCGCAAAGGCAACCTGTACGTGACCGACGCGCAGAACAATCTCAGGCAATTTGCGCCCGATGGCCAGCCGCTGGCCGTGTACTCGCCGCCGCTGCCGGGCCACACGGCGCAGATAGAAGCCTGGAACACCACCAAGATTCTCATCTTCTACGACGATCGGCAGGAGCTACAGCTACTCGACCGGTTTATGGCGCCCATCGGGGCTACGCGCCTCAATGAGCTGACCAACGACGGCGGCCTGGTTCGCGTGGCCACCCTGGCGCCCGACGAAAATATTTGGCTGCTCAACGAAAGCAACCTCACGCTCAATCAGCTCGGCCGCGGACAGCAGCAGCGCTACGCCGTCAGCACCCCGCTGGACCTGCTACTTGGCCGAACAAAGCCCGATTTTCGGTTTCTGCGCGAGTACCAAAACAATCTTTATCTGGTCGACCGCACATCCGGCGTGTGGGTATTCGATAACCTCGGCAACTACCGGAAAAAGCTGCCCTTCACGGGCCTAAATTGGATCGGCTTTCGCGGCGATGAGTTATACTACGTGAAGGACGGGCAACTGCACTTCTTCCATCTCTACGCGCTGAAAGAGCGAACCATACCGCTCCCCTCTGCCGATGCGACGCAGGTATTAGTGGGCGAGCAGTTTCTGTATAGTCTCACGCCGACTGGCGTAAGTGTCCATCAACTCCCGCGCTAGTCCGTAGCGCGGCAATCCGTTCCGTGCTACCTCCAAAGCGTTCCTGTGGTCGCACCTACGACACTGACTAAACAGGGTCTTTGTTCCGACCTGTCTTAGCACAGGCCCTTAGGGAGTAAGATCATGCCGAGAGTTGCGCCACAACGATTAGCTTAGCCAGCCGCTTTGCTTTACCGTTCTTATATGCGCCACTCTGTTCTCAGTTTACTGCTCTGCGGGTTTTTATTGGGCGCGGCTCCGGCCCCCCATACTACTCCGGCTTCCTCCAATGCGCTAAAAAGCCAGGTCGTCAAAAACCTGGACGCCGCTTACCCCACGATGCGCGACGTTGCGCTGCAAATCTGGAATTTTGCTGAGGTAGGCTACAAGGAAACGCGCAGCTCCGCTTTGCTGCAGCAACAGCTTCGCGACAACGGATTCAGTGTGGAGGCCGGCGTAGCGGGCATGCCCACTGCTTTCGTGGCCACATATGGGAGTGGCGAGCCCGTCATCGGAATCTTGGCCGAGTTTGACGCTTTGCCGGGGCTTTCGCAACAGGCTACACCTACCCGACAACCTGTGGTGGGGCAAGACGCGGGCCACGGCTGTGGGCACCACTTGTTCGGGGCGGCGAGCGTGGCCGCAGGCATCGAGCTGAAAAAACAGCTGGCCGCCGGTAAGCTAAAAGGCACGCTGAAAGTTTACGGTACCCCAGCCGAAGAAGGCGGCAGCGGCAAGGTGTACATGGTGCGGGCTGGGCTGTTTAAAGGCGTAGACGCCGTGATTCACTGGCACCCGGCCAATGAGAACCGCACCATGCTCAATAATTACCTGGCCAATACCTCGGCAAAATTCCGCTTCCGCGGCGTGTCGGCGCACGCAGCCATGGCGCCGGAGCGCGGCCGCAGCGCCCTCGACGGCGTGGAGGCCATGAACACCATGGTGAACATGTTGCGCGAACACGTGCCCCAGGAAACGCGCATTCACTATGTCATTACCGGTGGCGGCAAGGCTCCAAACGTGGTACCGGACTTTGCTGAGGTGTACTACTATGTGCGCCACCCCAAGAAGGACGAAGTCAAAGCCATTTTTGAACGCGTGGTGAAAGCAGCCGAGGGTGCGGCCTTAGGCACAGGCACCACCATGGATTACGAGCTGATCGGGGGCACTCATGACTTGTTGCTCAACCAGACCCTAGCCCGTGCCCTGCAACAGAACCTGGAGCGAGTAGGCGGGGTGCGCTACGCCGAGCCGGAGCTAGCCTTTGGTAAACAAATCCAGGCGTCGCTGGGGTTTGCGGCTCCACCATTGACGGCGGCGGCCCAAATTGGTCCTTACACCATGCACGAGGGCGGCGGCAGCACCGACGTGGGCGACGTAAGCTACGCCGTGCCCACCGTGGGGCTAGAAGCTGCTACCTGGGTGCCAGGCACACCGGCGCACAGCTGGCAGGCGGTAGCCTGCGGCGGTACCGAAATCGGTACCAAAGGCATGCTGGTAGCAGCCAAAACCATGGCGCTGACCGCCGTAGACTTATTCACCACGCCCGCGCTGCGGCGACAGGCTCAGGATGAGTTTCGCCAAGCCGTAGGCACTTACCGTTACCAACCGCTGCTCGGTGACCGAGCGCCGGCCCTCAATTACCGTGACTAAGCGCTAAGGTTCGCTCCTGGTTCACCTGATTGCGGCAGTAAGGTTTTAGAGCATTTACGTGGTCAGCCCTGAAGCTAAGTACTCCGGTAGGTTCAGTCATTGAACAACTTCAGACAATAAAGTCACCTATGCTGGGCCGCGTCGCTACGGTATGCACGTGGCTCCGCTTTTTTACATCAGCGCAGCAAGCCTCTGCGTGAATCGTTGTAGCTTTTGCGCTCAATTTGTGTAGTTAGTTAGGTTACGATGTCCTTTATCAATCCCATACGGCGCTTTATTCGTCGTCACTTTGGCTTTTCGCGGGCCGAAACCAACGGCTTTGCGTTGCTGCTAATACTACTGGTCGCTTTGCTGGCTGCCCCGCAACTCCTGCGTCCGGCGCTTCCCCACTACGACCCGACCACCGACCGTCAGCAACTAGACCAAATAGCGAGCGAACTAGCCGCCGTTCGTCCTACCAGTGCCCCACGACGGTTCACGACCTCGCGCCCGGCCTATGCCCGCGTGGAGCGCATCGCATTGGCACCTTTCGATCCAAATACCGTGGACGAAGCCGGTTGGCAAGCCCGCGGACTGCCGCATTTTCTGGCCAAACGCTTGGTCAAGTACCGCGCGTCCATCGGGGGCTTCCGGGCCAAAGAACAACTGCGCAAAGCTTATGGCTTAGACGACAGCACCTACCAGCGCCTGGCGCCTTATCTCTTGCTACCCGATCAGTTACCGGCACGCGATAAAGCGGCCTACGCTAGCCGCTACCCCGAGCATACCGGTGGTTTCGGCACCGATAAGTCTGGCGTCGGACCTGACCCAGCACCGCGCTACCCGCGCAAGCCGCGCAACCTTCAGCCGTTTGACCTAAATACCGCCGATACCACTCAACTCATGCAGATTCGGGGCGTCGGGCGCAAGCTTTCGGCGCGGGTGGTGGAATACCGCGAGCGGCTGGGCGGCTTCATCCGGCTGGATCAGGTAGCTGAAATCTACAGCCTGCGCGATGCGCCTGACCTAGTGGACAGCCTGCGTAAATACACCTTCGTAACGCCGGCTTACCAACCGACTCCATTAGACCTGAACAACGGCGCGTTCGAGCAAATCAGCCAACACCCTTACATGGGCAAACGCCTAGCGCGCATCGTGGTGGCTTACCGGCAACAGCACGGCCCTTTCCGCCAGCCCACCGACTTGCGACAGATTCGGGTGCTGGACGAGCCCACGTACCAGAAACTATTGCCTTATCTGCGTTTTTAGGACCTGCCAGCGTGTTGTTGCCTTCATAAGCTAAGCCCGAGGTGCCCGGTCCTGCTACCTAATTTTTGCCCAGTCCTGGTCGCAGCGAAACCGACAGGCCTGCTGTGCGCGGCCCTACCAAAGGCATTACCATGATTTTCTTAGCGAAAGGCGCCTTTATGCGCTGTTGGAGCCACGGGTACACCCGCCACGCCACTTCGGCGGAAAAAATACCAATGCCCGCGCCAGCCGCCACATCGGCCAGCCAATGCCGGTCGTTGAGCATGCGCATGGCACCGGTGGCCGTGGCAACGGCATATCCCCCTACACTGATCCACGCGCTCTGGTGGCGGTATTGCTCATGCAGCAAGGTGGCGGTGAAAAAGGCCTGGCTGGTGTGGGCCGAGGGAAACGAGCTGCGGTCGGCGAAGTTATCGGGCCGGCTTACGTTACCGATGCGCTTCAGCTGTCTGGTAAGGGTACTGTTCAGCAGGTGGCCACCTAGGTAAATCAGGCTGAAATCGACGGCTTTGTACTGGCCTTTCACCCCGGTCAGCGGCAGCAAGTAAGCTGCTACCAGTGGAGCGTGCCGCGTGTAGTCATCAATTCGGGTCCGAAACTGCGGAAATTCTTCGCGCAGCTCCTCGCGCATTTCGGCGTTGATGGTGCTCTGATAATTCTGAGTGTTCTTAGTGAGCAACCCGTAGCCGAACAAAGCAGCCGGCACCAGTATGCGTGGCGCCAAACGGGGCCGTGCGGGCGCTATAATGGCCCTCGGCGCCGGGGCAAAAACGGTGGTAGAGTCAGGAACACGAGTCGAGTCGGGCGCTAGGCTGAGTAGCGCAATCGGCAGGGTAAGTAGGCTCACGCAGAAGGGTTTATCCTCCTAATTTACCGTAACCTGGTGAAATACAAACGAATATTATAGACAAATCGACCAAAAAAGCTGCCTTTTCGTAGGTGAGAGACCAAAACGGCACGCCATTTCAAGGGCCTCCTTCGAATCTCACAAATTACTATGTTGTTTATACTACGCGACAAACTGGTCCCGCTAGCGGTTTTTATGTACTCCGTGCTGTGCGGCTGCACCAAGGACGATAACCGGGGCAGCTTTGAACGCGTCAGCAAGGAATACACGGTGCGCACCGTGGGGCGCCTGCACAAAAACGAGGTAGTGGAAAGCTCCGGCCTGGCGGTGGCTTCGCCGGAAGGCGACCTGTGGACGCACGGCGACGGTGGCAACACCACCTGGCTGTACCTCGTCACGCCTCAAGGCGACCTACTGCGCACGCACCCCGTACGCGGGGCCTCCAATGTGGACTGGGAAGACCTGGCGCAGGACCGGCAGCGCGGCCACCTGTACATTGGCGACTTCGGCAACAATGCCAACAAACGCCGCGACCTGCGCATTTATCGCCTTAGCGGTCCGCAGTTCACCCAAGTCGACACCATTCACTTCCGTTACCCCGATCAGCGCGCTTTTCCGCCTAAAAAGCCCATGCGCAATTTCGATTGCGAAGCCTTTTTTTACCGCAACGACAGCTTGTACCTGTTCACCAAAAACCGCGGTAAGGGCAACTGGGTGAAGGAATACCACTTACCCGCCAAACCCGGCGACTACGTAGCCCGCCTGGCCGATAGCATCCGCATCAATACCTGGATTACGGCGGCCGATATGAGCCCCGACGGCCGCACCCTGGCGCTGCTGGGTTACGGCCACGTGTACCTGATCGAGACGAAGCCCGGCGCCAAGCTATTTGACGGCGCCAAAAGCTGCCTGCCGCTGCCTTCCAGCGGCCAGGCCGAAGCGCTGGTATTTCTCAACGACGATGACTTCGTCGTCAGCAACGAGAAGGGCAAGATATACAAGGCCTCGCGCAACGATAAAACCGCCAGCCGCTAGTCGCGCATCCGAACAATGTGTCCGGCAACTTGGTAGTTCACTACTGCCCTTTCTTTTCTATCCCTCTACCCTACACCTTCATGCCCGAAACCATTCTGATAACCGGTGCCACCGGCACCGTTGGCTCCGAGCTGGTGCACGTTCTGCTGAACCGGGCCGTGAACGTACGTGCCGCCGTGCACTCCATCATCAAAGGCGACCGGCTCCGGCAATTCAACCTCGAAGTGCAGCTTGTCGAGATTGACTTCGAGCGGCCCGAAACCCTACCCGTAGCCTTTACCGGCGTCGACCGCGTGTTCCTCATCACGCCGTTTTCTGATGCACAGGTAGCCATGGGCCGGCAACTCATCGATGCGGCCAAAGCTGCCGGCGTCAAGCAAGTGGTTCGGCTCTCGGCCATGGGTGCCGATGCGGAACCGGGCATTCAATTGGGCCGCTGGCACCGCGAGGTGGAGGAATACCTCGCGCAGAGTGGGCTGAGCTACGTCATCCTGCGGCCTAACAGCTTCATGCAGAACTTTCTCAACTACCAAGGCGACTCTATCCGGGAGCAAGGGGCTATTTATATGCCCTTGGGCGAAGGCCAGATCAGCTACATCGACGTCTTCGATATTGCCGAAACCGCCGCCGCTATCCTTACTGCCGACCCGGCCCAGCACCACGGCCAAGCCTACGCCCTTACCGGCCCGCAAGCCATTGGCGTAGCCGAGGTAGCCAGCACCCTCAGCGAAGTGTTGGGCCACCCTGTGCAGTACGTAAATGTGCCTGAGGAGGCAGCCCGCCAAAGCATGCAGGGTGCTCCACAATGGATGGTGGATAGCATGATGGAACTGAACGCCATCGGGCGAGCGGGCTACGCGGCGGAAGTCTCATCCAACGTAAAGCATCTGACAAGCCGCGGGCCGCGCAGTTTCCGCGAATTCGCGGAACAGAACCGCCAACATTTTCTCGCAACCTAGTCATACGGTCCCGCCACCAACACTAGGAAGAGGATTGAGTCAGAAGCCTCTTTGTGTTGCTAAACACTCTTCTTTGCGAGCTTGACTCTACTCACAGATGCCACAAAAAAAGGCCTTCAGCAACTGCCGAAGGCCTTTTTTTGTGGACTAGACTAAGCAGGCTTAGTAGCGGTCATCATCGTCGCGGCCACGGTTGCGGCCGGGCATGGAGCCGTAATCTGAATCGTCATTGTCATGATTGCGGAAGTTGCCGCGGTTCTGCTGGCCGTAGTTCTGGCTCCGGTCTTCGTTGCGCATATCGCCGCGCGATGGGGAACCCATGCGCGAGTTACGGTCCGAAGAATCATACTCGTCGTTGTAGGAGCCACCGCGGGAGCCGAAGCCTTGGTCGCTGTTACCCATATAACCGCCACGGCCTTGGTTGTAGCCGCTGCGCGAGCCGTAGTTTTCCTGCTGCGAGCCGTACGACGAGCCCGAGCGGCCCGAACCGTAACGGTCATCGTTGTAGCCGCCGCCGTAGCCACTACCTATGCTGCCACCGCCCATGTTGCTACGGCCATGGTCGCCCTGGGCACCCCCACGGTAGTTGTCACCGCCGCGGGCCGAGCCCTGGTTATCGTAGCCACCGCGCGAAGATGTACGGTCCTGGTCTTCGCGCTGGTTGCGCCGGCCGTACTGGCCATAGTCGTCCTGGCCTTGGCCGTAACCACCTCGCATGCCGCCACGGCCGCTCATGCCACCGCCTTGCTGGCCGTAGCCGCCGCCCATAGAAGATTGGCCGTAATCCTGGCTGTAGCCCTGGCCGCGGCCATAGGGCGACTGATTATCATTGGGGCTGCGGTAATCGTCGCCCTGGCTGCCGTAACCGCCCTGCATCCCGCTACCGCCGTAGTTGCGGCCACCGTAGTCACCGCCTTGCGAGCCGTACGAGCCCTGCATACCACCGCCGAAGTTACTGCCGCCTTGCTGACCGTACGAGCCGTACGAATCACGCTGGCCGTAGTTGCTATCTATATGCCCTGAGCGCTGCTGGCCGAAGTTGCTGCCGCCCTGGCCGCCGCGGTTGCTCATGCCACCACCTTGCTGGCCATACTGGCCACTATAACCGCCTTGGTTGCCGTAGGCGCCGCTTTGGCCGTAGCCACTGCCGCCGTAGCCGCCACCGCCCTGGAACTCATCGCGGCCGCTGTACTGACCGTAGGAGTTGCCGTAGCGGCCACTGTTGTCATCTTGTCCGTACTCGCCACCGCGCGAACGGGTGTCGAAGTCACGGTTTTGGTTGCCGTAGCCTCCTTGCGTATTACCGTAGCCTTGCGAGCCGTACTCACCGCGGCTGGCACCGCTATACATGTTTTCGTCCCGGTCGCGGTCTTGGTAGCTGCCTTGGGTGCTGTTGCCAAAGTTCCCGCCGTAGCTGTTGCCGCTCATGCCCGAGCTAACCTGCTGGTCGCCGCTCTGGTTTTGGTCCTTGTTTTTGCTGGCCGATGAACCGCTTTTGCTCGACGAGCCAGATGCCTTCGTGCTGCTGCCCGATTTTTTGGCCGTAGCCGACGACGCGCCAGAGCCAGTCGCCGATTTGCTGCCGCCTTTGTTAGCCGGCGAACCGCTGGTTTTGCTACCCGATCCGCTACCAAGGCCACCTTGGCCCGCACTCATTTCCGACGAAGCCAATGACTCGCTGGAAGTAGTCGAGCCCAACGAACGGCCACTGTTGCCGCTGGTCAGGCCCGAAGAGGAAGATTCGGATTGGTTGCCCGTGCTGCCTTGCATACCGCCCGCAGTGGAGCCCATGCCTGTCGCGCCCGAGCCAGAGGTGCTGCCTTGCGAAGAGCCAGTTGTTTGGTTCTTGGCATCGTCCTGGTTTTTCGTGTTGTCCGCCATAGCTGGTGTAATTGGTTGGGTGAGAAGTAGTACGGAAAGTGGTAAGTCTATACGCCACGGCCTAACGCGTAGTTGTGCCGACCTGGTTTTTCAGCCCTTTGCGCAGCCCTATAGCCCAGCGCTACTTTCCTATTCGGCCACAAAAAAGCCACCCCGATAATGAGGTGGCTTTTAAGCGAATAAGCACTACTTGAAGCGAGTGCGGTGGGCTACTTGGCCTCGTCTCTTTCTACCCGCACGCCCACGGCCATGATGCCGGGTAGCACGTCTTGGCGCATGTACTGCTCCAGCACGAGACGGTAAGTGCCAGCCCGCCCAAACTGCTGCTTAGGCAGGGCCAGAAATTGGTGGTCGAAGATGTCGCCGGTACCGTTGCCGCGCGGCTCACCGGTCTTCGGGTCCATCAGAATCATCTGGTGCAGCAGCGGCTTACCTACTAGCCCGGTTGGGCCAGTAAGCGTGTGCTTCACGTACAGGTTGTAGTACCCGTACATAGAGGCGTTGCGCACGTTGAGGTACACGTTGTAACGCTGGGTTGTGTCTTCGATCTGGAACTCAAATGCAGGCTTGTTCTGCACCGACCACGCGTAGTCTGGCAGATCCACATTGGTTTCGTACACGCGGTTGGCGTCGCAGGCCGTCAAAGCTGGCACTAGCAGCACCAGCGCTACGCGTAGAAAACGGTGAAGAAAGGAAAGCAGCATAAATCAGGAAACAGGTGATGAATTAGGCGTGGATTTAGCGCTGCCTTCATCTCCCCCACCCGACCGCCGGCCCCCGCGCCGCGAACGGCCGTTGCGCCCCGATCGGCCTTCTCCATCTGCGTCAGCACCATTGGCTGCATTGCCACCACCAGTCGGCGCACTGCCTTCGTTGGGAGCCGTGTTTTTGAAGCGCGGATCAAAACGCGGTGCCGGCCGTTCGGCCCGGGGTGCATCGGTGGTCATGTTCCGCCCACGCCGCCCCGAACGCGACGACTTGCCCGAACGGTTTTCTCCATCCACCGGCGTCACTCCACCCGATGCGTTCAGCGGACCAGGCTTGGGCTCGGTACGCGGCCGCGGCGCATCCCGTGGCACCGCCACGGTGGGTTTGGGCTGCACAATGGAAGCAGGTGCAACCGACGACTTTTCCTTCTCTTTTTTCTTTTTACGCTTGTTGCGCTTTCCGGCTTTGATCTTGTCGTCGAGGCGGTCGAGGGAGCCTTCCACGTGGTCCTGCACGCTGGGTGCGGGCTCCGGTTCTACTATCGGCGCCAGCAGGGTATCGGGCTTTTCGCCGGCCTTGTTCAGGGCTTGTATTTCCTTTACGCGGTCGGTGCTGAGCAGCACCCAGTTGTTGTCGCCGCGGAGGGCAAACCACATGCGCTTCTTGAAGATGTCGGTCTTCTGCAGAAACGCCTCGCCCTGCTGCGTCTGAAGCGGCCGCGAAACCTGTGGAATGTCGCGCAGCGCGTCGAGATAGGTATCTAGCTCGTAGTTCAGGCAGCACTTCAGTCGGCCGCATTGCCCCGACAGCTTGGCGGGGTTCAGGCTTAGGTTTTGGTAGCGCGCAGCAGTGGTGCTCACGCTCTTAAACTCCGTCAGCCAGGTGGAGCAGCACAGTTCGCGCCCGCACGACCCGATGCCGCCCAAGCGGCCCGCTTCGTGGCGCAGCGAAATCTGGCGCATCTCCACGCGCACCCGAAACTCCTCGGCTAAGCGCTTGATCAGGTCACGAAAGTCTACGCGGTCTTCTGCCGAGTAGAAGAACGTGGCGCGGGTACGGTCGGCCTGGTACTCGACGTCGGAGAGCTTCATTTTGAGTTGCAGCTCTTCGACCACTGAGCGGGCCTTAAACATGGTACCTAGTTCCAGATTGCAGGCCGCTTCGTAGCGCTCTACGTCCTGTTCAGTAGCCACGCGCAGAATGTTGCGAATGTCCTTGCCTTCTGGCTCTGCTTTCTTCTTGCGCATCTGCAAGCGCACCAGCTCACCCTTGAGCGAGACGTAGCCCAAGTGCCAGCCGTTGCCGCTGGCTTCTACTACCACGGCGTCGCCCGTCACGAGCGGCAGCCTATTTACGTTGCGAAAAAACTCTTTACGTCCGCCCTTAAAGCGGATTTCGACGATGTCGAATTCTTTAAAATCGACGGGCAGGTCTAGGTCCTGCAGCCAGTCGAACACGTTGAGGCGCGTGCATCCGCCGGATTTGCAGCCCCCTTTGGAGCCACAACCAGTGGTGGAGCATCCGCCTCCGCTGGAACATGAAGTGCAAGCCACGGAACGAATCTATTATCAAGCAGGCGCCATACGACGCCCGCGAACATGAGGGGGTTTCAAACAAAGATAAGGATTTCAGGGGGTGGCCCTGAGTGCAGCTGTAACGGCTAGAGCGGGTCGCTCGTTCCGCCGTTTGTCCAAGCAGGCCCAATGCCGTGCTGCCGCGTCCGGCCGGTCAATCTACGACTGGCAGTAGAGTTTGTAGCACATTCCAGATGATTGTAGCAATTGCCAGAGCAAACGCACTAGTCCAAACACCCAAACACAACAAAATCGACATCCATATTTTACTAAACCAAACGTTTGTTTGAGATAGACCCTAATCTGACAATAATCCATGTAACTACCGGATTTACAAATATCCTTTTAGTTGCATATCAAGGAACGTGTGCGCGTATGCACACGTGTACCGCTGCGACTTGTATGAAGTTTTGGTTATTTTTTTTTGATTATTTCAAAATATAACCTGACCTTTTGCACATCGTTCAACCCAACCACAACCAAACCATTTATGAAGTTCAACAAAGTACTGTCGACTGCTGCTGTATGCGCCTTCGCTTCCCTGGCAATGTCCAGCTGCTCCAAAAAGGATAATGTTCAAATTAAAGATCAGGTTTCGGACGAGGTAGTCACCAAACTCCACGACTTGGGTTTTAACACGGACAACGTACAGAAAGTCGATGACGGCTATCTGGTGGAAGGCGACATTTTCATGTCGGAAGCTTCCTTGTCAGATGCTGCCGTAGCCAATCGCCTCCGTGTAGGTGCTGAAGAGCAGTACCGCACTACCAACCTCGTGAGCGTGGGCTCAGGCCGCACTATCAACGTAGCTGTTTCCAGCACGCTGCCTTCAGCTTACATCACGGCTACCGATGAAGCCATCCGCCGCTTTAATGCGGAGAACCTGCTGATCCGCTTCCGTCGCGTGTCTTCGGGCTATAACATTCTGCTTTCTAAAGCGCCCAGCGGCTCTACGTACCTTGCCTCTGCTGGCTTCCCCTCGGGCGGCAACCCCTACAACAGCGTTCGGGTGAACTCCGATGCTATGGGAACGGCTAATGCCAGCACCTACATCGCTACGGTACTGGCCCACGAAATCGGTCACTGCATCGGTTTCCGCCACACCGACTACATGAACCGCGCTTATAGCTGCGGCGGTGCTTACACCAACGAAGGCGCCAGCACGGTTGGAGCTATCCACATCCCCGGCACGCCTACTTCGGCTGATCCCAACTCGTGGATGCTCGCTTGCATTGGTTCGGGTGGCAACCGTCCGTTCAACACGAACGACCGCACGGCTCTGAACTACCTGTACTAAGCTTTACCTGGCTTAGCCACCGTTCATCAAGCCCGGTTCCGCAAGGAGCCGGGCTTTTGGTTTTGTAGTTGGCAGTTAAACACCCGGCCAGAAGTAGGTATATGGAAATGAAGTTCCCACTGGACTCAATTGAACTGTGAGAAGGTTACGATAGAAGCTTCCCTACGGTAGCCTTCTATTATAGGGAAACGCTAGAGCGGTTTGGCAGCGCCCAACATCACTCTTCCTGGCTTGGCATCCACAAGCCTTAGAGCACCATCAGGCGCCGCGTTACTACTGAATCATTAGCCAGCCGGATGCGCAATACATACGCGCCGGCACGCAGGCCGCTGGTGCTCAATTCGGGCAGCACGGCATTATTGGTAATGGACTGACGCAGCAGGCGGCCAGCAGAGTCGTAGAGTTGCCAGTGCAACGACTGATCAGCGCTGCTTACCAACTTTACCGCTTCGCCACTGGTCACGTAGTTGGGTAACACCAATACCTCTCCCGGGCGTACGAAGTAAGCCGTTTCTACTTGGCTGTAATAGCTACGCCCAGTAGTCGTTTCGAGCCGCGCACGGTAACGATAGAAGCCGGATTCGGTCGGTTCGTCGGTGAATACATATTGCAGTTGCGTTGCTGCAGCCGTCTGCGACTGAACCAATTCGAAACCGTTGGCCGATTCGCGCTCCAAATGCACTGCGCGCAAGCGATACGTACTGCCTACTTCCAGATCAAAGGTCACCTGCTCATCGACCAGCTGCCTAGGTAGGAAAGTGCGCACATAACAACCGGTGCTGAAGCGCGAGTAATCTATAGTGCGGCTGCGTACTGCCAGATTGCCGCCGGGCAGTAACGGCGTTACGGCATAGTGTTTTATGGGCAATTGGGTGGCGCTGAGCTCCAAGGTAGTGCCGCCCGTGGTGGCTAAGGGTAACAGCTGCGTGGCCCCTAGTTGAAACACCTGATACCCCGAGGCCCCTGCTACTGGCGACCAAGTCAGCAAGGCTTCCTCATCGCAGGCGAAGCCGACGTTCATGAACGTCGGCTTGCTCTGTACAAAGCTGCCGGAGGGGTAAGTGGCCGCAGTCGTCACCAAACGCACTTCGGCTACGGCCGTAGTATCGGGCAGCCTCCAGGCGTAAATGCCGCTGGCTAAGTCTACGCTTGGCGCAATGGGCAGCCAACTGCCGCCCGCCAAGCGGTACTCGAGGCGCCCTACGCCGGCCGCCCCTTGCCACTGCCAGCGCAACCGCTGGAGCTGATCGACGCGCAGCGCAGCGCCGGGAACCGGGCTACTCCAACTCAGGCCCTCGGTGCCAAACTCGTAAGCCACGGCAAAGCTCTGGCTGGCTCCAATGGCTAGCTGGTGGCCACGCACCTGCACTTGGTAAATGCCAGCTGCCGGCGCAGCCAACGTGATTTGCTCCACGTTGTTGAGCCGATCTACCCCGCGCCGCGCGGGTAAGCCCAGTGAATCGAGGTGCGGATGGACGCTGAGTACCCAGGGCCGCCAGCGTTGCCCGCCCGGCCCCACCAGTTCCACGTCCAGGTCATTTACGAGAGCCTGCGCTGCGTTGGCAGCGGCCTCCGGGTCGGCCCAGGCCAGGGTAATTTTCAGTTGCCGCACCCCGGCAGATACCGTCAGGGGAAAGATACGCGTAGCGCCAGCGCCCACGGCATCGAGTCGGTAATGGTTGTTCAACACCGTTTGTACCGCGCCCAATGCATCGGTCTGCCCAAAACCAGATTCGAAATCCGGGCCAGGCCGGCCTACTTCGTCGGCGCTGTTTAGAAGCACGGCTTTTACCAATGCAGCAGGCGGCAAGCTCCCACCCTGCTGGTCGCGGTAGGCTTGCTGCACTAGCAAGCTCACGCCCGATACCACGGCGGCGGCATCGGAAGTACCGGTTTCGCCCAAGGCTACTAGCTCGGGCTTGATGCGGCCATCGTGCGCGGGGCCGCGGGAGCTTATTGCAGCCACGCGCCCCAGGGCATCGGTAGCGCCTACACTGAGCGTATTTTTGGAAGTCTTGAACTGCCCGGTAAGGTTGGCCGCATTGGTCAGGCCCGCATAGGTGCCCAACCCACCGGGACGGTGCCCCTGATTGCCGGCCGAAAACACATGCAGCAGCGTGGGGTATTGCCGGGCCTGCTGGTCATAGGCCCGCGCTTCCAGGCCATAGTAGTTTTCGACCGTTGCCACGCCGTATGAGTGGTTCTGAACGGAGACATTGGCCGCAGCCAACTGTTGGCCATCGTCGGGGAGCAATTGGGCGTAGCTAGCCGTGGCCAACCGTACCTGCCAGGCCACCCCCTTGCCCACAGGCGAAGAGTTGCCGCCGCCACCAATTAGCGTAGCCATGGTGCTAGCGTGGTCGGAAGCGGAGCTGCCAAACAAAGAACTACTCACCACGCGGCCCTGAAAATCGATGTCGTTGCGGTCGAAGGCTTCCTCCTTGAGCGACACGGTGAGGCCTTGACCAGTCAGATTGGGGTAAAGATGATGCACGGGCCAAACGCGGTTGGCGCCCAGATCAAGACCATCAAGTTCCTTTTCGGGCTGAGCGCGGCGGTCGGCCACGTCTACAAAGGTTACCAAAGGGCACTCGGCCAGCTTAGCCAGCTGCCGACGGCCCCGTACGGTAAAAAGGTGGGCATCGGAAGCAGAGGACTGAAGCTGCGCACCGGGCAAGTGTTGCTGCGCCCAGCGGCGAAAAGCAGCGGCATCTTGTACCTGCACCCGATAAGCACGTGCATTATTGCCTTCCTGAACTGCCTGTAAGGGAGGCGCCAGCTTGGTCGATGGAAGCGCTTTGCCCTGCTGAGCGTACGCTCCGGCGGCCAGCCCCAGGCTAAGCAGACAGGCGGTTGCCCCGTGCGTCAATAACTTTTTCAGACCCGGCAGTTCGTAGTAATTCGTCATTCCGACCAGCTAATAACAACGTACCAAGCCGGGGAGTAACAGGCGCAGCTTGGTTCAGCAGTAAGTTAAAAATTCTGCCCGAGCTGTTGGGCTTCTCAGTCTTGTGCAGGCCTCTTTAAATACAAAAAGAACCTGCCGCGGCAGGTTCTTTTTGTGGGTACGAGCAATGCCGGCACTTATGGCCCATACCACTTGGGCACAGGTTATCTGTCCTATTGTGGAAGATGTCGTAGCCATGCAAAGCTTCAGCTAAGAAAATCAGTCAGCTTTCGAGCACGAATCTTATAGCGCGCGTTGCTTTACGCCTGCGCAGCCACGATTTCAATGCCCTCTTCGAAGGTACAGGGCCGATAGCCTAGCTCTTGCTCGGCTTTATCGATGATAAACCCGGTGCGTGGAGGGCGTTTGGCGGGCTGCGTAAATGTACTGGCGTCGACTTTGGTGATGAGCGACTTATCGAGCTCAAAGTAATCGGCTACGCGCAAAGCTATTTCGTAGGGCGTGAGCTGCTCGCGGCCGGAAATGTGGTAGATACCGTGGGCGCTTTGCTTAGCTATCAGCCAGCAGCCCCGGGCCAGATCTTCGGCCAGCGTGGGCGTGCGCCATTGGTCGCTTACCACTTTTATTGGCTTGCCGGCGCGCAACGAGTCGCGTACCCACAGCACGATGTTGGTCCGCCCGCCTCCATGCACCACGCCGTACACCAGCACCGTCCGCGCAATGGCCCAGCGCAGCCCTTGTACGGCCTGCACAGCTTGCTCGGCCGCCAGCTTGCTGTGTCCATAGTGGCTGATGGGGTTCGGCGTAGCGTCTTCGGCAAGAGGGCCGTGCGTGCCGTCGAAGATGAAGTCTGTGCTTAGGTGCGTGAGGTGCACATCGTGGGCCGCGCAGGTGCGGGCCAGGTTTTCCACGGCCGACACGTTTTGCGCCCAGCAGGCATCTTGGTTAAGCTCGCACTCGTCCACGTTGGTCATGGCTGCCGTGTGAATGACGTGCGTAGCCTTCCACTTTCCGATTACCTGTTCTACTTGGGCGGCGTCGGTTACGTCCAAGGACGTGAAGGGTACGTCGGGGTAAAGATCGGCCAAGCGGTTGACGCCCCGCGAAGTCGCCATCAGTTCCACACCTGGCTCTTGGTGCAACAATCCAATCAGCTTCTGACCCAACAAACCGTTGGCGCCGGTAATGAGAAGACGCATAGGCAGTAAGGCAGTAAAAAGACTACGTGACGAACTGGCGAGTTTAGTATTCACCACCTCGGCCGTTTGCTACTGATACTGATAGCCGTACAGCTTGGTAATCTTCTTCTTTTTGAGCTTCTCCACCTTCACGGTCATCTTCACATCCTGCTCGGGGCGGTCGTTGTAGTTGCGCTTCACCTGGGCAATTTTATCAACGACGTCCTGCCCCTGAATCACCTGTCCGAACACGGTGTACGAGCCGTCTAGGTGCGGTGTGCCGTTGGGATTGTGCACGATGTAGAACTGCGTGTAGCTACTGGGCGTGCCAGCCGGGCCGCCCTGCCGGGCCGCAGCCACAGCGCCGCGCTTGTGCTTGAGTTCGGGGCGCAGCTCCGCCGGAACGGTGGGATCTTCGGGACGACCCATGCCATCGTTGTTGGGGTTGTCGTCCTTGGTGTTAGGGTCGCCGCCCTGCACCATGAAGTTTGGGATGACGCGGTGGAAGGTGGTGCCGTTGTAGAGGCCACCGGTGGCGTGCTTCAGGAAGTTGGCCTTGTGCAGCGGCGTCTGATCAAACAGCACCAAGCGAATATTGCCCAATGAAGTACCGTTCTGGGTAACCTGCACGGTTACTAGCTGGTCCTTTTTGCTGGGCTTAGCGGTTTTTACTTTCGTTTTGGTTTCGGCCTGTTGGGCGTGCACGACGGGTGCAGTACCGAGCATCAACACGGCTGCGCCGAGCAGGGTCAGACGGGAAACTGGATTCATAGCAAACGGGTCAGACAGGAAATTAGATAGCGAAGCTACGGCGTTTCGGCGGAGCTGTTTAGCCAGTCGGTGCTGAGCAGGTCGTAATACTCCACATCCGCGATGGAGCCATCGTCGCCGCAGCGGAACTCGCGGCGTAGCAGGCCGCTGCGCCGAAAGCCAAGCGCCAGCAACAACTGGGCGCTGCGCTGGTTGTCGGGCAGTACCCGCGCAAATACTTTTTCTAGCCCTACCACTGCAAAAAGTGCTTGCAACACCGCAGGCAAGGCCTCGCGCAGCAAACCTTGGCCTTCGTACGGTGCTGCTATCCAGTAGCCAATTTCGGCCTTGGGCACATCGAGAGGCGTCCAGTGCATATCACGTGCGCTGATGGAGCCGATGCAGCGCTGCCCACGCCCATTAGGCTCCGGAACCCACAGCCCGTACTGGAAGGCTGTGCGCAGGGCCCAGTCGGTTTCGCGTAGCTTGATGAAGGCTTCCGCCGAAATCTCATCCTGAATGGCCCCGAGGGTCCGGGGAAAATCGCGCAGCAGACGCGGCCGCTCCGCTTGCAACAACTCGGTTAGGTGAGTTGCGTCAGCTAGCGTAAACGGGCGCAGGAGCAAGCGGGCTGTGCGCAGCTGCGTGGGCGGATAGGGGCCAGTAGCGGGCATGACGGATAAGAAGAACGACAGGCGCGGATGTAGCGCGGACGTCAGTCCGCGTCCGCAGATAAGAACTTCTCACCGTCGTTCAACGGTTGAAAATAATATCTACCGGACGCCGACTGACCTCCGCGTTGCGTTATGCTTTCCCTTAAAAAGTCGTCGATTCTGAGTCGCGATGCTGGCGGATGTCGGCTAGAATAGCCTTGCCGCCGCGGCCCAGCACTGTTTCGGCCACGGCCACGCCTAAGGCTTCCGCCCCTTCCGGGTCGGTGATGCTTTGCGTTTCTTCCACATACTGCTGCCCATCGAGGCTGATAAGGCCACCGCTGAGTTGCAGGGTGCCCTCGTCGGTGAAAGTGGCCAGCGCAAACGACGGAATGCTGCAGCCGCCTTCCATGGTCCGCAGATAGGCACGCTCCGCCTGTAGGCAAATGTGCGTATCAGCATCGTCGAGCAGGTCGCGCAGCTGCAGCTTGCGGCTCAGCTCTAAGGTTTTGGCGCACTCGATGGCTACCGAGCCTTGGCCGGCGGCGGGGATAAATTGCGTTTCGGGCAGTACCTGCACGATGAGGTTGTCGTACTCCATGCGGTGTACGCCGGCAAAAGCCAGCACCAATGCATCGTACTGGCCTTCTTCCAACTTGCGCAGGCGCGTCTGAAGGTTGCCGCGGGCTTCGGCCGTAATGGCATGCGGGTAGTGGCGCTTCAACAGAGCCCGGCGGCGGGTGCTACTGGTACCCAGCACGATATCGGGCCGGTCGAGCGTGAATGACGGATCAAAGCTGATAATGACATCGTTGACCTTTTCGCGGGTCATAAAGGCCAGCAACTCCAAATCGTCAGGAATCTGGCTTTGCACGTCCTTGGCGCTGTGCACCGCAATGTCAATGTGCCCGGTGCGCAGGCTTTCCTCGAGTTCTTCAGTAAACACACCCTTCGCCCCGATCTTGTCCAGGGAGCGGTCGAGCACCACGTCGCCTTTGGTAGTGATGATGACGATTTCGGTTTCGAGGCCGGCCGCGTTCAGCGTATCGGCTACGTGGTGGGCTTGCCACAGCGCCAGCTTGCTGCCGCGAGTACCGATGCGAATGGGACATTGGGACATATGGTGAGGTGGTGATTGAATGAAGTAGCGCTAGGGTGAAGTAGTAAGCAGCGTTGAACGTCGATTCACCGCTTCACCGTCCGGCTTAATTAACCGCTACGCGCAGCAGATCGGCTACTTGCAGCGACGTATCTACGAACACAATGCGCGGGTGCGCGTTCCGTTCGATGTGAAAATGCGCCGCGTTCAGCACCTGTGCTAAGCCCTCTGCATTATGCCGGTGCACAAAGGGGCTGAACTTGCCAATGAACGTTTGCTCGGCGGCGGGCAGGTGGGGCACCAGTTGCGGATCGAGGCCGTATAGCAGCACCTTGCGCACCAAACCCAATGCGTACTGCAAGAATTCCTTTTGGTTCTCGCGGCCCATCTTTTGAAACTTATCGGCCGACTCCACCAGCTTGTCCAGGTTGCGCTCGGCGGCAAAGCAGCTACGCATCCAGCTGGTGAAAAACTCGAAGTAATCGTTGTCGGGGGCGTTCCGGGCAGCTACGGCGGCTGCCAGGCTGCCTTCGCTCACCAGGGCCAGCTGCCGGGCTTTTACTTCCGGCACCTGGTACTGCGCTACCAGATGCTCCGTGATTTCCGGCTCCCGGAACAGGCGCACCGGCACCACTTGCACGCGGCTGATGATGGTGGGCAATAGCTTATCGGGCTGCTGACTTACGAGCAGAAATACTGTGGCGGGCGGCGGCTCTTCCAGTAGCTTGAGCACAGCATTAGCGGCGGCCGGGTGCATGAGCTCGGGCAGCCAGATGACCACCACTTTGAAATGCGCTTCGAAAGCTTTCAGCGACACCAACTTGAGCAGCTGCACGGCCTCATCCTTGCTGATGCTGCCCTGCTTGTTGTCGGCCCCGATGTGCTGCATCCAGTCGTTCAGGCCTTGGTAGGCGCCGCCTTCGGCCAGCACAAACTGCCGCCAATCGGCCGCAAACTTATGGCTGAGCGCATCCTTGCTCACCGCTTTGGTAGTGGTGACGGGCAGAATGAAGTTCAGGTCGGGATGCACCAAGCGGTCCACCTTGCGGCAGTTGGGGCATTCGCCGCAAGAATCCTGCGGCTGGCGGTTTTCGCAGTTCAGAAAAGCTGCGTATGCCAACGCCAGCCCCAACGCCCCGGAGCCTTCTGGCCCTCGAAACAGCTGCGCGTGCGCCACATGCTGCCGCTGCACCGATTGCCGCAGCACCTGCTTTACCTCGTCAAGCCCGGGAATGTCAGCGAAACGCATCCTTAGTTATCCTCTCTATCAATACACAACGTGCGTCAGCCGACGAGCACCTTGCTCAGCACAACCCGTACCATCAGTACACCCATTACCATCAGCCCGGCTCCTACTAGCCGGTGCAGCTTGGGCCGATCGGATTTTAACGTGCGAAACATCAGCCACAAGCCTAGCGCTGTAACCACAATGGAAGCGGCCCCGAGCGTGACCGAACGCATGATATCCAACACGGCACCGGTGGCTAGTAGCATGGTGGAAAACATAGCCACCGCAAACTCGGCGCCTTGCAGGCCCGAAGCTGGTTCGTCGCTCATCGGGCTTACAGTTCAAAAGTGACGTTGTCGGTGGGGCCGGCCAGGGTGCTGGCCCGCTCCCATACGCGGTCCTTGGTGGTCAGCTCAAACACCTTGGTCATGATGCCTTTTTCCACCTCGTTGTAAGGCAGGGCGCGGCGGGCCATGACACGCTCGGCCACTTCCGCCACCTTATTGAGGCGGAACGTTTCGAAGCCCGAGGCGCCGCCCCAGCTAAACGACGGAATAAACTGCCGCGGGAAGCCAGCGCCGAAAATGTTGGCTGCCACACCCACCACCGTGCCGGTGTTGAACATGGTATTGATGCCGCACTTGCTGTGGTCGCCCATCATCAGGCCGCAGAATTGCTGGCCGGTGTTCACAAAACGGTTGGCGGCGTGGCTCCAGATTTTCACGGGAGCGTAATTGTTCTTCAGATTCGAGGTGTTGGTGTCGGCCCCGAGGTTGCACCACTCCCCTATCACGGAGTTGCCCACGTAGCCGTCGTGGCCCTTGTTAGAGAAGCCGAAGAAGATGGAGTTGCCCACCTCACCGCCCACTTTGCAGTGCGGGCCTACGGTGTTGTCGCCGCGCATCTTGGCGCCGGCATTGATGTGCGCGCCTTCGCCCAGCGCCAGCGGGCCTTTGATGATAGCGCCTTCGTGTACCTGAGAATTTTTGCCGAGGTAAATAGGGCCGTCTTCCGCATTCAAGATGGCCGCCCGAATCTTCACGCCTTCCTCAATGAAGATGTTTTCCGGCGCGTACACGATGGTGTGCGCATCATTCACCGGCTGCGACTCGCGGCCTTTGGTAAGCAAAGCGAAGTCGCGACGAATTTCAGCGCCGTTGCGCAAAAACAGGTGCCAAGGATGCTTGATAGCATCGGCCGGCTCGGCTACCTCGTGCGTTTTGCTGAAGCCGTCCTGAATCAGCTCCGCCACTTTTGCTGCGTCGGCTAAGTGAGCCGCTACCAGCATCTCGCCGTCGTACAGCGCCTCGCCAGGCTGCAGGGCCTGCACCTGCTGGGTGAGCAGGTCGTCCGGGCAGATGGCGCCGTTGATAACCAGAGCCGGGCCTTCCGTAGGACCGGCCGGGAATTTGGCTTGCAAGTACGGCTCGGTGAGGTAATGCACCGGCTGGCCCAAGCGGTGCTGCCACTTTTCGGCAAGCGTCAAGATGCCGCAGCGCAGCGCCGCCACCGGGCGCGTAAACGTGAAGGGCAGCAGGTTGGGCCGGATGGCGGGGTCGTCGAAGAGCAGAACGGTCATCGGAGTTGGCAGTTGTCGAGGGCGAGTAGCCAGCGGAAAGCCCGCTGCGCCGGTTACTGGGTGCAAAGGTCGGCTTACTCGTTCAGTTTAAAAACAAAAACTCCCGCTGGCGCGAAGCCGGCGGGAGTTTTCGAATGCTTTATCGGCTGTAGTTGGCAGCCGACAAACATCGTAATTACTTCTTCTGGTAGCGGTTGCGGAATTTTTCCACGCGGCCAGCGGTGTCGATGAACACGTTTTTGCCCGTGTAGAACGGGTGCGACTGGCTGCTAACTTCCACCTTGATGACGGGGTAGGTTTTGCCGTCTTCCATCGTGATGGTCTCGTTCGAAGTCATCGTCGAACGGGTGATGAATTTGAAGTCGCTCGAGGTGTCCTGAAACACGACCTCGCGGTACTCGGGGTGGATGTCCTTTTTCATGGCGCTTGATGCGGTTATTTCCTTGTGGCCCTGCCGATTTTGCGGAAGGGACGGCAAAGATACAACGTTGACAGTGAAAAGAAAAGCGCCGGCTTTTTTACCGACTTAATAGAATCTTTACCTTACAGGATTGACCAAAAGGTTTATTTTTGGAGCCGGTCCGGCCCGCCGCCCCGCCCTTCCCCATTCCCAGTGCCGCCGCATGACCCGCCGTTATCTTTTTCTAGCCCTCTTTGCGTTGTTGGCCGCTGTCACCTCGGCCTGGGCCGTCACGGTCACCTTGTTCCAGGCTAGCCTCGACGGTACCTCGGTGCGGATAGAATGGGAAGTGCTCAGCGAAAGCGGCCTTTCAGGCTTTGACCTGTACCGCAAAGGTGCCACCGATGCTGGTTTTGCCCGTATCCACAACGTGGTGCCCACCGGTCAGCGGCGCTATCAGCACCTCGACGCCAACTTATACCGCGGCACCAGTGGCACCGTCGGCCCAGAAGGCGGCCCTTATACCTACCGCCTCGTGGTACGCACCAATTCTGGCGAGCAGGTATACATGACGGTGCTTAGCCAAACGCCAAATACCGTGCAACGCTCCTGGGGTAGCATCAAGTCGATGTTCCGGTGATAGGTAATAGGAAGGACCTTTTGACTAAACGAAGTAACCGGCGCGGCCGGTTTTTTTGTGCTTGGCTGGGAGCGGTACTTTTGCCCCAACAGCACCGGCTTTTTCAGTGCGCACGACTTGCCACGTGTCGCCTCTCACCTCATCATTCCCTAAACCCATGCGCCTCTGCTTCGCTTCGAACAATGCCCATAAGCTCGACGAGATTCGCCCGCTGCTGCCGGCTCACATGGAACTGCTCAGCCTGGCCGATATCGGCTGCGAAGAAGAACTGCCCGAAACCCAGGAGACGCTAGAGGGCAATGCGCTGCAGAAAGCGCGCTATGTATGGGAGCATTACGGAGTGCCCTGCTTCGCCGATGATACGGGGCTGGAAGTGACGGCACTCAACGGTGCCCCCGGCGTGTACTCGGCCCGTTACGCCGGCCCACTGCGCCTCGCCGCCGACAACGTGCGCAAGGTGCTGGATGAACTGCAAACCCAGTCTGACCGCTCGGCCCGCTTCCGCACCGTGGTGGCGCTGGTGCTGTCCGATGATGAGCAGCACACCTTCGAAGGCCACGTCGACGGCCAGATTGCGCCGGAACCTCGGGGGGCTGGAGGCTTCGGCTACGACCCTGTTTTTGAGCCTGAGGGCTTGCCTCACACCTTCGCTGAAATGTCGCTGAGCGAGAAAAACAAGTTGAGTCACCGGGCTCGTGCAGTGACCCGGTTCGTGGCCTTTTTGCAGCAGCTGGACAGCTAAAACGACCGTTTGCACGCCGTATTTGTCTTCCCGTGGCTGATTTTGGCGGTGGCTAAGCGGTTAAGCCTTATTTTTGCAGGGTTGGCCCTGCTGGTCGGGCCGCAGTCAGCACCCCATGCAACAACCTTTTATCGTAGGTATCACCGGCGGCAGCGCCTCTGGCAAGACTACCTTTTTGCGCCGCCTGCTCGCCGCCTTTCCGGAAGAGGAAATCTGCCTGATTTCGCAAGACAATTACTACCACCCCCGTGACGTCCAGCAAGTGGATTCGCAGGGCGTCACGAATTTCGACCTGCCTTCGTCCATCGATTCGGCAGCTTACGCGGCCGATGTATTGCGCATCAGCCAAGGCCTGGAAGTACGGCGGCAAGAATACACTTTCAACAACCCCAATGCCCCGGTTACGGAACTCGTGTTCAAGCCGGCGCCTATTGTGGTGGTGGAGGGCATCTTCGTGTTTTACTTCGAGGAGGTGGCCAAGCTGCTGGATTTGAAGGTGTACATCGATGCCCGGGAGCACGTAAAAGTGCTGCGCCGCATCGTGCGCGACCGTGACGAACGCGGCTACGACTTGGAGGATGTGCTGTACCGCTACACGCACCACGTAGCGCCCACGTACGAGAAGTACATCAAGCCGTTCAAGCAAGACGCGGACATTATCATTCCGAATAACCGCCAGTTCGACCGCGGTCTGGACGTGCTGGTAGCCTTCTTGAAAAGCAAAGTGCAAGCCGGGCGCCTATCGTAAGCCCTGCTCTACGTAAAGTCAGAACAAGCGTCTCCTGAACCTCAGGGGGCGCTTGTTGCTTTTGGATGCGGCCTGCTCAGCTCCTACGGCCGCCGCGCCGTCCACCAGCCGATGAGGGCCACGCCCAGCAGCACGGCCAGCACGATGTTGGCGTAGCGCTTGATCTGCCGGTCCGAATCCAAGTCGCGGAGGGTGTTGCTGGCGCTAGCCAGTTGCTGCTGGTAAAACGGATCGGTGCGCACAAAAGCGGTGACTTCCTGCGGCGGCGCCACGGGCGGACCGATTACGTTGAATTCCAATTCCGGCCGCAGGGTGATGTAACGCCCGGCTGCGAAATCAAATACCGGCACCGCAAATATGTCGCGCAACGCTAAGAGGCCCGGCTGCCGCGGTACCAGCCGGTACTGCAGCACTTTGCGCCCGGTCACACGGCCGTTTTCGCGGGTGGTTTCCTGGCGGACATCGGGTCCGTACACCTCCAGCCCGGCCGGAACTTGCGGCACTGGCGGCATCAGAGCGGTGAGGTTGCCTTCACCCTCAATGGTGAGCGTGTAGCGGATGGCTTCGCCGGTAGGAAACTTGGTTTGCACCACTCCTTCGCGCAGCCGGTACCGCCCTACAGCGGCCACGTCCTTTTCCGGACCGGCCGGCAGCGCCCGCACAGCTACTGTGCGGGGCCGGGTGAAATACGTTTTGAAGCCCTCCATGCGGTTGTCGGCGCCGGGAATGGGGTTCTTGGCTATGCGGTATTTCTTCATCTGCAGCGCCAGCGCCGGAAAGTCGAGAGGCTTGGTGCTGAGTGGATAATATACGGCTTCATAGAGCCGGTAACGCAGGAAAGGCTTGCCCCCAACGCGAACCGAATCGGGCAGGATATCAGTTTCGTCGAAGGTTTCTTCCCAGGCCGAGGGCTGCCGCAGTTGCCGCAGCAAGGCGGGCAGTTGCTCTCCGAAGCGGTAAAAATCAAGCAGGCCCTGATCAGTGGGCGCAAGGTAGAAGTACAACCCCACGCGCAAGGGCTCCCCTACCCAGACGGCGGCTTTGTCGGGCTCTACAGATAGAAATGCATAATCGGCCGGCTCGGTGTATTCGTTCGGCTTAGGCTTGCCCAGCAACTGATCGAGCAGCCCGATGCCTTGCAGCGGCTGCTTGGCGGCGGGAGGAGAGCCGGCAGTTGGCGCAGTGCCCGCGGGCGGCGTGGGCTGCGTCGTGACGTGCAGCGTAGCGCCGGCTGAGCGCAGCACCTGCCCGTTGACGCTCATGGTAAAAGGCTTCAGGACAAAGTCACCTTCGGCATAGGCGGCGTAGCGCTGCGTCAGAACGAGTTCCACGCTGCTTTTACCGCCGACAGTGCGCGTGGTGGTGGTAGAGGACTTACCACTTTTTTTGAACCCCTCAATGTCTGGGAAAGCCGAGTACCGCTCCAAAGGTGCCCCGCTTAGGCGAATGGCAATGGTGAAGTATTCATTGACCGGGAACGACGTGCGCCCCAATTCCAGCTCAGCCTGCTGCCCGGCCGGGGGAGGCGTAACTGGTGGCTGAGTTGCCGCTGGCGGCGTGCTCGGCGCGGGGGTAGCCGCCGGGGCAGGCGTGGTAGCGGTAGCGGGCTTCGTGGCCGATGGATTTTGCGCACTGGTTACTGGCATAAGCCACCACAGCGACACCAGCACGGTCCACAAAAAGAAAATCTGACGCCACGGCATATTATCAAAGCTACGCAAAAACGTCACCATACCCTCCGCAAGGGCTTTTAAGGGGCCAAAGACATACCTCACTTAACCAAAGTCAACCCGGTAGAAAATAAATTTTTTCTACCGGTAAATCCAGCTCGGGCAGTGAAGTCGTAGGTGCTGAAAATCCATTCCCGGTAAGGTGCATTTCCTTCTTCCCCAGAGCCAAAAAAGCCTTGGGCAAGTCCGCCTTTTGCCTCTGGGATTCTGTTCAACCAAAATCCATTTACTCGACATGGCTACCCAACCCCACAATCCCGCACCGGAAGAGGCGGGCATCGGCCGCCACTTGGCGCAGCCGGTTGACCGCCGCCTGTTTATGCGCTATGCCGGTCTGACAGCCTGTGCCACCGGCTTGATTCTAGCCGGCTGCGACAGCGACGATGACGAAGGCGGCAACATGACGGCCGAAGTGCAGCTAGGCACCGGCAACGTAGGTGTGCTAAACTATGCGTATGCATTGGAGCAGCTGGAAGCAGCGTTTTATGCACAAGTGGTAGCCACGCCTTACACTGGTATCACGGCCGATGAAACAGCGGCCTTACGCGCCATTGCCCGCCACGAAGCCATCCACCGCGACTTCTTCAAAGCGGCCATCACGGCAGCGGCCCCTACACAAATCATCGGCAACCTCACGCCGAACTTTTCCGCGGTGAATTTCACCAACCGTCAATCGGTGCTGGAAACGGCCCGTACGTTTGAGGACCTCGGCGTAGCGGCTTATAACGGTGCAGGCCGCTTGATCAACACTTCTGACGCCGCTGGCATGACTTACCTGTTGCTAGCTGGCAAAATCGTATCGGTGGAAGCCCGCCACGCGGCCCAGATCCGGGATATCATCCAATTGGGCTCGTTTGCCAACGACGTGGTCAACGCCGTCGGCCTCGATCAGGCGCTGACGCCAACAGAGGTCCTCAATGCCGCTCAGCCTTTTATTCAGGAGCGCATCAACGGTAGCCAGATCGGCAGCTAATCCACCCCACCCTTTTCCGGAACAATTATGAACCTGTTCAAAATCCTCGCCGAACTCGAGAAGGTGGATCCTGAAGTAATGGACCGCCTGAATCACCGCCGCAGCGCCTTAGCTGCTATCGGCAATATCACCAAGAAAATCACGCTGGCCTCGGCTCCCATAGCTTTAGGTGCTGCCTTCAACAAAACCCTGGCGCAGGGAGCCGGCAGCCCACTTGCCGACGTGCTGAACTACGCCCTGCTGCTAGAGCGCCTCGAAGCCGCCTTCTACACCCAGGCGCTGCAAGCTCCAACACTCACGGCTGCCTTCACCAGCAACGCCAGTATTCGTACCGGCATTCAGAAGATTCGTGACAATGAAGAAGCGCACGTACGCCTACTGGAAGCGGCGCTGGGCTCCGGTGCTAATGCTGCGCCGCGGGGCTTCAACTTCACTGCCGCTTATGCCAACTTGCCTACGTTCCTGACATTTGCGCAGGCATTTGAAGACCTTGGGGTACGCGCTTACAAAGGCCAGGCCGGCAATATTCCGCGTACGGCTATGGCTACCATCCCGTCGGTTACGGTTGTCAACAACGGGCAGTCGAGCACTGTGCCCATTGGTACTTTCAACGTGCTGCAGGTAGCTCTTCAGATTCACTCTACTGAGGCGCGGCACGCCGCTTACGTACGCTTTCTGCGTCGGCAGGCTGCCTTGGGCTCAAACGGCAGCGCGGGTAACCAGTTTGGCTGGATTACGCTTGACCAGAGCAACGGTGCGCCAGCCGCTGTGTACGGCGCCGGCAATGCAGCTGCTTTCCCATCGGAAGCCAATACCACGCAGGCCGGTACCAACCTCACGGCGCTGATGGCTACGCCCGCTTACACAGCAGCTGAAATCAGCGAAGCCTTCGACGAAGCACTGGACAGCACCACGGTGCGCAACATCGCCTCGTCCTTCATTATTCCGTAGCGCCTGCCCTCACTAGGTTCTACAAGGCCAGCTCTTCATCAGAGCTGGCCTTTTTTTGTGTCTCGTTGGCTTCTGACTGGATGAGGTTGGGCTTGCTTGCGCTAAATATGATACATTAACTACGGATTTATCCTCAAAAATTTCAATACCAATATTGAATTATTTCAAGTATTCGCATTCTACATTATTAGGTTCTACAATGCAGATTATCAACTTGCAACATGCTTATAAGTAGTTGAGCTTCAAATATTAATACTCAACAATAAGCCAAAAAAATAACGTAAAACCTAGCATCTGAGACCTGCAAATCAGCGTAGTGCACTCTAATTCCTTCCCTCGCATCCTATTTAATAATTCTAGTGCTTCCCCGGCACTGGCTGATTGCTCATTGCCTTTGAAAACTACCAACCAAAACTCTTAAATCCTTTATGACCACACCCAAACACTCCCCCGACCGGGACGAGGCCGTCATCAGCAATCCGCTGCTGCAGCCCATTGAACGCCGCTCCTTTCTGCGCTATGCTGGCGTGACTGCCGCCGCTACCGGGTTACTGCTGGCGGGCTGTAACAACGATGACGACGACGTGCAGAACACGGTGAACGTGGGCACGGGGGATGTCGGCATCCTGAATTATGCCTTTGCCTTGGAGCAGCTGGAAGCCGCTTTCTACGCAGCCGTTAGAACAGGTACCTACTACACCGGGCTAGCCGCCAACAGCGCGGAAAAGCAGATTATCGATGACTTGGCACTACACGAAAAGATCCACGCCGATTTCTTCCGCGTGGCCATTCCCGCTAACGGTGGCACGCTGATCCGTGACTTGGAGCCCGACTTCTCTTCTATCAATATGAACGACCGCAACAGCGTACTGACGGCGGCGCAGGCGTTCGAAGACTTGGGAGTAGCTGCTTACAACGGTGCTGGCCGTTACCTCAACAACCCGGTATTTTTGGCCATTGCGGGCAAAATCGTGTCGGTGGAAGCCCGGCACGCGGGACTGATTCGAGACCTGCGTCAGTACAACACCTTCGTGGCCAACGATGTGGTGGATGTGTTTACGCCTACTTCGGCGACTTCAGCGCCGGGGGAAGGCAGCGGAACCGGCATGGAACGTTCGAAAACGCCCAGCGAAGTGGTGGCCGTAGCCAACACCTTCCTGCGGGAAGGCTCACGGCTCAACGTTTCCGGAATCGGCTAGTCCCGCCCGTAGTATATCCGTCCTAACCCCATCAGCCTTAGCATCATGGATCTGTTTCAAATTATTACCGACATCGAAAAGGTAGACCCCGAAGTGTACAACCGCTTCGATACCCGCCGTCGGGCTTTTAAATACCTCAGCGGCATGGGCCGAAAGCTTACTGCCGCCGCCTTGCCGGGCTTTGTAGCTACCATGTTCAACAAAGCCTATGGCCAGGGTACCGGTACTACGCTGCCGCCCGAAGTAGCGGCCGTGCTGAACCTAGCTCTGCAGCTCGAGTACCTGGAATTCTATTTCTACGACACCGGCCTGCGCACTCCCGGTCTGATTCCGGCTACCGAAACAGCGGCCATCACCGCCATTCGCAACGACGAGTCGGGTCACATTAAGGTACTGCGCGGTGCCCTCGGTACGCAGGCTTTTAGCCAGACGGCTCCGCCCGCTACGGCCTTTGATTACACCGGTCAAGGCAGCTTCCCCGATGTATTCAGCAATACGGCCCGCTACTTCGGTGTAGCACAAGCCTTCGTGGATACGGGTGTACGGGCTTACAAAGGCGGTGCTCCCATCCTGATGTTGGCCACCAACCGCGACATTCTGCAGGCTGGTCTGAACATCCACTCCGTAGAGGCTCGTCACTCATCGCACATCCGCACCGTACGGCGCGGCTTGGCAGCAGGCGCCGTGGGCACTACGGTGCTAGCCGACCCACAGCTGCCGATGAACGCCCGCCCCAAAAGCTGGATTTCGCTGCAGGACAACGGCGGCCCCTCGCCTACCACACCAGTATCGACGCGGCCGGTGTACGGGGCTGGCGCAGCCGTAGCGGTACCGGCCTCCGGTAGCATACCGGCAGCGAGTATTCCTTCACCGGCTGAAGACAACGTCACGCACGCCACCGTAAACGTGCAAACCGGCACGACAGCTCCGGCTGGGCTGACCGTAACGCCTGCTGCGGCTTCCGAGGCCTTCGACGAGCCGCTCGACGCTAACACTGTAAAAGCCATTGCCCGCAACTTCCGGTCCCCGGCTGGGGCCACGCTGGGTCTCTTCAACTAAGCTTATTTCATAAGCAAGCTCTGCACAGGGCCGCTCCGTTGGGGCGGCCCTGTACTGGTTTTGAGCTGGTGCAACCTTGCCCTGCTGGCCGGGCTCTGGTATTTAGGTGCGCCATTGGTCGGTTCAGTCACGGTGGGTTACCTTTGTCAATCCGCCTCGGGCTGTAAGCCAGTGGCTCTTATGTTTTTTTGCTGCGTATGTCCGACGCTTCTTCTTCTTTCCGCCCCCAATCGGAGCGCCCACCCCGCCGCCAGTTTTTGCGCCAAGCCGGCGCGGTGGCAGCGGCATCCTTGGTCATCAGCGCCTGCGGCAACGATGACGACGACCCCGTAGTACCTACCGGGCTGGGGTACGAGCTGGGCACCGGCGATGCGGGCGTAATGTCCTATATCTACCTACTCGAGCGGTTTTCGGCTGACTTTTATACCCAAGTGTTGGCCACGCCTCCTACCGACCTCACGGCCCCGGAATTGGCTGTGCTACGCGACTTAGGCCGCCACGAAATTATCCACCGCGAGCTGTTGCAACTGGTGTTTGCCGATACCGGACTTCTATCCGGTGGGCAGCTGCCGGTACTCCAAAGCATCACCTTCAATTACACTGCCTTGGCAGCCACCACCCGGCAAGGATTGCTCACGGCGGCTCGCATGATCGAAGACATGGGCGTAGCTGCGCTGTGCGGGGCTACCCGGCTGCTTAGCACAGCAGCTCCCATGCGGTTGGTCATGAAAATGACCGCCGTCGAGGCTCGCCATTCCGCTGCCGTCCGCAACCTATTACAGGCTAGCAGCTTTGCCGCCGCTGATGTAGTAGAAGATACTGGCGCCAATGCCGGCCTGAACATGCTGCTGACCCCAGCCCAAGTACTGACCGAAATCAACAAGTACAGTTCCATCACGATTACGGGGACGAGCTTGCCTACCAGCTAAGGAAGCCTATTCACACATGAATCTTTTCTCGCTTCTTCAACACCTGAGCTCGGCCGACGCTTCGGCAGAATCTACGCCCCGCCGCGACGCCCTTTCCAATCTGGCGCGTACCGCGGCTGCGGCTCTGCCAGCAGCCCTGAGCCTTATTACGCAGCCAGCCGAGGCCCAGCGCACCGGCACCCAGTTGGATGGCTTGCTGATTATTCTGCGGATGAGCTGGCTGCAGGACGAGTTTTACAGCCGCGTATTGGGCCTGACGCCTGTCACGCCAACTGTTTCTCCCAGCTTAGTACCCGCTAGCCTGCGAGCCGACTTGACGCTTATGCGTACCCAACAGCGCCAACAGATTGCGCTGATTGAAAGCCTGATTAGCACTTCTGGAGGCACCTTGCCCGCACGCCCCACTTACGACTTTACTGGCAGTGCCAACGGCACACGTACCCCCGTATTGTTCCCCGGCGTATTCAGCAATACCGACGATATGCTAGCCGTAGCGCAAGCCATCGAAGATGCTGCTGTGCGCACTTGCATTGGTCAGATTACGCTACTTAATGCCAGCCGCTCGCTCACCGAACTCTCTACCCGCATCATGGCGGTGGAAGGCCGCCATGCGGCTCACCTGCGCACCGTGCGTCAGCAGCGCGGCGCTACCGTGAAGCCGTGGATCAGCGGCACCGACGGCGGTGGCCCACAAGCCCCAGCTACCGCCCCCTTCTACGCCGGCGAGGACTTGGTGCTACAGCCCACCTCTGCCACGCTGCAAAAGGACACAACGACGCTCTTACCCGCTACTACACCACTCACCGACGCCGAAAAACGGGCGGCTGCCACCGAGGCATTTGACGAGCCCCTGAGCCTCGCGGCTGCTCAGGCGCTCATTGCCCTGTTTACAGCATAACCTCCTGATTTCTAATAGTGTTTTAATCCCGGCTTCGTTTGCACGAAGCCGGGATTTTTTATTCACATAAGTGAACAAAAACCTTGCATTTCCTATTCTATTTATTGTAACTTTCTTCGTAGCCAAAGCACTCGAACAAGGTCGTACGACTTTTTTCGTTTCCTACCGTATAGGTAGCCGCCAACCCACATTACTAGCCATTTCCCCACAATCCCACCCAAACACCCTTACGACAATGCTGGAATATGTGAAAACCATTCTCTCTAAAGTTAGCTTCGACCGCATGCTGTTCGAGAAAGAACTCCGCAAAGCCCTGCGTATGCTGGTGCCGGAAGAAGTCACTGAGTTGAAAGCGTGGTGCTACCAGCAGTTCTCCAAACTTTACCGCCGCATCCTGAACCGGGTATTCCGGCAGGTGCGCTTAGCTTAGCCCGGTTTCCGTCGCCGGCGGTACCGCTGCCGGCTCCCCGGCGACAAACCGAATATTGCGCGTCAGGCCTTGATAGCCGGTACGCTTAACGGCTGAGTGCCGGAACAAAGTCTGAAACACTTCCTGCGTGATATCCAGCCAGTCGCTCTCACGCATCTCTTTAAGTTGCGGATGCGGCCGGAACTGCTCTTCCTCCGAAGCCCGCGCAAAGCGGTTCCAGGGGCACACATCCTGGCAGATATCACACCCAAATATCCAATTGCCCAGCTGACCCTGTACGTCGGCGGGCAATTGTTCTTTTAGCTCGATAGTAAAGTAGCTGATGCACTTGCTCCCATCCACTACATAAGGCTCTACTATAGCCTGAGTGGGGCAGGCATCGAGGCAGCGCGTACAGGAGCCGCAGTAGTCCCGGATAGGGCCGTCGTAGCTGAGTTCCACATCCACGATCAGCTCGGCAATGAAGTAGAACGAGCCGGCACCGGGCGTAATCAGGTTGGAGTTCTTGCCTACCCACCCCAGCCCGCTTTTCTTAGCCCAAGCCTTATCCAGCACCGGCGCCGAATCCACAAAGGCCCGGCCGCCCACCTCGCCAATGTGCGCCTGCATATCCTGCAGCAGGGTCTTGAGCTTGTCTTTGATGACGTGGTGGTAGTCGCGGCCGTAGGCGTACTTGCTTACTTTGAGCGTATCGTCGGGCTGCTGGTCTTCCGCGGCTGGGTAATAGTTCAGCAACAGCGAAATCACCGACCTAGCACCGTCCACGAGCAGGCGCGGGTCGAGGCGCTTGTCGAAGTGGTTTTCCATCCAGCGCATTTGGCCCTGCATGCCTTTCGCTAGCCACTGCTCCAGCCGCGGGGCTTCTTCCTCCAGAAAATCAGCCTTGGAAATGCCACAAGCCATAAAGCCCAGCTCCGCCGCCCGCCGTTTAATGAAGGCAGTCCACTCAGCACGGGTCAGGTCGGAGGCAAGCATAAGAAGCTCTGGTGAGCGGCAGAATACCGCCGGTAGGGAAAAATTTGCAGCAGGCCGCAGCCTACGTGCTCAGGCAGCACAACAACTCGGCGGGCATTGGTAGTTTCAGCGCGGCGGATCAGCGGCATTCTAGTATGTCGCCGGGCTGACAATCCAAGGCTTTGCAAAGTGCCTCAAGCGTGCTGAAGCGTACGGCTTTGGCTTTGCCGGTCTTCAAGATGGAAAGATTAGCCAAGGTCAGGTCGACCTTTTCAGAAAGCTCGCTCAGGGACATCTTTCGTTTAGCCATGATAACATCCAGGTTCACGATGATGGGCATGGCTTATACGGTCAGGGCATTTTCGGCTTGGATATCGGTGCCCTTCTGAAACACCTTGGCAATGATGAAGATGATGCCGGCCAGCAGCAGAAACTCTCCCCCCGGCCAAGTCATCGTTTCAACGGCACCGCTTTTTATCAGCCATTTGGTGTACCTGGTCGCGCCCAGGCCCACCAAGCCGGCCCCCAGCGCAACATGGCTGATTTTGGTTATCAGTACGGCCACTTCCGTACTGAATGGTGCCGCGAAATCTATTGTTCGGAAGATCTGAATGACCAAGTAGGCCATATAAGCTTTGATTACCAGAAAATATACCGTGAGGGATACCACACCAGCATAATGCACTTCGCTGTAGCTTCTCAGGTCCGAAAAATTTAGCCCCATGTAGAGATTCTGCGCGGCCACCGGGTTGACAAACTCACTCACAAAAAAGGAGATGAGTACGGACCCGGTTTGAATGCAGAACCCAATAAACAGCACCCAGAACACCATGTGCATGACCTTTAGAACAAGCGTAGAATCCGTTTTCATAAAGCTTTGAGTTGAATAGTTGCCCACCCGGTAGCCCCCACTCGTTGACGTGAGCAACTTTCCGCTGAGCAATTATCAATAAATTTTTATCGTTAATCAATGAATATGAAACAAAAATTCTTCCGTTCGCAGTTAGACCCGGCTGAAATCGAACGACTCTGTTAATCAAAGCCAGCCCCAGTACCCTGCAAAAGCCAAGCGGCAGGTAACGGGTTAAATGCCGTTACCTGCCGCTTGGTTATTCAAAAGGAAGCTATTCCTGCGAGAACAAGTCGCCCGCTACGTTGCCGCGCATGTGAGCGGGCAGCGGGCGACCAAGGTGCGTGTACGCCTGCTCGGTGGCTTCGCGGCCGCGCGAGGTGCGCTTGATGTAGCCTTCCTGAATCAGGAACGGTTCGTACACTTCTTCGATGGTTTCGGCTTCTTCACCGCAGGCCGTGGCAATGGTGGTGATGCCTACGGGGCCACCCTTAAACTTGTCGATGATGGTCGACAGGATGCGCTTGTCCATGTCGTCGAGGCCTTGGGAGTCCACGTCGAGGGCGTTCAGAGCGAACTGGGCAATTTCGCGGGTGATGGTGCCGGTGCCTTTAATCTGGGCGAAGTCGCGGGTGCGGCGCAGCAGGTTATTCGCAATACGGGGCGTACCACGCGAGCGGCGGGCAATTTCGAAGGCGGCATCCTCGTAGATGGGCGTGCCCAGAATGTCGGCCGAGCGCTGCACGATGTCGGTGAGCAGCTTGGCATCGTAGTACTCCAGGCGCGAGCTGATGCCGAAGCGTGCCCGCAACGGCGCCGTGAGCATGCCCGAACGCGTCGTAGCCCCGATGAGCGTGAAGGGCGACAGCGAAATCTGCACGGAACGGGCATTTGGGCCCGAATCGAGCATGATATCGATGCGGTAGTCCTCCATGGCTGAGTACAAGTACTCTTCCACCACTGGGTTCAGCCGGTGAATCTCGTCGATGAAGAGCACATCGTGCGGGTCGAGGTTGGTGAGCAGGCCCGCCAAATCGGAAGGCTTGTCGAGCACCGGGCCCGAGGTCATCTTGATGCCGGAGCCCAACTCGTTGGCGATGATGTGCGAGAGGGTGGTTTTGCCGAGGCCGGGAGGGCCGTGCAGCAGCACGTGGTCGAGGGCATCACCGCGCTGTTTGGCAGCAGCCACAAACACCTTGAGGTTTTCCACCACCTTGGCCTGACCTGCAAAGTCATCGAAGCTAAGGGGGCGCAGGGCCTTGTCTATTTCCTTGTCGGTAGCGTCCATATGGGAGTTGCTGCCAGTCATGTACGGTTCGCGCATACGATTCGAAGCAGATTTCTTCGGTCGATAGTTTCAGAGGTAAAGTAACACCCTATGGCCGCAAATAGTCCCGCTAGCGCAATTTTTTTAGCAAAAATTCTCAAAGAATACTTATGCCAAAAATATTAGCTAGCCCAAGACATTTATTGGCCGCCAAGCATGCGATAAGGCCCTTGAGGGGCCAAGGGTTGCCGCATGGTAAGGGTTTGATAAAGGTACTTGGCAGCTACTTTCCAATTGGGCGAAGCGCCGGGCAAATCCAGCCTTCTGTCGGTGGCGAGGGCCGCTTCGTAATCGGCGGCGCCGAACTCAAACGGGTCCTTACGCAATAACCGATTGGCTCCTTCGTCAGCGACTTTGAAGCCCTCGGCCCCGATCATCAGCAACTTACCTTCCGCATCCAGCAGAGCGCCCGTTAGCGTAAGCACGGGCTCGAGCGCATCAAGCGCACGCAGTGCCGTACGCTCCAAGGTGTAATTGGAGCCCAGATCCAAGTAATAATGCGTGGCTGAAGCTCCGCTAGTGCTTACAACGCTGCCCGCACTAACGCGGGCCGATGGATAGATAAACGACTCCCGCAGGATGGGAACCAGTAGGTATTGTACTTGCTGCGCCCGCATTTGCTCACGCAAGGCTGCCAAGGTTTTGCCCTGCCCATTGAAGCCCGCCAGCAGCACGCATCCGGACTGCCCATCTGGGCACTCTGAGCGCACATACGGCGGCATCACCATCTCGCCCGCTGGGGCGCCGAAGTACACGTCGGGCAGCCAAGCGGCCTTAGCAGCGGGGGGCAGTGCTACAGGGACCAATTCGCGGCTGCGCAGGTAACCGTTGATAGAATCAAGCAGCGCGCCAGCACGGGTGCGCTGCAGAATACGGTCGGCGGCCGGGTGCTGCAGGCGAGCCGGCAAAAAACCGATACGAGCCGTGGAAGGCACCATCGCCCGCCGCTGCAGTTGCAGGTAATAAGGCGCAGCGCTCATGGCCCGCTGTGAACCCACCGTGGGCTGTGCCACCACCGGCCCGACAAATAACAGGGCAGCCGCCAAAGCCGCCACGCGAACATTATCCATTAAGCTCATGAGGAAATCGGGCTGCTTAAAAGTAGCTGGCCCCGTGTACAAAGTAACGTCTCCAGCTACACAAGCCCAATCAAGCAGAAAGTGTAGAAGCTTAATTCAAATTGAACATAACTAATAAGCACTTGCCTCGTTCAAAGATTAAAGACCTATCGCAAAGCAAGTTCAGCTTACCCGTACCGCGTATCGCCCTTCTGCTACCCCACCATAGCTATGAGCCCCCACGACCACCTCTTTGGCGCTTCTTCGGCACCTATGTTGCCTTACCGTACGCTACAGCCATACCTATCGTGGCTCGTGATGGGCTACGGACAGCTGTTTCAATTTCCGCAAGCGCCTGTGCCTAGGTTGGTAACCGAGCTTCTGGGACTTAATGAGGAAGTGGTGGAGCGCATCGGTCAGGTACGCGACGACGACGGCCTGAACCAACTATGCACCAGCGACCCGCTGCAATTCTACGTGTACTTCCGCGTAGGTAGCTTCTGCCTGGATAGTCCACTCGCCGACCCGGTGTTCGACTACCTGGAGCGTACGGCCGAGCTTTCCGCAGAGCAGCGTCGGACGCTGCAGGCACAGATGCTGCGCGGCACCCGCGCCGTATCCGATACGCTGCAAAACTTGCTGGCAGAGGTGCTCGACGAATTTGAATCGGTGCAGTGGCGGCTCGACGAAGTGGAGGAAGCCTTCCGCTCGCAGGCGCATACCCTGCTCTGCCCACTGGTCGATTTTGAGGGTGCGCAGCCCTCGGCGGTGGAACAGCCAGTGCTGGACTTATCCCTATCAGAAACGCAGCTGCAGCTGATGCGTCTGGCCGTGCTGCTGCCGCCCGTGCTACCCGCCCACGCCGACGACCCGCTGTTGCTGGCAGCCTCGCGCCTGTCGGAGCTGCAGCCCGTAAGCAGGGTGTTGGCTTTGCGCCGCCGCTTGTACGAGCTCAAGATGAACGAAACCATTTCGCTGACTTTGAAAGAAGTTTTGACCCTGATGCAAGCCGTTCAGGCTTGTGCGGCCCTACTGCTGTCGGATGCATTGCCGGCGGTGCTGGGTGCCGAGTCGACTTTGGGTGGTAGCCGGGGGGCCAAGCAGTTTTCGGCTGTGTTTACTCCCGAGCGTCAAACCTTGCTGCGCGATTGTATGTGCAGCTTGGCGCAGGCTTTTGTGGAGCACATGGTCAGTGCCCTGCCCCAGGAGCAGTCGATACATACAGCGCGGTACGAAGCTGCCACACTTGCGGAGTGGCTGTGATGTTTTCCGGCAGGTTTCCTGCTGATGCCGAACAGGCCTGAAGCCATATTTACTAACAAAACTCCCCACCCCAGCTTGCCGGGGTGGGGAGTTGCTCTTTATGCCAGCGGTGCTTTAGTGCACGTACAGCAGCTCCTGAATTTCGGTATGGAGCGCATCGACAACCTGCGAATACTGACCAGGCGACAGCAACTCTTCCAAAGCCTGCATTACTCCGAGAAAAGCCCGTCGTGTATGTTCTGCCGTTGGGAAATCATGGCCTTCAGCAAAAGCATCGTAGGAGGCTACGAAAAGCAACCACTCCTGCGCGTTACGAATGACAATTGGCTCTTTGCGCAGCTTGAACCCATCGAAATAGATGCCTTTCCACACGATGGGAAGTTGCGCACCCAGATGCACGGCTTCGGCAATCTGGATACGGTCGCGCAGGGCGTGTAATACGGCCCGAAAAATGCGCCCCGCCTGCTGCCGGTCGTGAATGCCGAGGTGTCGGTTTACTACGGCCAGCCACTGGTTGGCTTCGGTGCAATACCTATCGAAATTGAGCGACATGGCGAGAAACAGTTGGCATGGAAATCAGCATCTGATCAGCTAGCAGGTGTGCCTGCCGCTCGGCGACGATAACCCGGCGCTATACCTGGTCGCCGCTGCGCGACCCTTTGCGGCCGCTCTCGCCATGGTCGTGCGAGTTGCCCTGGGACTGATGCGAGCCTTGAGCACTGGGTGTACGCAGATGACCCTGGTCGGCACTTTTGGAGCCACCGCCCTGGGTTCCGCCTTGGTCGGCATTGCCGCTTACGGTGTTGGTGTCCTGCACGCGGCCGCCAGCGCCAAGGTTATTAGCGCCCGAGCCAGCGGTAGTTTTGGCTACCCCGTCGGAGGTACCGTCGTCGGCAATGGTGTTGAAGTCCTGCGTGGCGTCGCCGTCGTCTTGCGGGTCACGGTCGTGGTGGCGCTGGGGGTTGTTGCGGTCGGGCTGAAAGCGCGACTCGGGGGCATTGCGGTATTCTTCTTTATCCTGTTCGCGGCGCTCTTGGCGGCGCTCATCAGCGTTCTGAGACATAGCGGTATGGTGCTTGGTTGAGATATGCTATACGGCTTATGTCCGCAGCTAGGTACTGCCGAGTTTAGAACCCAGAGGCTTGTAGCAGGGCTTACCTCCTTGGTAATCAATACCAAGCAACCCCATCCTAGCCATTACGAAACGCTTATTGGCTACGCGACTAACAGCTTGCTGATGTTCATGGAAGCACAGACGGCCATAACTCAGGTGCCAGGCTACCCAGCGGCTACCAGGGGCTGCGCTGCTACCCGGACAGCGCGCCGGCGCCGCCATAGCTGCCGCAGAGAAAGCACGTGCGCCGTGTAGGCCAGTGGCACCACGAAGGTGGGCAGCCAGATCATGGGGAAGCGGGTGACGATGGTATTGGCCGGCTCGTTGAAGAAATAGCGAATGGGCAACGGCGCCGAAAGGAAGGCAATGGTGACGATGTTGGCGACCAGTACCAGCCCCACGATGTTCCAGCCGAAAGCCACCTGCCAGGGCCAGGTACGACGCCGGAAGCAGAAGTAAGCCACTACCGGCGCCGTTAGGCCCGTCAGGATATCCCAGTTTAAGCCTTCAAAGGTCATTTGCACGGGTATTTCGCCGCCCAGAAACAGCAGCCATAGCACCACCTCCACCACCACGCGGCAGCTTTGCAGCGCCACCAGCGCGCCGCGCGGCAGTACATCCAATAATCGGCCGACCGTTTCTGACTTAACCAGCCATGCCAGTGCTAGCAACGGCAATGGCACGAGCATAACCAAGCGCGGCGGCCGCGCTTCAAAATCGGAGAGCAAGCCGACGGCAGCCAGCCCGGCACTTAGCGCCAGCCAGAGCAACGTACCCGCCCCTACCCAGCGCGTACGGCGGATGGCCTGCGCTGCCAAGTGCGGCTCGGGCAATCGGCGAAACGCTTGCTGCACCCCCAGCAATACACAGCCCCACAAGACGAGTACTAAACCGATAAATAAGGCGCTGGCCCACTGCAGTGCGTTCGTTTCCATGGCGTTTGAGCATTGAGAGGTGAATGCCCAAAACTAGGTGGCATTACCACGGAGGCGTTGACCAAAATTGCTAATTCGCGGCATGCGTAGCCTGAAAGGCCAGTGGCCAGCGGCCGGTGCTCTGGTGCAGCGCCCGCCCAAAGGCGCTGCTGCTTTCGAAACCCACCAAGCTGGCCACCTCTACCACCGGCAATTGCCCGCTGCGCAGGAGCTCTTGGCCCTTGCGCAGGCGTAAGGTGCGCAGGTAGGCGTAGGGTGTCTGGCCGTGTAGGGCGCGGAACAAGCGCAGGAAATGAAATTTTGACAAGCAGGCGACTTGGGCCAGCTCCTCCAAGCTAAGGTCTTGGGCGTAGTAGCTATGCAGGTAATCCACCGACCAGCTTAGTCGGCGAAAAATTTCCTGCTGGGTGGTGTGCTTGACGGCGGGCAGCTGAGCGGCCTGACGCTGGGCATCGTGGTGGCGCTGCACTAGGTAGGCCAGCACAGCCAGCAGAAGCTGGTCGCGCAGCAGTTTATGCGCGTTGAAGGCTTCTCGCTGTGCTACCACCTGTCTCACCAACGCATCGAAAGCAGCATCCCGCGGGTAAAGCTTGGTAAAGAAATGCACGGGTGGCGCTGCCCGAAAAGGGTCGTCGAGCAACTTTGTGGCGGTGGTGGCGGAGTCGCGCAACACGGTTTCGGCCAGCTGTTCACCGAAGTGAAAGTTCAGCGTCTCCGTCTGGCCGGGCTCCTCCACATCCAGCGTGTAGTGCTCGTGGGGGTTGGTTAGAAAGTAGGTATCGGTTTCGATGCGGACACGGTGCCCCGGCACAGCGCAAGCCGAGCTGCCGCGCAGGTTCATAAACAACGACAGCGGACCGCGGATATCGGGCCGGTGCACCGTCGTGGCAGGCCGTGCCTGAATGACGACGCTGGGCCAGCCTACCCCATCGGCAAAGCGGCGGTCTACTTCGCGCTTGAGCCAAGTGAGGTCAGGAAAATCGGTGCGGTACATGAGGCCTCGGGTGCAGAGCGTTAAGATACTGCCTCTCCCCTACTGGGGCCACTGCCGGGTCGTTAAAAATGAGCGTTGGCTGACATGCCATACGCCATGCCAATTTACCACTGTATACCTCTAGCGAATGGCCTACTTAGCTGATGCAGTCCCACGGCAATTGCGTTATTTCGGCTGCCCCCGCTATTCGCCACCGTGGGCGCCCATTTCACTCTTCTTTACCTGCCTATGCGCCGCGTTTTACCAGTTATCGTGCTGGCACAGTTTTGCTGCACGTCTCTTTGGTTTGCCGGCAACGCCGTGGCGCCGGATATGGCTAGCCGGTTTGGCTTGTCGGGCAGCTTTGTGGCCTATCTGACCAGTGCTGTGCAGCTGGGTTTCATCAGCGGTACGCTCGCCTTTGCGGTGCTGGCCATAGCCGACCGCTTTCCACCCTCGCAGGTGTTCTGCGTCAGCGCCTTGCTAGCTGCCTTGTGCAACGTGGGCATCAACGTGGAAGCCGCCGAAGTAGGGCACATGCTGGCCTTGCGCTTTCTGACCGGTTTTTTCTTGGCTGGCATCTACCCCGTAGGCATGAAAATAGCCTCCGATTACTTTCAGGCGGGCTTGGGCAAGTCGCTCGGCTTTCTGGTGGGGGCGCTGGTGCTGGGCACGGCATTTCCCCACTTGCTGAAAAGCGCCACGGCGCAGCTGCCGTGGCACTATGTGACCTTGGCCACTTCCGCACTGGCGGTAGCAGGCGGCGTGGCCATGCTGCTGCTGGTACCCGATGGTCCCCACCGCAAAGCCGGTCAGCAGTTACGGTTCACGGCATTCCTGACGGGCTTCCGGCGGCCACTCTTCCGGGCGGCCGCCTTCGGCTATTTCGGCCACATGTGGGAGCTTTACACTTTCTGGGCTTTCGTGCCGGTGCTGCTCACTACTTATAATGGCCTGCACCCCAGCGCTGAATTGCCGGTGTCAGTACTTTCCTTTTTCATTATCGGCGTGGGTGGGCTGGCCTGCGTGGCCAGCGGGCTGCTGTCGCAGCGGGTAGCACTGCGTACGGTGGCCACGGCGGCACTGGCGCTGTCGGGCTTGTGCTGCTTACTGTCGCCGCTGGTGCTTCAAACGAACTACGTGCCGCTGCTGCTGGGCTTCCTTTTCTTCTGGGGCCTGATGGTGGTGGCCGATTCGCCGCTGTTTTCCACGCTGGTAGCCCAGAGCGCCCCCGAGGCTACACGCGGTACCTCCCTTACCATCGTAAACTGCCTGGGCTTTGCCATTACCATTATCAGTATTCAGCTGACGAGCTGGCTGGCGCATCACCTCAGCCCCCACTACTTGTATTTAGTGCTGGCCGCCGGGCCCGCGGCGGGCTTGCTGGCCCAAGTAGCCAACCGCCCCGAGCCCGCGGCCGCCGTGGCCGGGCAGCTTTAGCGCTTACTCGTGTAGCAGCACCTCAATGTTGAGGTACAGCCACTCTTCCTCCCACGACTTGTAAGTAAGCCGCGCGGTGATGTTCCGCCCGGCATCGAGCAGGCGGGCCACGGTTTCGTTGCGGCCTTCGGGCAGGTAGCCCAGCCATACGTCGCCGTCTTCGGGACGGGTGCGCACCTGCACGGCCCAGTCGTCATAAGAGCTGTCGGACTCGCGCTGCAGTACTAAGGGCTGATCAACGTGCAGATTGGGCTCGTGCTCGGCGAGGTTTTCGCGGTGCGAAGTACCGGCGACGAGACATTCAAGCAGGACGAGTGGAGCGACGAAAACGGGGGTGGCGGACATGCGGGGAAGGGCTTATCGGTTGCAAAATAGCACGTAGCAGCCGTGCGTCAATCCATACCCAGGTCATTGGTGAGGCTGTCCTGCAGCTGAATCTCCCAAACCTCGACTCCTGACTTCTCAGCAACAATGCCCGCAACAGCCCTCGATACGTCGTAGGCATTACCATTAGCACGATTGGCAAAGTCCTCTGCTGGGAAAAAGGATCGGTAATTGTGCGACATAATCCAGCCTGCTAAGTCCGCCAAGTTATTCTGAGTCCAGTCGGGCCAACGGGCGGGCTTACGCCCCAACAGCCGAAGCGTCCAACTGCTTTCCACAGGCCTGATGGCGCGCAGACAAGGCACCAGCCACCCGGTCTGCCTGGCTAAGTAGTTTAGAAAGGGCTGATCCAATGCCTCGTCGGCTGCTGCCAGGTACTCACCCAGCAGCTCATCGGCAAAAGGACGCTTCGCCAACCGGAGCACCGCCTGCAGCTCCCTCCTCAGGGTGCTGAATACAATGTAAAAAGTGCGGCTTCCCGCAGTTGTTCCGCCGTAAGTGAGCTTTCGGTTCACTACCCCGGCCAAGTCTCCTACGGTACGCACCTGTTCGGCATCGGTATCAGGAATGGTGATGTGGAAATACGTTTCTATCTCCAGGATCAGTTCGACGGTATCCAAGCTCATGCGCTGCGTAACATAATCAGAGCCCTAACATACTCCGTAAGACGTAAGGTACCTTCGCGCCCCGCTTACGCTTCTTTCCTCCGATGTACAGCAAAACCGAAGCCGCCCAGTTGCGCCAAGCATTCTGGACCACCCTGGGCCAATACATGCGCCCGATTCTTTCTTCGGAAGGTCTGCCCGTGAACTGGATCAATTACAAAACTGGCCTGAAGCACGTGTACTTCCGCATGCACGCTGACACGCGTCGCGCCTCCATCGGCATCGACATCACCCACGCCGATGCGGGCCTACGGGAACTGTTCTTTGAGCAGTTTCGGGAGCTGCGCCTGATGCTGGAGGAAGCCACCGGTGAGGAGTGGATCTGGGAAGCCGAAGCTACCGATGAGTACGGGCAGCCACTCAGCCGCATTTACCAAGAGCTAGCGCCGGCCAACATGTATAACCGCGACGAGTGGCCGCGGCTGATTTCGTTTTTCAAGCCGCGGCTAGTGGCCCTAGATGAGTTTTGGTCGTCGGGGCAATACGCGTTTGAGGAGCTGCGCTGAGTGCCCAGACGGTGAATCTGGCTTGGTTTCTGCGACGGAGCAGGACGATTATTATTTCACCTTCATCGCTCCGTATTCATGCTCAAAACTACCCTGCTGCTGGGCTTACTTTTGACGGCCAGCGCCGCCTCCGCCCAACAAACTACAACTCGCTACCTGATGCTCATTCGGGAGCAGGAAAACGTGGGTTTGGCTCAGATGCGCTCAGCGTTGACGCTGATTGAACCTGATGGCACCATCAAAACGGAGGAATCGGTCACCCATTTCAACAGCGTACCGAGGAAGACCCTCAACGCGGTCCTCGTTAAAGGCCTTCCCGATTCTACCACGGCCTTCCAACGGCGCACCCGGTACGCCACCCACAAGATGTACCAGACGGAGGTGCAGAAGCTGAACGAGCTCAGCGTCCAGGGCTGGACTCTGGTAAATACCATTCACGAAGGCAACACCACGCGCTACCTCCTGAGCAAGGAGGTGCCGGTAGCGAAATAGTAGCAGAGCCGCCTGTTGAGGGCGCCTCTTTAAGTTTCATCGAAGCATGCCGTAGATGCATTAATGCACCTTAAGTTGATCAGCTAATCCAGCTAGTAATTACCTTAATTACCTGCCACTTACCTTGCTTTCGACGCACAACAAAAGTTTCGCTTCTACCGCAAAGGCCACAACATACTTGCCCTACTTCTACTATGACAGTTGAATAATCACGCGAGAACAAGGGCATAGCAATAAAAGCATGAATACCCGGCCCATATTGTTTTTCGATTTCGCTGCAAAACCCGCTGCTACGTTTGCCAAGGGCTTTTAGGCACTGTTCAACGGCCCACACACTGTCACTTGGGATTATCGTGTATTCTGGCAACAAAGCGGCTTGTACTTTAAAGCCTGAAGATGTTGCCATTTGTTGATGCATAAACACCGTGTCAGCTGCTGTCAGTAATTTATCATGTTTTACAAGTGTCGCTAAAGCATTATCCTTAAGGTCAGGAATCGTCTCTGCCCTTGGGCGACCTGGCCAACTGGGCGGCACCCACTTAGGGGGCTGCTCATAAAGGGTTTTTCCTAATGAAGCACCTTTTAAAAACAGCTTTCCGCCCTCACCCTGCTCTAATAAGTCGCGCAGAAATCGGTGAATAGCCGTGTCCGGAACCAACAGTCTGCATTCGGCCCAATGCAGCACCTTCGGTTTCACTAGATTTTCTTCAACTCCTCTTGAGCCAACCCACCAATCTTCATTCGACCTTTCACGCTCAGAGCATCCTAACAGCAGTACACTTGAACAGGCCAGAAAGAGGTATCGGTAAACCATTGTACTATGCAAATTAAAAAACGGCCGTTCTTGCAGAAGAACGGCCGTTTTCCTTAGGTATTGATCGGCTTACTTAAACGCCTGAATACCGGTGATATCCGCCCCGGTAATCAGCAGGTGAATGTCGTGGGTGCCTTCGTAGGTAATCACCGACTCCAGGTTCATCATGTGGCGCATGATGGGGTACTCGCCGGTGATGCCCATGCCGCCGTGAATCTGGCGGGCTTCGCGGGCAATATGCAGGGCCATGTCCACGGAGTTGCGCTTGGCCATCGAAATTTGGGCCGAGGTGGCTTTGCCTTCATTCTTAAGCACACCCAGGCGCCACGCCATCAGCTGGGCCTTGGTAATCTCGGTAATCATTTCGGCCAGTTTCTTCTGCTGCAACTGGTAGGCGGCAATCGGCTTGCCAAACTGTTCGCGCTGCAGAGAGTACTTTAGAGCCGACTCGTAGCAGTCGATAGCAGCACCGATGGCGCCCCAGGCAATACCGAAGCGGGCCGAGTCCAAGCAGCTGAGCGGACCTTTGAGGCCGTCGATGTTGGGGAGCAGGTTTTCCTTGGGCACCTTCACGTCTTCGAACACCAGCTCGCCGGTGCAAGAGGCACGCAGGCTCCACTTGTTGTGAATTTCGGGGGTGGTGAAGCCTTCCATGCCGCGCTCCACGATGAGGCCCTTGATGCGGCCCTGCTCGTTTTTGGCCCATACCACGGCTACCTGGCACTCCGGCGAGTTGCTGATCCACAGCTTGGCGCCGTTGAGCAGGTAGTAGTCGCCCATGTCCTTGATGTTGGTGGTCATGCCACCGGGGTTGGAGCCGTGGTCGGGCTCGGTCAGGCCGAAGCAGCCCAGCCACTCGCCCGAGGCGAGTTTGGGCAGGTATTTGCGGCGCTGCTCCTCGGAGCCGTACTGGTAGATGGGGAACATCACCAGCGAGCCTTGCACCGAAGCGGTAGAGCGCATGCCGGAGTCGCCGCGCTCAATCTCCTGCATGATCAGGCCGTAGCTGATGTAGTCCAGCCCGCCGCCGCCGTACTCGGTGGGGATGGTGGGGCCAAAGGCGCCTACCTCGCCAAACTTGCGCACAATCTCGGAGGGGAAGTGCCCGTCTTGGGCCCACTTCTCGATGCTGGGCGAAATCTCGCGCTTCACGAAGTCGCGGATGGTCTGCCGGATGAGCTTGTGCTCGTCGGTGAGCAGGCCGTCGATGTCGTAGTAATCGGTGAAACCGGCGGCGTTCAGGGAGCCTTTGTTTTGCTGCACCTGGGCCTTGGGCGAGAGGACGTCGGCTTGGGAGGACATGAGGGAGAATTGGTTGGATGGGAAGCTCAAAGATAAAAATTTCGGGACGGCACCGGTAGTTTAGCTTTATAGGCAGTGCCATAGTGAAAACAGCTGCGCGACGCGGGGGTTCCCGGCCATCCGGATTCCATTTCTCATCTTTCGGCCGCCAAAGTGCGTAGCGCATATCCGCCGCTGGGCTGATTGCCCGGGCAGCCACGCTGAAAGACAGCGCAAACTGCCACCCCCCTCGGTGATGTACGCCGAATGGCATTCCTACGCAGGGCTCCAGTTCAATTCAGATGTACCGTCCTCAGTTAAGCAAACACTTTCATGAGCGCCTGCAGGAGCACCGCCCCCAGCTGCTCAGCCGGGCCGATTCTACGCTGTTTTACCTGAGCCTGGGCGGCCTGCTGGTGTTTCTCTACGACATGGGCTTTGCCCATTCGGGGCAAGCCGAGCACGTGCTCAATATTTTCTACGGCGTGTATACGCTCGGCATTATCATCGTGCTGGTAGTAAGGCTATTTCTGCTCAACAAAGCCGGCGTCCCCAAGGGCTGGGTGGTGGTAGAAGTGCTACTCATTCTGCTGGCAGGCTACGGTGTCATTCAAAGCTTTCTGCCCGAGCCGTTTCTACTGGACGGCACCCGGCTGGGGCGCTACCTGGAGCAGGATCTGCTGATTCTGGGCGTGTTGCTGTACATCTTCCTGATTGAGTTGTCGCGCCGCTCGCTCAATTTCTACCGCCTGCAGTACAATCCCGCCCTACTGTTTGTCGGCAGCTTTATTGCCCTTATAATTCTGGGAATGAGCCTGCTGCTGCTGCCGCGGGCCACCGTCAACGGCATCAGCCCGCTCGATGCGCTGTTTACCTCGGCCAGCGCAGTGTGCGTCACAGGCCTGATAACCGTGGATACCGCCACGGTTTTCACCACGTTTGGGAAAGTGGTCATCCTGATCCTAATCCAGCTGGGCGGATTAGGCATCATGACGTTTACAAGCTTTCTGGCGCTGTTTTTCCAACGCTCGTCGTCGTTTCAAAACCAGCTATTTATGCAGGGACTGATCAACGAGGAAAGCATCGGTAATACGATGCGCACCATCGGCAACATCGTCTGGATTACCTTTCTGGTGGAGTTTGTGGGGGCATGCCTGATCTATCTATCCATCGGGCCAGCGGAAATACCGCACATGCACGACCGGGTGGGCTTCGCCATTTTCCACTCTATTTCGGCTTTCTGCAACGCAGGCTTCTCCACGTTGTCGGCGGGCCTGTTCGATATCAACTTTCGCTTCAACTATGCTTTGCAGCTGGTAGTCATGAGCTTGATTATCATCGGCGGTATCGGCTTTCCTATCATCTTCAACTTGTACCGCTACCTCAAGGAGCGGACCCGCAGCCGCTGGCGGCAGCTGTACCACCACGAGCGGTATGTGTACACGCCGCGCATCATCAACGTCAATACCAAAATCGTGCTGCTGACCTCAACGGCCCTGCTGCTGCTAGGTACGCTGCTGTACTTCATGCTGGAATACGAAAGCACCCTGCGTGAGCACCGCGGTCTGGGCAAGCTGGTGGCGGCGCTCTTCGGGGGCGTGACGCCGCGTACGGCCGGCTTCAACACCGTCGATATGACTCAGATGACGGTGCCAACGGTACTGGTGTATCTGTTGCTGATGTGGGTTGGGGCCTCGCCGGGCTCCACCGGCGGCGGCATCAAAACGACCACATTCACGCTGGCTTTTCTTAACATCTACAGCATTGCGCGCGGCAAGGAGCGCCTTGAAATATTTGGGCGGCATGTGCCCAGCAAGTCAGTGCAACAGGCGTTTGCCGTTATGATGCTCTCGTTCTTGGTTATCGGCCTCGCTACGCTGTTAATTTCTTACTTCGACCCGCAGATTCCGCTACTCAATGTGGCTTTCGAGTCGTTTTCGGCTTACAGCACCGTAGGCCTGAGTTTGAATACCACCGCCGAGCTAAGCGCGGGCAGCAAGCTGGTGGTTATTCTAACCATGTTTTTGGGCCGTGTAGGCACCTTTACGCTCATTGCGGGGGTGGTGAGCAAGGTCAATGACTTGCATTATCAATACCCGTCGGAGAACATCATCATCACGTAACATCCTGCAACACATAGCCGCATGCGATACATCATTGTTGGGTTAGGTTATTTCGGCTCGTCGCTGTCGATGAAGCTTACGGAAATGGGCCACGAGGTAATTTCCGTCGACAACGACATTGCCAAGGTCACGCAGTTCAAAGACCGCGTCACGCACACCGTGTGCCTAGACGCCAAGGACCAGCAGGCCCTGTCTACCCTCCCGCTCAGCGACACCGACGTGGTGCTGGTCGGCATCGGCGAAGACTTTGGCGCCTCCGTCATGGCCGTGGCCAACTTCAAGCAGTTAGGCGTGAAAAAGCTTATCGGCCGGGCCATCTCGCCCCTGCACCAAACGGTGCTGGAAGCCATCGGTGTGGATAAAATCATCCGGCCGGAAACGGAATTTGCCGAGCGCTTGGCCAAGAGCCTCGACATGAAGGGCATTTTGGATTCACTGGACCTGACGGAGGATTACAACATCATTCAGGCCACGGTGCCACCGCGCTACGTGGGCAAAACGATTCAGGAAGCCAACTTTCGCCAGAAGTACAACATCAACGTGCTGACCATTATCCGGCTCAAAGATTCCACCAACCTTTTTGGCCGTTCGCACCGCAAGCCAGCTGCCATTGGGGTAGTCGCCGCCGATACCGTTTTCCTGGCCGATGATATCATGGTGCTCTTTGGTAAGATGGACGACATTAAGAAGGTGCTGCAGTAGGAGCATTTATGCGGGCCTGCGCCTCGTTGTCGGCAGGCTGAGGGCGGAACGCGAGACTGTCCGATGACCAACGGAAGCTAGGCACTGACTTGTGTAGCCCTGCAGCACCGCAATGCGGTCCGTACTCTACCTTTGCCGCATGAGTAATTCTTTCGGTACCCTGTTCCGTATTAGCACCTTCGGTGAGTCACACGGCGCCGGCATTGGCGTCGTCATCGATGGCTGCCCGGCTGGGCTGGCGGTAGACGTAGCCGACATCCAGGCTGCGCTGGACCGGCGGCGTCCTGGTCAGTCGGAACTGACCACGCCGCGCACCGAGGCCGATCAGGTGGAGGTGCTGTCGGGCCTGTTTGAGGGCCAGACCACCGGCACACCCATTGGCCTGTTTATCCGCAATGCCGATCAGCGCAGCCACGATTACTCGCACATTCAGCACGCCTACCGCCCCTCCCACGCCGACTACACCTACGACCAGAAGTACGGCCACCGCGACTACCGAGGCGGCGGCCGCTCCTCGGCCCGCGAAACGGCCGCCCGCGTGGCGGCCGGAGCAGTGGCCATGCAACTGCTGAAACACTACGGCATTCAGGTCCGCAGCTACGTGTCACAGGTGGGTGCCGTGGCGGTGCCAGTAGGTTATGAGCAGCTTGATTTGTCGCTCATCGAATCCAACATGGTGCGCTGCCCCCACCCCGAAACGGCCGAGCGAATGACGGAGCTTATTCGCCAGACCCGCGACCGGCACGACACAGTCGGCGGCATCGTAACGGGCGTGGCCACGGGTGTGCCGGCTGGCCTGGGCGAGCCGGTGTTCGACAAGCTGCACGCCGAGTTGGGCAAGGCGATGCTGAGCATCAATGCGGTGAAGGCTTTTGAATACGGCTCCGGCTTCGCGGGCACGCTGCTGTTCGGCTCGGAGCACAACGACGCGTTCTATACCGATGGAGCCGGACAGGTACGCACCCGTACCAATCATTCGGGCGGCATCCAGGGCGGCATCAGTAACGGACAGGACATCTACTTCCGCGTGGCTTTCAAGCCCGTGGCTACCATTTTGCAGCCCCAACAAACCATCAACGATCAAGGCGAAGCCATTGAGTTGGCTGGCCGCGGCCGCCACGACCCCTGCGTGCTGCCCCGAGCCGTGCCCATCGTGGATGCTATGACAGCACTGGTGCTTGCTGATATGCTGCTGCGGGCACGGGCTAATAAGCTGTAGCAAGGCCGCGCGGTTACTTTATCGGGCCTGGCAGCACCCAGCTGTAATGGCCCAGGTGCCGCCGCTGCGTCAACAGATTTAGCTCGGGGCTGACGAGTGGCCGGGGCGGATGTCCGTTTAAGCTCAGCTGCGAATTGCAAAAAATGGCGGTGGGTGCCAAGCCGCGGCGACGGTAATCGGCGGCCAGCAGGTGCGCGAATTCGAGCAGCAAATCGGGGCTGGCAACCAGCTTCTGGTATTGGTTGGAGGTGAGGTACTGCTGCGGCAGTACCATTTCCTCGCGGCCGTCGGGCAGGCGCACGCGGAAGGCCGCATGGCCAGTTTTGGCGCGCAGCATCAGGTGCCAGCTGAAGCGGTGCCCTTGCTCGGTCCAGTGCGCGTCGCCGGGATAGAGATAGTGCCGGAGCGGCAAGGCCAGTTGCAACACGGCGTAGGCATACAACCCGGCCAGCACGAAGCGCTGTTGTGCTCGTGCCGGGCGTTCTTGAGTAGCTTCTTGTGCTGGAACGGGCACCTGCTGCTGAAACCACCGGCCTACTAGCCCGGGCAAGTGTCGCGGAAAATCCGGGGCAAAGTAGAGCGTGGTCAATAGCAACGCCAGCCACGGAAAGGTAGCCAAGCCGAACACGGCCACGTTCATCAGGTGAAAAAGCACTGCCGCCCCAAACGCGTACCAGCGCGTGGGTCGCCAGAGCAACCCTGGCACCACTAGCGCATCAAAAATCAGCCCGCCGTAGCTCATCAACCATGGCAGTTCCGGCCACGTCAGCAGCGGGCCGATGAGGGGACGCGTGGCCTTACCCGCCAGCCACACGGTAAGGGGCCGGGCAGCCAGCCAGTCGGCATTCAGCTTGGCCAATGCCGCGAAAAGGTAAACGATGGAAATCTGGAACAGCACCAGCGTACGGGTCCAAGCCGGGACCGACGTGAGGGGTGCTACGCGACCGGCGCGTACATCGAGCGAGGCCGCACGGTGAGCCGGCAGTAGCCAGAGCACCGCGGCTAGCAGGGCATAGAGGTAAAAGTGGTTGACGTACTCGGTTTCTTCGAGCACCAGCATTACGGCGTAGCAAAGGGAGAGAATAGCGGCTGCCCAGCGGTAGCGCCAGCCAGCAGCTACGGCCAAGCCACTCAGCAGCACGGCCAAGTAAAGCATATAGATAAACCAGGCGGGTGGGTGCGGTAGTCCCTCCAGCAACATGTAACGCAGGTGAAACTGCGGCGCGGTATAGTTGCTCACCCGATCTGCCAGTAGGCCGTTGGTATGCTCAGCGGCCAGCAGCACCCCGGCCCCGATGCGCAGGTACACCAGCCAGGCCATATCAATGGGGCCGAACAGGGCATCGGTCAGGCGACGAAGCATGAAAACGAAGGTTATTGATTCAGAACACTGTACGGTTTCAAACTGATCATCAGTTTGGGTTCAGTAGCCAAACTAAAAGCCTTGCAGGAGTGCCTAAAGCAAGCCAAAACGCACGATTATAGAACAGACGGGGTTATAAAAGGTATGAAAGCCATCTGGAAAGAGTACGATCAAGCTTGTGCCTGCGCTATGCTTAGCATCCAGGGCCTGCGCACAGGCCGCGAAACTACGTTCCATCAAGCGCAGGACCAATTTTGGGGTCGCGTCAAACGTACGATGCGAGCTACTCTACGTACGGCGGTGGGTCCGGCCGGCCTGGGCAAAATGCCACCGCTGCTACCTGGCTAATTAACCGCAGTCGGTACATAGGTTGCGCTGCGTTGGCTACATCCAAACTGCTACTTTTGCAACCGTGGGGCGCCCGTTGCGGTTATACACCATGACCGCCGCGCCGCGGCCTTCCCCAATCTCACAAGCAGCACTGTATCACTATGAATACTACTTCCGCGGGCTCGGTTTCGATCTATGCCGAAGCCTCCCCCAACCCCGAATCCATGAAGTTTGTGCTCAACTCCCAGCTCGTGCGCGAGGGAGTGAGCGTAGACTATCCCGATGCCGAAGCCGCCGCTAACTCGCCGCTCGCCTTGGAACTGTTCAAGTTCGACTACGTGGGGCGCGTGTTTATTGCTGCCAACTTCGTGACGGTGACCAAAAACACCGAGCACACCTGGACGCAGCTTATTCCGGAGTTGCGGACGTTCTTGAAGTCCTACGTGGAATCGGGTGGCCCGATTTTCACCGTGGATCCGGCTGCAGAGCAGCGCGCTGCCCAGGAAGCCGCCGGTGCCGAAGGCTCGGCTGAGGACCAGCAAACCGCCCAGAAAATCATCGATCTGCTTGATAACTACGTGCGCCCCGCCGTGGAGCAGGACGGTGGCAATATTACCTTCAAGAGCTACAATGATGGCATTGTAACCGTAAACCTGCAAGGCTCGTGCTCCGGTTGCCCCTCGGCTACCGTTACTTTGAAATCGGGCATCGAGAACCTGCTCAAGCGCATGGTGCCAGAGGTGAAAGAAGTAGTAGCTGAAGGCGTAAACGGCGGCTTCTAATACTGCATACAGTCAGCACTGAATGCAAAACGTCCGGCCAACTAGCCGGGCGTTTTTTTGTGGCGCATTGTACCACGTTGCTACTTAGAAAGGTCAGAGAATGGTCTGCGGTATTTAGTCCATCTGTCGCCCTGAGCTTACGAAGAGTGTTTTCACTGCAGCGCAAGTTGTTCAAACGTGACAAAGTCCCCCGCAGGCTCTGGATGCCGGATAAATAAACCAATGGTGTGAAATCAAAACAGCCCGACCTACCAGGTCGGGCTGTTTTGTAGTTAATAATCCACGGAATCTGAAGACTCTGCAGCAATTCGTGGCTTTTACTGCACTGCCGTCGACAGCTTCGGTGCGTCGGCCGGGGTAGCTGCCTTCTCCTTTTCCTTGTAGGTATCCAGGATCAGCGGCGCGGCGATAAACAGCGACGAGTACGTACCGGCAATCATACCGATAATCATGGCAAACGAGAACGAGCGGAGCGTTTCGCCACCAAAGATGTACAGTACCACTACGACCAGCAATACAGTAGTAGCCGTGATGATGGTACGCGAGAACGTGCTGTTCAAGGCCGGGTTCACCACTTGTGCAAACGACAGGCTGGGGTTTTCGCGCAGGTATTCCCGAATACGGTCGTAGATAACTACGGTGTCGTTCATGGAGTAACCGAGCACCGTAAGCACGGCGGCTACGAATACCTGGTCCATTTCGAAGTTTAGGCCAAACAGACGAGCAATCGGGTACGAGGCAACTACGAACAAGGCGTCGTGGAACAGTGCCACTACCGAAGCCATGGAGTACTGCCACTTTTCAAAGCGGAACAACACGTACACGAAGATGCCGAGCAGCGAGAGGCCCAAGCTGAGCATCGAGGTCTTCTTGATGTCATCGGCGATGGTAGCGCCTACTTTCGAAGTGCTTTGAATTACCGGCTGCGCTGCGCTGTATTGCTGCAGACCGCGGTCGAGGGCGGCGCGTACTTTGTCGTCGGCCTCGGTGCTTTCATCGTTGCCGAGGTAGCCCGTGGTAATGCGCAGGCGGTTGGCGGCGCCGTAGGTTTTTACTTCGGTGCCGGCGCCCTGGAAGGCATTTTTGGCCAAGGCCTCCCGCACGTCCGAAGCCACCATGTCCTGCTTGAAGTCGACCACGTAAGCACGGCCGCCGAGGAAGTCAACACCCAGGTTCGGACCGCCTTGCACAGCCATCAACACGAAGCCCACGATGATGTAGAGAGTTGAGCCGATGTAGGCGAGCTTGCGCTTGCCCACGATGTCGAAGTTGACATTCTTGAACAGGTTGCGCGACAGGAACGTGGTGAAGGCCATGTTCGTCGAGTCTTTGCCTTTCATCATCCATTCGATGATGAGGCGCGACACATATACCGCCGAGAGGAACGAAGTAAATACCCCGATGCCCAACGTTACGGCGAAGCTTTGTACCGGACCCGTGCCGAAGAAGCCCAGGATGACAGCGATGATGAGCGTAGTTACGTTGGCATCGAAGATGGCCGAGAAAGCACGGTCGTAGCCTTTCGCAATGGCGTCTTTCACTTGCAGGCCGTGGGCCAGTTCTTCCCGGATGCGTTCGAAGATCAGTACGTTGGCGTCAACGGCCGTACCGATTACGAGAATAATACCAGCAATGCCGGGCAGCGTAAGCGCAGTGCTGAACTGAGCCAATACACCCAGAATCAGGAACATGTTGAACAGCAGGGCTGCATTGGCCACCAGACCGGCACGGCCATAGTACACGGCCATGAACAGCATGATGATGGCCAAACCAGCTACTGACGAGTACAGACCCTGGTTGATAGCTTCCTTGCCCAGCGACGGACCTACCACCGCTTCTTCCACGATGCGCGTGGGAGCAGGCAGTTTACCAGCCTTCAGTACGTTAGACAAGTCTTGTGCTTCTTCGATGGTGAAGTTGCCCGAGATACTAGAGTTGCCACCCGCAATTTCCGACTGCACCACCGGCGCCGAGTAAACGTAGTCGTCGAGCACGATGGCCACCTGACGACCGATGTTAGCAGCAGTCAGCTTTTGCCACTTGCGGGCCCCCGTGGGGTTCATTTGCATGGATACCTCGGGGCGTCCACCCTGGTCGTAGTCCTGGCGAGCATCTGATACCACTTCGCCGCCCAGCGGAGCCGACGTAGCATCGGCCGTCTTGCGCACGGCATTCAGCTGCAAGTACTCCTGGCCTTCGATGGTGGTGGGCTTCACATCCCACAGGAAGGTCAGGTTAGGGGGCATTACGGCGCGTACTTCCGGCGAGCGAAGCACCGCATTCACGCGGGCGGTGTCGCGGATATTGGCCCCGAGGGCACCGGGCATGGTGAACAACTTGGCGAGGCCGGAGCCAGCCTGCTGAGCCGTTTTAGTTGAATCGGCAGCGGCGGTGTTTTTCTTAGCGAGCTGGCTGGCCAGCGAGGTAGAGTCGCCGGTTGCAGCAGTGGTAGCGTCGGTGCCAGTAGTAGCAGCGGCGGTAGCGGCGGGCTGGTTGAGGGCTTCCTTGGCCTTCAGCACTTCATCGAGTTGCTGCAGGTAGGGGAAGAATTCATCCTGGCGCCATACCTCCCAGAACTCCAGCTTGGCCTGGCCCTGGAGCAGCTTGCGCACGCGCTCGGGGTTGTCGACGCCGGGCAGTTCGATCTGAATGCGGCCGGTGCCTTTCACGCGCTGAATGTTGGGCTGGTTCACGCCGAACTTGTCGACGCGGGTACGCAGAATGCGAAAGGCGCGGTCGATGGCCTCTTCTACTTCCTTGTCAATTTCCTGCAACACTTTCTGGTCCGACGAGCTAGCATCGATTCCGCGGCTGCGGTTGGTAGTGTTGGCGAAGACGCGCGACAGACGGTCGCCGGGAGCTATTTCGCGGAAAGCGCGAGCAAACAGCGCCGTAAACGACGTGCTGGGGTCCTGCTTCTGCAGTTCCTGGGCGCGGGTCAGCGCCTGGTTGAACTTGGCATCTTTGGAGTTGCCGGCCATGGCCCGCACAATCTCCACCGGCGACACTTCCAGCGTCACGTGCATGCCGCCTTTCAGGTCAAGGCCAAGGCCCAGCTCCGAGGCCCGCACATCGCGGTAAGTGTATTCGGCGCCCAGCACGTTGGTTACCGGGGCGCGCCATACCGAGTCAAGGTAGCGCTGGCGCAGGCGCTGATCAACGTTGCCGTTGCGGGTAGCGTACTGCACGGCGTCGTTCTGGACGCGCCGCGAGACGAAAGTAAAATAGAGGAAGTAGACGCACAACGCTGACACGATAAGCGTCAGCGTTATGACTAAACCTTTGTTACGCATCGAAAAAGGGAAAAAGAGAATTGCGAATTGGGGTGCCGCAAGAGTGCGGCAAAGCCGTCGTTGCAGCAAGGGGAAGTCACCGACTTGCTACCCTTGAAGGGCCTGCAGTCACAGCTAAGCCTGTGACCGGGCCCGGAGTGGACGCTAGGGGGCGTGCGGCGACAGCGCTGCTTCGAGCAGGCGCGTGCGAAACCAATCGGGCACGGCCGAGGGCCGTACGGCCGGGGCTACAGCCCGGAACCAGGCAATTCGTGTGAGGGCCGCGGGGGCGGCTGGCTCCCAAGCTTCGGCGGCGGGCATCAGCCACGGACCCAGAGGCGAAGTGGCTTCCAACGTCACTTTCTGCTTCACCACGGTGCCTTTGGCGGCGTCCGTCACCTGCGTGGTCCCGCTTTTGGCAGGTACCCGGAAGGTGGCCACGGCTCGGTTGTTTAGCCCAACCACCAAAAGAATGGTGGCGGCTATCAGGCCGAAGCGCAGACGGGAGAATATATCGGTGAGAAACAGCACGATGCAAAGCAAGGGTTACAAATATAGCTATTCTACCGGCGCAGCGAAAGAGCCTTGTCTTTTTCCAAGCGGCCAACAGGACTTCACTTCTACCCGTTCCCAAGCGCACAAAAAAGCCCAGCGCAGCTGTGGAACTGCACCGGGCTTTTTGAGTAGGGCCGTTACCAAGTTGGCTACAAACAGCTTGCAGCCGTCGGCAATTAAAACTTCACGCCCACCGACGCCAAAAAATTGCGCGTGGCCTGCGGGAAGTACCAATTGAACGTTTGCTGCCGGCCAGCGGCATCGGGGTAACCGTAGGTGTAGCCGTTGGCCACGTATTCGCGGTTCAGCAGGTTATTCACCAGCAGGCCCAACTCTATTTCCTTCACAAATACCGGCCGGATGGTGTAGCGCAGACGCAGGTCCATCACCTGGTACGGCCGAATGCGCCGGTCTTCGCTGGTGGAATTGTCGAGGTACTGGCGGCTTACCGTCTTGTACAGCAAGGCCACGCGCAAGCCGCGCAGTGGCTGACCTTCCAGGGTATGCGCCGACACCACCGCGGGCGAATACGAGATGGTAGCCGAGCGGCTTTCAGCTTCCACAACCGGGTTGTAGTCGCTGTCGTAGGAGACTAACCGGAAATCCCGGATGCGGTTGCGGCTGAGGGTGAGCGTGCTGCTCAGGCTAATTTTATCATTGGCTGATGCAAAGCCCGTCAGCTCCACGCCGGTGCGGTAGCTGCTGGGCACGTTGGTGCGCAGGGCAGTGCCCACATCGTTCAGCTGGCCGGTAGCCACCAGCTGATTGCGGTAGTTCATGTAAAAGTAGTTGGCTTCGAAGCGCAGAAGCGTGTTGACGCCCAGCCAGCTGGTGTTGGGCAACGATAAGCGGTAACCGCCTTCAAAGTCGTTGAGCCGCTCAGGCCGGGCGCTGACGTCGCCGGCAGGGCGGTCGGTAAAGTCGGAGCGAACGGGTTCACGCTGGCCCACCGCAAAGCTGCCGTAGAGCTGTTGGCCTTCGCCGAGCGTGAACGTAGCCCCGGCCTTGGGGTTAAAGAAGGTGTAGCGGGCGCGGGTGGTCACGTCGTTCTGATCGTCCTCCACCCCATCAATGGTGTACTTAATGTGGCGCAGCTGCAGGTCGCCGTACACACCCAGGCGCGGCAGCACCTGCCAAGTGGCGCGGGCGTAGCCGTGGTAGTCGGTTTTCTGGGCGTCGTTACCGTAGTAACGGTGCCGCATGCCGCCATTGGAAGCGTATTGCGCCCAGATTACTTCGCCGTAGTGGTCGTTATTGAAGCGGTTCCACGCGCCGCCCACGGTGGCCTGAAACCGGTCGTTGTTGCGAGGCTCGTAGTTAAGCGCGAAAGTGCCGCCGTAGAAGTAGTTATCCAGCCACTTCTGGTCGATGAGGTTAGTGCGGGTGATGATGCTGTCGCGGATGACCACGTTGGCCAAGTTGTAGTCGGCGAACTTGCGGCGGGCGCGGTAGCTTTCGTAGTAGCCAAAGCCCCGCGTGAGGTGCAGGGCCGCGCCCAGGTTCCAGTCGGCGCCCAAACCCTGCGAAAGGTGCAACTGGTAGTGGTTCTGCTGGTAGTTGTCGGTCTGGTTGTCGTAAGTGTAGTAGCTAAAGCGGCGCCCCTCACGCAAGGCGCGCTCAGCCTCGGCTTCCGACCGCTCCCCCAGTTCCCTGTTGTCGACAAATTGCTGCTTCAAGGCCTGATTGCCAGTCAGGGCAAATTCCGGCACGCCGTTCCACGACTGATACGTCTTTTCGCGGCCCGAAAAGGTGATGAACTTCAGCAGCGTGTTGTTCTGCTGATAACCGCCCGAGAAGTAGTACGATTTCAGGTCCGAAGCACCGCGGTTCACGTAGCCATCGGAAGCAATGCGCGACAGGCGCCCGTCGAACGTAAAGCGCCCGCCGATGAGGCCGGTGCCGAACGAGACGTTGTTTTTCCAGGTATTAAACGAGCCAAACGAGTTCTGCGACTCGGCATAAGCTTCGCGGCGGTTGTCGAGGGTGCTGATGTTGATGCTGGCCCCAAAGGCAGCCCCGCCGTTCTGACTGGTGCCCACCCCGCGCTGAATCTGCAAGCTCTGGATGGAACTGGCCAAATCGGGCAGATTCACCAAAAACGCCCCGCGTGACTCCGGGTCGTTCAGCGGCACCCCGTTGATGGTCATGTTGATGCCGGTGCTATTGGTGCCTCGGATGCGAATATCGGTGTAGCCTACGCCGGCCCCGGCATCCGACGTAACCACCACGGAAGGCGTCTGATCGAGCAGGTAAGGAATGTCCTGACCGAAGTTGCGCTCCTGCAGTTGCTCCCGGCTCACGTTGGTATAAGCTGTGGCAGTGCGCTCGTTGGCGCGGGTGGCCGTTACCACGGCTTCGCCGGTGAGCACATCGGCGGGCAGCAGCGCCGCGGTAAGCTGCTGCGGCGCAGGCTGACCCGATATGCGGCGCAGCAGCGGCTGGTAGCCCACGTAGCTGACGCGCAACTCGTGAAGGCCTGCTTCGACGGTCGGCAGCTGAAATGCGCCACTGGCATCGGTAGTACCAATGGCAGCACCGTCGAGAGTGATGGTGGCACCGGCCAATGCCTGGCCGCTACGTGCGTCGGTGATGACGCCTGACACGGGGCCTTGCGCCCATGCCGCGCCGACGGGCAGCCACGCAAATAGCGCTGCAGCCGGCAGAATGCGAGAAGTAAACAAAATGTGGTAAGAAAGAAAAGTGGAACGAAACCATACCCCAGGGGTCGGAGCATGGCTTTCCCGTTCGCGGACCGTTTTTTCCCTTCGCCGGTACTAGCCGGATCAGGTTCAATGGGTATCATCTCAGCCATGCTGCGTAAGCAAGGCACCCCTAAACGCGGCACAAAGGTATGCGCTAGGCCGCGCTTGATGCAATGGTTTATTGAGCGCCGAACTTTTTGGTCCGGCTCAGGGGCACTATTGCCGCCGATCCTTTTGCCCGTTTGGAGTACGCCAAAAGGAGCCGGCAGTCCCTCTTTGCTGATTCTATTGAGCAGGATTCGGAGAGTAATCCGTCGAGCTGCAGTACCCGTTTTTTACAGACCTACGAATTCCTCGCCAAACAAAACTCTAGCATAAGGGTCTACATATAAGTATATTACTCTTAGTAGTAGACGCTTGAAAAAAGCCGCGCCGGAGCAAAACCAGGCCGGCCCTTGTCCCGTTACCTGCAAGACAGCCAGTTCCTTTCTACTGGTTCTCACCACAGCCCGAATACCGCCATGATTAGCCTTGTTTATACGCTCGTGGTCCTTACCATTCTGGCCTACTTCATGGTAATGCCACGCCGTACTGCTTCCCGTCCCCCATCAGCTGACAACGACGACGAAGGCGGCGAACCGCTCGATGACGGCCTGCCGGACCTCGACCTGCCGCCTGGCATTACCCGGCCCATTAACGACTGGGAGCCCGACTACAACCGCCGGCCTTACCGTCCGGTGAAGCCACGCGAGCCAGCGCTTTCCTAAAGTCTCGGTCTGCTTTAAGGCAGCCTTCGGCTCATGCGCACGTACGGAAACGGTCCCTTATAAAACGTGGAGCCATCCACTTGAAACCCGAACCGGTGGTAAAAGCCGGCAGCTTCAGCGCGTGCGTCGCACCATAAGCTTTGGGCGCCTAACAGCTCTGCTTGGGTTATAATATGCCCTAGCAAAGCTGAGCCAATGCCCTTTCCCTGCTGATCGGGTCGGGTAGCGAACTTGCGGAAGCGCGCCTCCTGGCCGGTCACGAACAACGACACGACGCTCACCAGCTCCTCAGCTTGGAATGCCCCAAAGTGCAGACCTGCTTCATCGTCGGGGATGCGTACATATTCCAGAGGCTTGTCGGGCCATAGCACCGCCTGCCGCAGCGCGTAGGTCTCGGGAGCCGTTATGAGCCGGATATCCGCGCCCATGTTATTCCGCCGTAATGGTATAGCGGGCCGAAAAAGTAGCGCCGGGCGCCAGTGTTAGCATTCCTTCTTTGTCGCGCAGCTCGGGGGAGCTGTCCACGGAGCTGGCAATGCCGTGCCAGGGCTCGATACAAACAAAGGGCGCCTCGGGGCCTTTGGTCCATAGCCCGAGGTAAGGAAAGCCGTCGAACTGCATCTGCACGGCGCGAGGCGAGCGGCGACTGGCCAGGGCCACGCGGGTGAAGTCGTAGTGCTTGAGCACCAGCGCATCCTGGCTGAATAGCTCGTACGTGAGCGGCAGCTCAGCAGCATTTTCCAGAATGGTCTCGGTTTGGCCATTGAGCAACCCGCCCTGGAGCAGGTGCCGCTCCAGCGTCACGGGATGATCGAAGCGGAAGGCATAATCTTCAAACGACTCCCCGGGTAGCAGCGGGCAGCGAAACGCCGGATGCGCCCCAATGCTGAACAGTAGCTCGGCATCGGCGGCTGTGTTGCGCACTTGCCAGGTGACGTGCAAGGTGTTTTCCTGCAGGCGGTAGCCAATGGTCAGTTCGAAGGCAAAAGGGTACTGCTCGCGGCTTTGCGCGTCGTCGGTCAGGCGCAATTGCACGCTGGTAGCCGACTGTTTTACCAAAGCAAAGGCTCGGTCGCGGGCGAAGCCGTGCTGAGGCAGCTGATAGGTTTGGCCGTTGTGCTGATAGGTATCATTAGGCAGGCGGCCGACTATCGGAAACAGCACCGGAGCGTGCCGGGCCCACACGGCCGCATCGGCCTGCCACATATACTCCAGTTCACCGAGGTCCTGCCGGACAAAGCTGCTGAGTTCGGCGCCGTGCTCGTTGATGCGCACGCGGCACTGGTCGTTCTGGAGGGTGTAGGCAGTCATGAGGCTTCAGTGTTTGGGGTTGGCGGCTGCTTGCGTAGCGGGCTCGTAGCCGTGGCTGAGCAGGAGCTCATCTACCAGAAAACAGGCTTGCTCCAGCCGCCGTTGCGGGCAACCGCTGACTTCGGCAAAATTGGACAGCCGATCATCCAGCTCGCGGCGGTAGAGGTCGTAAAAGTACTGGCGCTGGTGCGGGTGCTCTCGCAGCGGGTCGGGTTGCCACGGAATGTCTACGCCCAGCAGCAGAATCAGATCATACTGCCGCTGCTCGATCTCCTGCTGAATCCATTCCGGGCAGTGCCCAAAAGCGTGTTCGGACCACACTTTGATGACCAATAGCTCCGTGTCGCAGAATATTACGGGACGGCGGCAACGCTCGGCAGCTACCACGGCGGCATCTTCGGCGGCTATTTGCCCACGGGCAATTTCCTCGATGTCCTCCAGCGTATACGCCAGGCCGGCAGGCCGGGCCTCCAGATATTCCCGCGCAAACTCCGGCACCCAAGCAGTATGGTAGTGCTCGGCCAGTTGCTGGCTCAAAGTGGTTTTGCCCGTGGATTCGGGACCAGTAAGCGCAACTCGGAGCATCAGCGGGCGGATAAAGCAGAGGAAACGCTGGGTTCGGCCGGACGCTTCATCAGCCGGCGCCACTCCCAGTAACCGTAAGCGGCCAAGGCCAGAAAAATGACGTACTGCACGCTGAACAAGGCAAGGCCGCGGTGCAGGTAAAGCGCCACGTATACCACGTCTACCGCTATCCACAGCAGCCAATTCTCCAGCTTCTTACGAGTAAGCAGATATTGGGCCACTAGGCTGATTGCCGTGGCGCCGTTGTCCCAGTAAGGCGCCGCAGCATCGGTGTACTTATCGAATAAGTAGCCCGCGACAAGCGTAAATGACCCGCCCAGCCCGGCCAGCACCAGCCACAACCGGGCGCCGGTCCGGCTGATGTGCAGCGTTTCCTGTTGTGGCCCTTTGCGCAGCCACAGCCACCAGCCGTACACAGCTAAGCCAATGAACACTACTTGCAGCCCCGTGTCAGAGTACAGCTTGGCATCGAGATATACTATACCAGCCAGCAGGCAAGCCACAATCGCCACCGGAAAATTCCAGACCGATTCGCGCGCGGCTAGCCACACGCAGGCCAAGCCGGTCACAAAACCCCATATTTCATAGGAGCTACTGGCCAGCAGAGCCGACCAGAACTCAGACCAAAAAGCACTCAATGGATACTGCTAAACGGGCGGAAAGTACGGCCGGAGCCAGGGCTTGGGTGGAAGCCACGGCCAAAACTAGCGAGTGTTAGGCTACTTTTGTGCACGCTACCAATGGTTTCTGCCCGGCCAGCCCCGATTTTTTATGTCTTTGCCTGAACTGACGCCCGAACAACTTCGCGACCGACTTGCCGCCGGCGAAACCCTCCAGCTCATCGACGTGCGCCAGCCCGAAGAGTATGCTTACTGCCGTATCGAAGGCAGTCAGCTGATTCCGCTTGGCGAGCTGCCGCGCCAAGCCGAGGACATCGACCCCGACACGCCCACAGTGCTCATCTGCCACCACGGCGTCCGCTCCATGCAGGCCCTGGCTTACCTGCAACACCGCCACGGCCTCACCAACCTGCTGAACCTGCGCGGCGGTATCCACGCTTGGTCCGTCCGCGTCGACCCATCAGTACCGGTTTATTAGCGGCGAGGCAACAAATTTGACCTTCCGCTACTCATTACCACCTCGCCAACGCACCACTTCACCAATTTCTAAACTCCCCTTGACCTTCCCCGATCTGCCCATTCGCGCCGCGCTGCCCGAACTCACGGCCGCGCTCGAAGCCAGCAACCGCGTGGTGCTGCAGGCACCGCCCGGGGCCGGCAAAACCACTCTCGTTCCGCTGGCTTTGCTGGCGGCTCCGTGGCGGCAGGAAGGCAAAATCTTGATGTTGGAGCCTCGGCGTCTCGCCGCCCGCGCCGCCGCCACGCGCATGGCGCAGCTGCTGGGCGAATCGGTGGGTCAGACAGTAGGCTACCGCGTGCGGCTGGAAAACAAAGTATCGGCCCAAACGCGAATTGAGGTTGTAACCGAGGGTATCCTCACCCGCCTTGTGCAAGACGACCCCGCCTTGGAAGGCATAGCGGCGGTGCTGTTTGATGAATTTCACGAACGCAGCCTGCAGGCCGATCTGGGCTTAGCTCTTACGCTGGATGCCCAGGCCGTACTGCGGCCTGAACTGCGGCTCGTCGTAATGTCCGCTACGCTGGATGCCGCTCGGCTGGGCGTCTGGCTACAAGCGCCGGTGGTGACCAGCGAGGGCCGCATGCATCCGGTGGAGACACACTACCTAAGCATTCGTCGGGCAGCCAGTGTTTCCAATCGGCCTCACGAACGCTTGGCGGAACTCACGCCGGCCACCGTGCGCGAGGCCCTGGCTGAGCACTCCGGCGATGTGCTGGTATTCCTGCCTGGCCTAGCCGATCAGCGCCGCGTGAGCGAGCGGCTGGAACCGGCGCTTTCCGCTGATGTGGACTTGCACGTGCTGCACGGCGAGCTTCCGCTTGATAAGCAGGATGCGGCCCTGCGCCCCGCGCCCACCGGCCGCCGCAAAGTGGTGCTAGCCACCAGCATTGCCGAAACCAGCCTTACCATCGAAGGCGTGCGCGTGGTGGTGGATGGCGGCTACGCCCGCGTGCCGCGCTTCGTGCCACGCACCGGCCTGACTACCCTCGAAACTGTACCCGTCAGCCAAGCTGCCGCCGATCAGCGCCGGGGTCGGGCCGGCCGCCTCGGGCCAGGCATCTGCTACCGACTCTGGGCTGAAAACGACCACGCCGCGCTGCCGGCCCACCTCGCGCCCGAAATCCTAACCGCTGACCTCAGCAGTTTAGCGCTGGAGCTGGCCTTGTGGGGCACCACCGATGCCACATCCTTGCAGTGGCTCGATGTGCCACCGCCCCCCGCCATGGCCCAGGCTCGGGAGCTATTGGTACGGCTAGGTGCTCTCACTGCTACGGGTCAGCCCACAGCTCATGGCCGCGAACTGGCCCGATTGGGTTTGCCGCCCCGACTGGGTCACCTCGTAGTGCGTGGCCGCGAGCTGGGTCACGGCCCCACGGCCTGTGCGCTGGCTGCGTTGCTAGCCGAGCGTGACATCCTGCGTGCCGCCGACGGTCAACCGGCTCCGCCCGACCTGCGCCTGCGTCTTGAGGCACTGCAAAGTGGCCGCGCCCCGTTGCCCGGCTTGCATCCCGACGCGAGTGGACTGCGCCGCGTGCGCGAAGCCGCCCAGGCCCTGCGTAACCGCGCTGGAGTAAAATCAGCCAACCTCGAACCCGATGTAGCAGGCGTGCTGGCGGCCCTGGCATACCCCGACCGCCTTGGGCAACGCGAAGGCGGCGAGCGGCTGCGCCTCGTCACAGGGCAACGCGTCACGCTGCCGGCCGAGTTCTTTGCGGCGGATGACGCGTTCTTTGCGGCGGCTCATTTGGACGGGCCCGCCAACTCGCCCCGTGCGGCCTTGGCAGCACCGCTCTCCCGCAGCGAAGTAGAAGATTTGTTCGCCGAGCAAATAGAAGAGCAGGCCGAAGTGCGCTTTGATGCAACGACTGGCCGGGTGCTGGCACGCCGCCTGCGCCGTTTGGGGGCTCTGGTGCTGTCGGAAGCCGCCCAGCCTAAGCCCGACCCGGAAGCGGTAGCAGCAGCTTTGCTGGAAGGTATCCGGGCGCAAGGTCTGCGCAGCCTGCACTGGACTGACGCCGCTCAGCACCTTCGCGACCGGCTTGCCTTTCTGCACGTTCACTTTGCGGCCGACTGGCCTGCTGTTTCCGATGAAACCTTGCTCAGTGACCTGGACAGCTGGCTGGGCCCTCACCTGGTTGGCCTACGCAGCCTAGCCGACGTAGCACGACTGGACGTTACGGAGCTTCTGCTGGAAAGACTTCCCAATGGTTGGCCGCAGCGCCAAGAGCTTGACCGCCTGGCCCCTTCACACCTAGAAGTACCCAGCGGCTCACAAGTTCGCATCGATTATACCGACGCCACGGCCCCGGTGCTGGCCGTGAAGCTGCAGGAGCTGTTTGGCTTAATCGAAACGCCTACCGTGGCGGCTGGCCGGGTACCGTTGCTGCTGCATCTGCTGTCGCCGGGTGGCCGCCCGGCTCAGGTTACCCGTGACTTGCGCAGCTTCTGGCAAACGGGCTACTTCGAGGTACGCAAGGACCTGCGCGGCCGCTACCCCAAGCACCCTTGGCCCGACGACCCCATGAGTCACGTGCCCACCAAGCTGACGAAGAAGCGCTTCGAGCAAAGCGGCCAATAGGAAGCCACCACAGATCAGTCGCCAGGAATCCGGTCGGTGCGCGGGTCGTGGCTCTGGGCGGGGCTGTAGTGCCGGTGTAGCCAGCGGCTGAGCCCGCCAAGGCCTGGAAATAGTACCCGTTCGGTAATATTGGCTTGGTCCAGCTTGTCGCGGGCTTCCCATTTCAGTCGCGCCGGCACAATGATGCGGAAGTACAGTTCGGGGTGCTCTTCCAGCCAGTTGTCTAGGCAAGCCTGGGCCGTCGACATCAGCGCGAAAAGTGCGTACTGATGGATGATGCGCGCATCAAGCGAAGGTGGCTCCAGGAAAATCAAAAAGGGCTGTTCGGGCTGCATGTCGGCCAGTTCGCGCAGGTTGCGGCATACGGGCTCCAGCAGATCCGGCGTAAATACATTAGAGCCTTCGGCTTTCAGCGCCTGGCGCAGCCGCTCGGGCATGTACTCGGCGGCCTTCACGTAGTTGAGTGCCCAAATGACCCCGTCCTCGTGGTAGGCATCGAGGTCATCGGTAGCAAAATGGAGCGCAACGTAGGGCGAGTAAGTCCAGTCGAGCAGGCGCGTGGGTAAGCCGTGGTGCTGCGCTACCGACAGCCAATCCCAAACCGAGGACTTATCGGGAATGGAGGTATCGTGGGCATACTTGCGAAAATTGCGCAGCAGGTGATGCTCCAATTCGTGGTACGCTCCGCCCATGCGCTGCAGGCTGGTGGCCAGATTGTAGTCGTGCGAACGAACGCCGCGGTACACGAAAGGCGAGCGAAAACGGCCGATTCGGCCATCCCAGGCATCACGGAATAAAGCGTGTTGCAGCTCTTCCCAAGAGCTTACTTTTAATTCGTTGGGCGTGTTCACGGAAACGTGCTTGGGTGGGGCGGCAATGTTAGGTACGCAAAAATGCACGGCAATGCTTCATCTACCTGCTGTGTTCTTCACCCCGACTCTCAGTTTGCCTGCGTAGCCCTCCATTTGAGGCCATTCCTTCTTTGTGCGTTCCAACCCGAAAAACTTAACATAGCCAATCGTAACATTTAGGTAACATAGACCGATATTGGATAACATTTCCTTAACACTCGGTGCTATGGCCCTACGCCTACTACTCTTTTTGCGGCTGGCTTGCTTAGCGCTGCTGGCCTTGGCAGCGCGGCCGGCACTAGCCCAAATGCCGGAAGGTCGCGTAGCCGACCCCAACCGCCACCTATGGCTGGTGTACAACGGCAGCTTTCGGCTTTCCGAGCAGTGGGGTGTGTACACCGAGGCCCAGGCCCGTCGCGCCGATTTCGGCAGTAAGGCTCAGCAGAACCTAGCCCGCATTGCGGCCGACTACCACTTGTGCAAATCACTGATTTTGACTGGTGGCTATGCTTTTCAGCTGTCATACCCCTATGGTGAGTTTCCGGCTGCCGAACGTTCTCCCGAGCACCGCCTGTACCAGCAAGTGCTGCTGCGCGACGAAGTAGGCTCGCTGCATCTGCAGCACCGCTACCGCCTGGAGCAGCGCTGGATTCGCTGGCCGCAGGAGGAACCCTTTACTTATCAAAACCGCTTCCGCTACCAGCTGCGCCTTGCTGTACCGCTCTTCGGCCAGGAAATGATGCGCGGCATGCCGTATTTAGTAGCTTCCGATGAGCTGATGCTCAACTTTGGCCGCAACGTGCGCAATAACATCTTTGACCAGAATCGGCTGTATGCCGGCTTCGGCTACGTGGCCAGCCGCAACGTGAACATCGAGGGCGGCTACCTGCACCAGCTAGCCCAACAGCGTAACGGCCGCGTACTGGAACACAATCACACCTTGCAGCTAAGCGTAATCCTGAACGTTGATTTGCGCCCAGAAACCCAGTTCTAGCCCTGACTGAAACAGTAAGCAGGTCGCGTATTTCAAGCTGTTGAAGCATAAGCGTAACATAAGGCTACGCGCGGTTCCGGAAAAAACGCCGTAGCTTTGCGTGGCAAAAGGAGTCAACCACGTAACCAGCCTTTTGCTATGGCCGCCGAACCTGCCGCCAAGATTGCCTTCGAGGCGCTGACCTACGACGACGTACTGCTGCTACCTGCCTATTCGGAGGTATTGCCCCGCGACGCCGACACCCGTACCCGCCTTACCCGCCGCATTCAGCTGAACATTCCGTTCATCTCGGCCGCCATGGACACCGTCACCGAAGCCGAAATGGCCATTGCCATGGCGCAGGAAGGCGGTATTGGCATCATTCACAAGAACATGAGTGTGCGGGCGCAAGCCGAGCTGGTGCGCCGCGTAAAGCGCAGCGAAAGCGGCATGGTGCTCGACCCCATTACGCTTAATGAGCAGGCCACTCTGGCCGATGCACAAAAGCTGATGCGGGAAAACAAAATCGGCGGCATTCCCATCGTCGACGGCGACCAGCGCCTGTGCGGTATCCTTACCTCGCGCGACATGCGCTTTGAAAAGGATTTGACCAAGCCTGTAACAGCCGTAATGACGCCCGGCGAACGGCTCATCACGACGCCCGTCGGCACGGACCTGGCCCAGGCCGAAACCATCCTACAAAGTAACCGCGTAGAAAAACTGCCGGTGGTGGACGCCGATGGCCGCTTGCAGGGCCTCATCACTTACCGCGACATCCGGAAGCGTCGCTCCCGCCCCCGCGCCTGTAAAGACGAGTTCGGCCGCCTGCGCGTCGGCGCCGCCGTAGGCGTCACGCCCGACACTCTGGAGCGTGTAAAAGCTCTAGCTGATGCCGGAGTCGATGTTATCAGCATCGACACGGCCCACGGCCACTCCAAGGGCGTACTCGAAATGGTGCGCCAAGTAAAAGAGCAATTCCCGAAGCTGGACCTCATCGCCGGCAACGTAGCCACCGCCGAGGGCGCCCGCGCCCTAGCCGACGCCGGTGCCGATGCCGTAAAAGTGGGCGTTGGGCCTGGCTCCATTTGCACCACCCGCATCATTGCCGGTATCGGAGTACCGCAGCTCTCGGCCGTAATGGAAGCCGTGCGCGGTTTGGAAGGTACCGACGTACCGGTGATTGCCGACGGCGGCGTGAAGTTTTCCGGCGACGCTGTGAAAGCCTTGGCCGGTGGGGCTTCCACCGTCATGATAGGCTCGCTGCTGGCCGGCACCGAAGAAGCCCCTGGTGAAGTACTGATCTACGAAGGCCGCAAATTCAAAACCTACCGCGGCATGGGCTCGGTGGAGGCGATGGAAGACGGTTCTAAGGACCGCTACTTCCAAGACGCCGAAGACGACGTGAAAAAGCTGGTTCCCGAAGGCATCGTAGGCCGCGTGGCGTTCAAAGGCAGCACGGCCGAAGTGCTGTATCAGCTGGTGGGTGGCTTGCGGGCCGGCATGGGCTACGTAGGCGCGGCCGATGTGCCTGCCCTGCAGCAGGCCCGCATGGTACGCATCACCGGGGCTGGTCTGCGCGAATCGCACCCGCACGACGTGCAAATCATGCGCGAAGCTCCCAATTATAGCTCGCGCTGATAACTAGCTTGATTTTATAGCTGTTGCTCCCTTACAGCCGCCGCTCGGGCCCGAGCGGCGGCTGTTTTTTGCCCGGTGCCGGGCCCACGGTACTAGCCCAGTTTAGTTGGCATTCGTATCTTGGTCATCCCTTTCGGCCCGCGTTGCGTAAGGCAGGCTGGCTTTTTGACGTTTCCACCTCACTTCACTGCATGACTGCTTTCCACTCAAAGTTACTTCCGGCCGCACTGCCCTTGGCGGTATTGAGCTGGTTGGCTTTGCTGGTCTGCATGCTGCTACGCGCCGCTCCCGATGCAGCGGCGCAGTGGGGCACCCCTCCCGATTGGCTGATTCTGGTTACGCAAGCTGTTTTTGCGGCGGGCGTGTTTGCCTACGAACGTACCGTGCCCGACCGCTTGCGCGGCACCGAGTTTGTACCTCTGCTGCGGCAGTTGCTCGGCCCTGGCGTGCTGGCCGTTTTGTGCGTGCTTGCGCATCTGGCGGAGCAGACTATAGCTTCCGGGCGCACGACTGATAATCCACTGCTGCTCAATGCGCTTTACGCCCTTAACCTGGGGCTTTTTGTGTATTTTCTGGCACGTACCTGTTATACGTGGCGGTCCTTGGTGTTTTTCCGTGCGCAGCCCCGAACCCGGCAAGAGTGGTTATGGTTTGAGCTGCTACTGGGGGCTACACTCCTTTTCCGCCTGACCCAAGGCCAGAATCTGCACTGGCTCCTGTTGCCTGCGTTAGCCCTATTAGCCGGTCTGGGAGTTTACCTGTGTGCGCATCAGCAGTGGGTAGCTTATTTGAACCGACGCCAGAAGTGGGAAGTGGTATTCTTGCAGTTGGCCATATTGGGCATCATGGCGGTGTTCCTGCTGTATTTTCTCCGCCTGCAGCGCGTACCCATGCTGGTTGGCCCACTGGCCCAACACGCCTTTCTTTTGCTGGCCAGCTCCTTTGCTGCGTTCTACGCCATCATGGGCCTGCTGGTCACCCTCTTCAATTTACCTACAGCCGGCGTGTTCGAGCAGAAGCGGGAAGAAATTCTCAGCATGCAGCGACTTGCCCAGCTAATTCAGAAAGGCCAAAACGAGCAGGAAGTTTACAACTTACTCTTCGATTCGGCGGTGAAAACGGTGGAAGCCGACGCGGCCTGGCTCGATGTAAGCAACGAAAGCACCAACCCTGCCCTGCAGCACCGCCTCGACGGCAACACGCGGGAGGGCATCTGTAGTTTGCTGTCCGAATACAACATCGGTCACATTGAGTACCTCAACAACGATCTGCCTAACAGCGCTGGCTTTCGCGCTTTGGACCTGCCCTACGGCTCGCTTATCGTGATGCCGCTGCGCTCTAGTAAGCGCCATTACGGTACCCTGTACTTGCTCAAGAACTTCCGCCAGGGCTTCGACCGCGAAAACCTCAACCTGCTGCAGATTTTCACTAGCCAGACGGTGCTTAGCATCGAAAACCTGCGTCTGCTGGAAGAGTCGTTGCAAAACGAGCGGGTAAAGGAAGAGCTGAAGATTGCCAGCATTGTTCAGGAAGGCCTGATTCCCAAAGCCTTACCCGCCGACAGCTGGTTTGAGATACGCTGGCACAGCCAGGCCGCCCGCGAAGTAGGCGGCGACTTTTACGACTTCCTGCAGCTCAGCGCCTCGCGTATCGCCATTATCATCGGCGATGTGTCGGGCAAGGGTACCACGGCCGCATTCCACGTGGCGCAGATGAAGGGTATTTTCCACTCGCTGATGCTGCTTGATCAGCCCGAAAAAGGCCAGCCGCTGCAACCCAGCAAGTTTATGTCGATGGCCAACCAGGCGCTGAGCCATTGCTTGGAGCGCAGCTCGTTTATCACGGCTTCGTTTTACATCGTCGACTACAAAGAGCGTGGCTTCGCCTTTGCGCGAGCTGGGCACTGCCACACGCTCTATTACAATGCTATTACGGAGGAAACGTTCTACTTTCATACGGAGGGCCTGGGCTTGGGCATCATTCGGGATGCATCTTATGAAAAGCGCATCAAGAACATGTACTACGACTATAATCCCGGCGACGTGATGGTGATATACACCGACGGTATAGTAGAAGCCCGCAATACCGAGGACGAAGAATACGGCGAAGACCGCCTGCTTCAGATGCTGATGCGCAGCCACTTTCTGGAAGCCGAAGACATCAAGCAGGCTATTGTAACGGACTTGCAACACTTCAGCCGCGGCCTGCCAACGTTCGACGACCAAACCTTGCTCGTCATCAAGTTCAAGAATGCTCAACCCATGGCGTAGCTGCCGCGTAGAAACGGGCTATGAAAATTGTACAGAACACAGCCAACGATACCCTAACGCTCGGGCTTGACGGTGAGCTCGACGCCAGTTCCTCCGTGCTCCTAGACACTGAGCTTACGAAGCCCGAAATCCTCAATTACCGCAAGGTAATGATCGACTGCAAACGCCTGAATTACATCTCCTCGGCAGGCCTTGGAGTGTTTATTTCGCACCTGCAACGCTTTCAGGACGCGGGCGTTAAACTCGTGTTTTTCAATATGCAGGAGAAAGTGCACAACGTATTTGAAATCCTGGGTCTTGATTCGCTCATGACCATTGTGCCCAGTGAACAGGAGGCTACGGCCATCTAATTTGACTTTGCTAACTCTGACCGGCCCATGAAGCACACCATCCGTATCAGTTGCAGCCGCCGCAACCTGAAAACGGTGCGCGACTTCGTGGGCGGAGTGTTGGCCTCGTATAATCTGTCGGATATCCTGCAGAACCAGATCATCCTGGCCGTCGATGAGATAGTGGCCAACCTGATAATCCATTCCAACCACGAAGACGAAACCAAGAACCTGGATATCCGGGTACTCGTGAACGACAACGTCTTCCAGTTCGAGGCCGAAGATGACGGCCAGTCTTTTTCGCCAGCTGCCTACCAAGACCCGGACATTGCGGAGCACATTCGCATCGGTAAAAAAGGCGGTGTCGGTATTGCCCTGGTCAACCGGATCATGGACAGCGTGGAATTTACTACCATCGGCACCCGCAACTTTTGCCGCCTGAGCAAGCGCCTGACCTAAGCCTTAACGGGTCGTAGGCATCCGAAAAATGCTTAACATTGCATCAAGCAGCCGTCCGCAACTGGCGTGAGCAGGGTGTGGACGGCTTTTTCGTGTCATTTTTATCGTATGCGTAGTAACCGCATTTTGTTCTCGGGTGCCGCCTTCGCGGCCACTGTGTTGGCCGCGTGCCAGAGTACCAAACCCACTGCTACTACCAAACAACCGGTCTTGATGACGCTGGGCACCCAGGAGGTCCCCGCTTCGGAGTTTGCGTATGTATACCGCAAAAACAACAGTTCTGCCCCCGATGCCGGCACTCGTGCCAGCGTGCAGGAGTATCTGGATCTGTACACCAACTTCAAGCTGAAGGTACTGGAGGCAGAAACCCGGGGCTTGGACACCACCCAAGCGTTCAAGCGGGAGCTGGATGGGTACAAACAGCAACTGGCCCAGCCTTACCTAACAGAAAAGAGCGTAACGGACCAGCTCGTACGCGAGGCCTACGACCACATGCAGAAGGAGGTCAACGCCTCTCACATTCTGGTGCGTATTACTCCCGATGCCGACCCCAAAGACACCCTCACCGCCTACCAGAAGATCCAGGCCCTGCGCCAGCGAATCAACGGCGGCGAGAACTTTGAGCAAGTAGCCCGCGAAACTTCTGAGGACCCCTCGGCCCGCGAAAACGGTGGTCGCTTGGGCTACTTCACGGCCCTACAGATGGTGTATCCGTTTGAAGCTGCCGCCTACAAAACCCCTGTTGGCCAAGTGTCGCAGCCGATTCGCACGCGGTTCGGCTACCACATCATCAAGGTAAACGACATGCGCCAGGCCCAGGGCGAAATAAAAGTGGCTCACCTGATGGTGCGCGCCACGCCGGGCATGCCGAAAGCCGACTCTGTAACAGTAAAGAAGAAAGTAGACGAGCTATATAGCCGTTTGCAGAAAGGCGAAAACTGGGAGAAGCTTGTAGCGCAATTTTCGGAAGACGCCGGCTCGGCGGCCAACGGCGGCGAGTTGCCGCCCTTCGGCACGGGCCGCATGATTCCCTCGTTTGAGGAGGTTGCTTTCAAACTGCAGAAGCCTGGCGACTTATCAGCCCCGGTACAAACGCCTTACGGCTGGCACATCATCAAGCTGATTGAAAAGCAGCCCGTGCCGGCGTTTGAGCAGATGGAGCCCAGCTTGAAGCAGCGCGTAGCCAAAGACTCCCGCTCCGAGCTGAACCGTACGGCTTTCCTCAAGCGCATCCGCACCGAAAACAAGTTTACCGAAGCAGCGCCCGTACGCGAGGCCTTACTCGCCCAAGCAGACACTTCGCTGACGACCGGACGCTTTAAATCCGACGCCTTCCTGAGCAAGTTTGGCGGTCAGCAAGCTAAAGGCAGCAAGAAAAACACTGTAGCTGCCACCACGCCCCTATTCACCATCGGTGTGAAGCCTTACACGGTACAGGAGTTCCTCACCTTCGCCGAACAGCGCCAGCAGGCCCGCCCCGGAGCTTCGCCTTCGTTTGTAATGCAGCAGCTCTACGATCAGTTCACGGAGCAAAGCCTGATGGACTACGAGCGTGCTAACCTAGAAACCAAGCACGAAGACTACCGCATGCTCGTCAAGGAGTACCGCGACGGTATTCTGCTGTTCCAGCTGATGGACGAGAAGGTATGGTCGAAAGCCATCGAAGACACGGTAGGCCTGCAGAAGTACTTCACTGAAAACCAAGCCAAGTACCAGTGGGAGCCCCGTGTACAAGCTACCGTCATCAGTGCTGCTACACCGGCCCTGCTCACCAAGGCCCAGCAGCAACTTGCCACCGGCCGCTACACAATTAAGCGTGGCGTACCGGCCGAGCTGACCTTCCAGCCCAACAAGGACGTTCTGACCAAAGCCAGCGCCATGAGCTCCATGGACCTGGCCCAGCGCCTGTCGGCCGACACTACGCTGACGGTACGCATCACGGGCCAGATCAAGGCCGGTGAAAAAGGCGCCAACCTAGCGTTGCGCCGGGCCCAGCACGTGGCTGATCAGCTGAAGCGCCGCAAGGTTTCGGCCAACCGCATCAGCACCGCGGCAGCTCCTCGTGCGGGCAAGGCTGTGGCCAGCATTACCGTGACTACCACGCAGCTCAGTGGGCTGGAGGAAATGCTCAATGAGCAGAACCCGCTGGCCGTGCAGGTGCAGCAACGTGCTTTCCCAAAAGGTGAAAACAAGGTAGTAGACAGCGTACCGCAGCAGCCCGGCTCGTACAACGCGCAGCAGGACGGCCGCTACTACACGGTACGGGTAGAAAAGGTATTGCCGGCTGGTCCTAAAACTCTCGCCGAAGCCCGTGGCCAAGCCACTTCCGACTACCAGAACTACCTGGAGCAGGAGTGGATCAAGGAACTGCGCAGCAAGTACCCGGTGAAAGTAAACGAAGCCGAGGTGAATAAGCTCGTGACTAAATAAGCTGGCTCTGTAGCCCGCCAAAATTCAAAAACCCCGGCCAACATGCCTTGGCCGGGGTTTTTCATTGCTGCCGGGATGCAACCACCCGCCGGGTGAAGCGGCTCTTGCCCTTACGTCGTGGCTTATTTAATGCGTTTTTGTCTGCGCGGCTAATTATGCTGAAATTTACCGGCCGCTTTTGGCGTTTGCCTAGCGTAGAGGTCAGCGTTGTTGCCCAAGTCTAATCGGTTTGGGAAGTTGATTTCGGAGTTGCTTTTTGTTCTGACATGACTCATTTGTTTCGTTTGGCGGCATTGCTGCTGCTGACCTTGGTAAGCCTCAGCGCCCAGGCTCAGACCCTAGCCCGCATGTCGCGTCCTACTAATAATAAGCCGGTTGTCGACGGCATTATTGTGAAGGTGGATAATCAGATCGTGCTGCGTTCTGACTTGGATGGTATCTATCAGCAGCAGTTGCAGCAGGCCGAAGGCAAGCCATTGCCGCCCGATATTCAGTGCCGCATTCTGCAGTCGCTCACGCTGAACAAGCTGCTGCTAGCCAAAGCCGAAACTGACTCGGTAGTAGTAAGCGACGATCAGTTGAATGGCGAGTTGAACCGCCGCATGAACTACTTCGTCCAGCAAATCGGCTCTGAGAAAAAGCTGGAAGAATACTACAACAAAACGCTACGCCAGCTGAAGGAGGAATTGCGCGTGCAGGTGAAAGAGCAGCTGACTCAGCAGAAGATGCAGGATCAGATTGCCGGTAAAGTCACCGTGACGCCCCGTGAGGTGCGCCAGTTTTTTGCGCGCATTCCCAAGGACTCACTGCCCTACTACTCCACCGAAGTGGAAGTAGGCCAGATTGTGAAGCTGGCCAAGCCTGACGTCAAAGCCGAACAGGCCACACTGGCCAAAATGAACGATATCCGCGCCCAGATTCTGGCTGGAGCGGATTTCGCAGCCTTGGCCCGTCAGTTTTCGGAAGACCCGATATCGGCTAAGGACGGCGGTAACTTGGGCTTCTTTAAGCGCCGGGAACTGGTGCCGGAGTACGAGGCCGCGGCCCTGCGCATGCAGCCGGGCGGCTTGTCTCCCATTGTGAAGTCCCAGTTCGGGTACCACTTGATTCAGCTCATTGAGCGTAAAGGCGACTCGTACAACACCCGCCACATCTTGATGAAGCCCACCGCCGGTGGCGCCGACGTGGATGCCTCCAGCACTGAGTTGGCCAAGCTCCGCGTCCGTATTCTGGCCGATAGCATCAGCTTTGCTAAGGCTGCTAAAGACTTTTCGGAAGACAAAGAAACCAGCGGCAATGGCGGCTTGCTTCAGAACCGCCGCGACGGCAGCTCCTACCTACCCCTCGACCAGCTGGACCCTGCCATCTTCTTTACCATCGATACCATGAAGGTGGGCAGCATCAGCAAGCCTCTACCCTACCGCACCGACGACGGCAAAGATGCTGTGCGTATCATCTGGTTGAAGTCGAATACCCCGCCTCACCAAGCCAACCTCAAGGACGATTACCAGAAGATTGCCGCGGCTGCGCTTAATCAGAAGAAAAACAAAGCGCTTGACGAGTGGTTCTTGCGCAACCGGGGCACCGTATTTATCGAAGTAGACCCGCAGTACGCCGGCTGCAAAGTGCTGGACGTAGAGTAATAGCGGTTGCGAGTTGTCAACTACGCACAGTCAGTGGTCGAACCCACGCAGCCTCCCGGCGCGAAACCCGACCATATCCAACTGGCAGGTGCCCATCTACTACCAGCAACCGACCACTGATAACACTCTTTGATGCGACAATTTTCATCGGATAAGGAAGCCGCCGACGCGCTGGCACAGTCATACCGCACGCTACGGCAGGAAATCGGGAAGGTAATTGTAGGGCAAGATGAAGTGGTGCGGCTATTGCTGACGGCCGTTTTCTCGCAGGGTCACGCTTTGCTGGTGGGTGTGCCGGGCCTAGCCAAAACGCTGCTCGTGCAAACCATCAGCGACGCGCTGGACCTCTCCTTCAACCGCATCCAGTTCACGCCCGACTTGATGCCCTCCGATATCGTAGGCTCGGAAACGCTGAATCAGCAGCGGGAATTTCACTTCGTGAAGGGTCCGATCTTCGCCAATATTATTCTGGCCGACGAAATCAACCGCACGCCGCCCAAGACGCAGGCGGCCCTGTTGGAATCGATGCAGGAATACGCCGTAACGGTGGCAGGCCAGCGCTACGCCCTGCAACGGCCGTTTTTTGTGTTGGCTACCCAGAACCCCATCGAGCAGGAGGGCACGTACCCGCTACCCGAAGCGCAGCTGGACCGCTTCATGTTCAACATCACGTTGGGCTACCCTAGCTACGAAGCGGAGCTGCAGATCGTGAAGAATACCACGGCCGACATCAAGCTTAAAGTGCAGAAGATCCTGCATGCCGATGAGATTGAAGCCTACCAGCACTTGGTGCGCCGCGTACCGGTTACCGACAACGTTATTGAGTACGCCGTAGGGCTGGTACACAAAACCCGTCCTGGCACCGACCGCGCTTCCGCCCGTGCCACGCAACTGCTGGAATGGGGCGCCGGTCCCCGCGCTTCGCAGCATTTGATAGTCGGTGCCAAGTGCAACGCCCTGCTCAACGGCAAGTATTCGCCTGACATCGAGGACGTGCGCGCCGTAGCGCCGGCCATTTTGCGTCACCGCATCGTTCGTAACTTCAAGGCCGAAGCCGAAGGCGTCACGGTGGACCAGATTGTGCAAGAATTGCTTTAAGTCGATTGAAGGTTGAAAACGAAAATCAGCAGCTCTCACGCGTTTCATGCTTAGGCCCTGAGTAGTTCCTTTTCAGTCTTTGATTCCTCATTCTTAATTGACCCTGACTCCCCATGGAAGTCCAAGCCTACTACGAGAGCTTTCCCCGCAACCTGCACATGGTGGACGACGCCCTGCGGGCTGGCCTCGACCTTCGCACTACGGCCTTACTAACCTCGCTGCCGCTGGAAGTCTACGTGTTGGCCGAAATTCTGAATCACGGCGGCGCTGCCTTCCGGCTTACTACCGATGGGCTGCCCCGCGTAGCTGAGTTCAAACAGCAGTACGAAGCCCATTTCGACCAGGCCAACGCCATCATGCGGCAGCAGCTCGACGACTGGAAGTCGTACATGAAAACGCCGGAAGGCCGCGTGCTGACCAAGGAAATGCTTATCCGCCGGCTGGAGTTTTTTAACGAGGCCGCTCGTCAAATGAACGTCATGCGCACGCAGCAGTCCTTGGGTAGCCCCGCGCAGTACAAGCACCCGCATTTGTCCGAGGCAGCACTGATTTCTACGCTGCCCGTTCAGCGTTAATCTCCGCTGTAAGCCTCAAGCGGCAAACCAGCACACGCAAAACCAAAGGCCCCGGCTACATAGCCGGGGCCTTTGGTTTATCACTTACTGGCAGCCTAGCCCAGATGCTTCCATTCGTCTTGGCTGCGAATTTCAGCGTGCCCATCCATAGCATGCTCGAGCTTCAGTTCGCCTTCGGGCTCTTTTTTAAGCTTGCTGGGTACTTTGGCCCCATGTGCGCCTTTCGAGTTTGTAACGCCCCCGTCGACGAAGTACAAGGCGCCGGTCACAAAGCTGGCTTCGTCGGAGGCCAGGAATAAGTATACGTTGGCCACTTCCTCGGGCGTGCCGCGGCGGCCCATGGGTGTCCCCTCTACGGTTTCTTTCTCCATCTTGGAGCTCATCGGGCCGGTTTCGCTGTGCGTCCAGGCCGTATCCACGGGGCCGGGGCACACGCAGTTGGCTCGCACGCCGTTTTGCGCCTGCTCCGTAGCTACTCCTTTCATGAAGCCGTGCACAAAGGCTTTGGTACCGCCGTACGGGGTGTTTTCAGCAATACCCATCCAGCCTGCCTCCGAACCAGCGGAAATCACATTCCCCTGCGTCTTCTGCAGCTCCGGCATGGCCGCACGGGTCATCATAAAGCAGGAGTAGATGTTGTTTTTGATCATGTACTGGAACGCATCAGCGGGGTACTTATCGATGGTGGAGGTGGCCGGAAAGACACCCGCGTTGTTTACCAGAATATCAAGCTGACCGTACTCTTTCACGGCTGCGCGCACGCAGGCTTCGGCCTCTTCAGGCTTAGAGATGTCGCCAGTGTAGGCAATGGCCCGTCCGCCTGCTTTCAGAATTTCCTCGGTTACCTCATTGACGGGGTCTTCGGGAAATCCGCAAACCACCACTGCTGCGCCTTCTTTAGCAAATTTTTTACAGATGGCTTCGCCGATGCCCGCGCCGCCCCCAGTGACGATGGCCACTTTGCCTTCCAGTCGGTTCATAATCTTGGTATTTGGTTGTGAGTAGGAGCCCCGGTGCATCTGATGACGGCACAGAGGCATGCCTAAACCTAACGAGCTCATTCGTCAGGGGTTACACCAGGCGACAAAGCAGATTTTCGCAGCCCACCGCAATGCTTGAGCTAGCGCAGGTCAATTTGTTGTAGTCTCCGTGCAACAGTTTGGCGCTTGCGTGCGTGTGCTTAGTGTTGCCTCCGCTATGTCCTTGCTGCCTTCGTTAGTTCCTTCGCCTCTCGTTACGGCTCGCCTATTGCTTCGCCCTTACCTCCTGGCCGATGCCCCGGCGTTCTTTACACTTATCCACACCGAACGTCACCGCTTGGAGCCAGCCTTTCCACGGCGGGTGGCTTCCGTCGGCACGTTGGCTGAAGCCGAAAAAACCCTGAGCACTTTCGCTGAGAACTGGCGGCAACGCCGGCTGCTAGTTTGGGGCATTTGGAACACCGAAGGCGCCTACATCGGCGACATCAGCCTCCAACCCGACTCGCCTCGCATCCGGTCGGGCGAAATTGGGTACTACCTGGCGGCTACGGCTGAAGGCAACGGCTACGCCCGCGAAGCCTTGCAGGCAGTAGTGAGGTTTGCCTTCGAAAAACTGGAAGCTCGTCAGCTTACCCTGCGCTGCCGGCCGGAAAATACCCGTAGCCAAGCTACTGCCGAGGCTGTAGGGTTTGAACCGTCGCCCTCCTTTGATGGTCCCGGTATAAAGTCGTATGCCTTGCGCAGGGCCGCGCATTAGATTTCTGCCTGCACTGGTGCCTACCTAGGCTTAATTGTGTCGCAGCGTAGTCAGGAAAAACTCCCGGTTGAAATTGATGTAAGTGCCGAATGAAAACTCTACTTGCCGGCGCGTAAAGTCATAGAATGGTTCGAAACGCGTCGACAGCGTCAGGCCCTCGGTAAGCTTATAGTCGCTGAATAAGCGTAGAATCAATAGCTGACGGTTGCGCTCCGTGTAACTTGGGTCGTTCACGGTGTAGGAAATCGACTGATAGAGTGGCCCCCCTTGCGGCGCTATAAAACCATTGCCGCGCCAGTAACTGAGCTGAATTTTGGATAAGCGCGTATCGGCACCAAGGTTCAGGTACAGGCCGGTGCCGCGCTTGTAAGGTAGCTCGCGCGTAAAGGAGTAGTCTTGATAATACACGCCGTAGAAATCGGCGTATACGCTCTCCACAAACGAGCCCTTGCCGCGGTCCTGGCGCAGCCGCAACCCGCTAGCTAGGTTGAAAAGCGTAACGAGGGGCTTATCGATGGTATCGATCTGGCCACCGCGGTGAATAGCCAGAAACTGAAACGGAACCCGCACCAACCACCCGGTGGTAGAGTCGTGGGCCACGGTGGCATCAGCTACCAAGCCCCCGGCTACCTCCTCCTGAAAGTCGCTGAACCGGTACTGTTGGCGTTGCCAGTCTACCCAGGCATCCACGGCCAAGCGTCGGGTATTGTATTGATACTGCATACCCTCCTCCAGCCGGTTGAGCATCACCCGCTCGAAGTCGAAGATGGGCTCGATGTAGTTGTGATTGAGGTGCCCGTCGATGTTGCCAAACAGGATGCGGTGCGGGCCAGTCTGGTACACGGCCGTAAACAGCGGCCGCACTTGCCGCAAACGCGGGTTACCGTAATCTTTCCACAAGAACACACCACCTTCTAAGCGGATTTTGGGACTGGGGAAGTACACGAGGCGCGGCGCTAGCTGCGTGCCGTAGTAAGTGCGGCCCTCAAAAATCTTGTTGAAATACTCGTTGTCTTTGGTAAACAGAAACGCCTGCACCGCCAGCCGCAGCTGATTATCGTACTCCGGACGCACGGGGCGACGGTACTGAAAGGCCCGGTTATCCAGCTGAGCCCATGCTAAAGAACTCGTAAAACACAGAACCCCAATAGCTAATAGTTTTAGCAAAGATTTTCTCATATATTTATTGCTCGGCTGGCACAAAAGCGGGGTCGGCTGTGTTAAGAAAAGCTGCCTGAGACGGACGCTAACAAGGTTTTTTTCGATCTTGGAACCCGTACCGGCGGCATCGCCCGAAAGCGACTTCAAACCTACATTATATCTCCACAACGCACGCACACATGGCTGCTACCACTGACAAAACGGTGAACCAGAACGCCGAGAAACTCAAGGCGCTCCAACTCACGATGGACAAGCTCGACAAGGCTTACGGCAAGGGCACCGTCATGAAGTTGAGCGACAACAAGGTTGGCGACATTCCCGCCATCAGCACCGGTTCGCTCGGTTTGGACATTGCCCTCGGTATTGGCGGCCTACCCAAGGGCCGTATCGTCGAGATTTACGGCCCGGAATCGTCGGGTAAAACCACGCTCACGATGCACGCCATTGCCGAGGCTCAGAAAGCGGGTGGCATTGCGGCCTTTATCGATGCCGAACACGCCTTCGACCCGCAATACGCTAAGAAGCTCGGCATCGACACCGAAAACCTCATCATCTCACAGCCCGACAACGGTGAGCAAGCTCTCGAAATCGCCGACCAGCTGATTTCGTCGGGTGCTATCGACATCTGCGTAATTGACTCCGTGGCCGCTCTTGTGCCGAAAGGCGAACTGGAAGGCGACATGGGTGATTCTAAAGTGGGCTTGCACGCCCGCCTTATGTCGCAGGCCCTGCGTAAGCTCACCGGCACCATCAACAAGACTGGCTGCTTGTGCATCTTCATCAACCAGCTGCGCGAAAAGATCGGTGTAATGTTCGGCTCGCCCGAAACCACTACCGGTGGTAACGCCCTGAAGTTCTACGCTTCCGTCCGCCTCGATATCCGCCGTATTGGCCAGATCAAGGAGGACAAAGACAACGTGACCGGTAACCGCACCAAGGTGAAGGTGGTGAAGAACAAAGTAGCGCCGCCCTTCAAGGTGGTTGAGTTCGACATCATCTACGGTGAAGGCATCTCCAAAGTGGGCGAAATCCTCGACCTCGCTACCGACATGGGCATCATCGCCAAATCGGGCTCGTGGTTCTCGTACAACGGCAACCGTCTCGGTCAGGGTCGCGAGGGTGTAAAAACCATCCTGCACGACAACCCCGAGCTGGCTGACGAAATCGAAGCCAAGGTACGGGCCATGGCTAAGGGTGAGCCTGAGGCTTTGGAAGCTGTTATTCCGGTGGACCTGAGCGGCCCTGAAGACGGCGAAGACACGCTCTAATTTCAGCTGTTGAAAAAGCCTGCCGCGGATGCGGCAGGCTTTTTTGTTGAATCAATTTTCTACTTCTTGCCTCGGTCTTCACTTGCTTCCCGGAACAATACCATAAATCGTTATCCACTGATATTCTTTACGTTGTAGCGGAACGACAACTTGAATTTCAGTCGTTACGCTACATACCTTCTCATTTGTAACCGTTCTTTTCTTCCGCTAAGAGGCTTTGTATATTTGCTTGGCACCCACTTTGCAAAGCCTCCTTCGTCCACCCTATGCACACCGCTTACTAGCTCCATGATACGTCGCCGCTGGCTTTTGCTTTCCTTGCCTGCATTGCTACTAAGCATTGGGCTTACGGCTTTTACCACTGTCGAGGCGCCGCGCACCGTGCGTAACGAAAGTTTCGGCCGCGGTGAAGTCATGCGTTACAAGGTTCACTACGGCATGATCAACGCGGCGGAAGCCGCCATCGAAGTAGACGAAGGCATTCACCGCATCAACGATCGGCCTTGTTACCGGGCCACGGTGACGGGGCGCACTACCGGCTCGTTCGACTTTTTCCTGAAGGTGCGTGACACCTGGCGCTCCTACATCGACACGACTAGTATTCTGCCGCAGCGCTTTTTCCGCAACATCGAGGAGAATAACTACCGCAAAAAGGAAACTATCGACTTCGACCATTACCGCAACATGGCCGAGGTAGAAACCCGCAGGAAGGAGAAGGACCAGCCCCGCCGCGGCAGCTACAAGGTGCCCGACAACGTGCAGGACCTCGTTAGTGGCTTCTACTTTCTGCGTACCATTGACTTCTCCAACCGTAAAATCGGGGAGCAGATAAAGGTGCAAGGCTTCTTCGACGACGAAGTTTTCGACATGACGGTAACCTTCAAAGGCCGGCAGAACGTGGAAACCAAAGCGGGCGTTATTCGGGCCCTTCGCCTCACGCCCAAAATGCCTAAAAACAAGCTTTTCACCGGTGAAGATGCTATTTCGGTGTACTTCTCCGATGATCAGAACAAGATTCCGGTCATGTTTGAGGCCGAGATGTTTGTGGGCTCGGTAAAGATTGACATGTACAAATACAGCGGCCTCAAGCACAAGCTGGCACTTGTGGTTAAGAAATAGCGGCGCTGGAAAGAGCTTCGGCGCCCAGAGCAAGCGCCCCGCTGCGGCTTTAAGCTGCAGCGGGGCGCTTCTGGTTTAGGTCAGGGCTTGTTAGGCGGTGAGTTTGGTCATAAGCTCAGACTTCTGGTCACAAAATGGTAACACGCTTGCTGCCGTGGGTGTTGGTATTTTTGTGGACGTATTGCGTTCATTGTTCACTTAGCTTTTTCTTCCGTGCAACAGCCCGCCGCCCCTGCCGCTACCATTCTGTACAAGATCTTGGTAGTGGACGATGACCCCGATATCGTGGAGCTGCTTGAGTACAACCTGCGTAAGGAAGGCTACGAAGTGGCCACGGCGCCCGATGGCCGCAAGGCCCTGGAAGTAGCTCAGCAATTCAGCCCCGACATTGTGTTGCTCGACGTGATGATGCCCCATCTTGATGGCATTGCCACCTGCCGGGAGTTGCGGGCGATGCCCAAGTTCAAGGACACTTACATTCTGTTCCTGACGGCTCGCTCCGAGGAGTTTTCGGAAATAGCTGCCTTCGACGCCGGCGCCGACGATTACCTGAGCAAGCCCATCAAGCCGCGCGCATTGATGAGCCGCTTGGCCGCTGTGGTACGCCGCGACCTGGAGCCCACTACCCCGCAGTCGGACGTTATCGACATCAACGGCCTGCGCATCGACCGCACGGGCTTTGCCGTGTACCAGGAAGGCCGTAAAATTTCGCTGCCGAAAAAAGAATTTGAACTGCTTGCCTTCTTAGCTGCCTCGCCCCACAAAGTATTTGGCCGCGACGAACTGCTACAGAACATCTGGGGCAACGATGTATTCGTGCTGGCCCGCACCGTGGATGTGCACGTGCGCAAAGTGCGCGAGAAAGTGGGAGAGCACCACATCCAAACCATCAAGGGTGTGGGCTATAAATTCAACGCCGATAACTAAGCTTATTGACTAGGGAGGTCCTGCCCAGCGCTGGTGTAGCTCCCGATGATCAATTCTAAAGACGGAATTGCGATACTTGTGGTGAAGAACAATGCTCGCGCTGCTGGTGCAGCGGTTATTGACGTGGTTGAACCATGCCCAGCGGAAGCGTTGTTTTCTGCCCGAGAATCACCTTTCCCGTTTGTGTTTCAGCTCAAGCTTTCTTCCCGGGCCATTGCTATCCTGCTGGCGTTGCTGGTGGGCAGTGTGCTGACGGGCTTTGCCTGGGTGGTACCCACGTTGCCCTTCCAACAAGCGGTGTTGGCCGGCGGCATTACCATTGCAGGTTGTTTTCTGCTGGTATACCTGTCGTTTGAGGCGCTGATGTTCCGCGAAATCAATAAGATTTACGCCGGCCTTGAACACATCAAGCGGAAGGAGTTCCGGCAGATGTCGAACAAGTTCCTGTTTCGGCCGGAACCACTGAAGCGCATGCGCGAGGAGATTTTGGACATGGCCACGCGCAAGCAGCACGAAATCGACGAGTTGCGGCGCCTGCAGCAATTGCGCTCCGACTTTCTGGCCGACGTGTCACACGAGCTTAAAACGCCCATTTTCGCGGCCCAGGGCTTTGTGCACACGGTGCTCGACGCGGGCGAGGACGAAGAGTTTATCCGTGAGAAGTTTCTGCTGAAGGCTGCTGCCTCGCTCGATGCGCTCGATGCGCTGGTGCAGGATCTGGTAACCATCTCGCAGCTTGAAAAAGGCGTGGTGCGCATGCGCAAGCAGAACTTTGATCTGGCCATGCTGGTGCGCGACATCTTCGATCAGCTGGAGATGAAAGCCAACAAACGGCAAATGACCCTGCACCTACAGCCCAATGATTTGCCCTTCGAAGGCGTTGCGGTGCAGGCCGACCGCAACCGCATCCGGCAGGTGCTCATCAACCTCGTGGACAACGCCATCAAGTACGGCCGTGAGCAGGGGCATATCACAGTAGCGCTGCAGGAAAGCGGCAAATCTGTACGCATTGCCGTGCACGACGACGGAGAGGGTATTCCGGAAGAGCACCAGCGGCGCATTTTTGAACGCTTTTACCGCATCGACAAAAGTCGCTCGCGCGATTGGGGAGGTTCTGGGCTGGGCTTGGCCATCAGCAAGCACATTGTGGAGGCGCACAAGTCCACCATTCGGGTGCGCAGCGCCGCGGGACAGGGCACTACATTGGAGTTCAAACTCCCGAAAGCCAAAAGCCCGGTCCGAAACGAACAAGCTTAAACGAAAAAGGCCACCGCGGTACCGGTGGCCTTTTGTTTGGTTTAGTTTGGAAGTGTAAAGAGGACTATTTGCTTGACTTGCGGCCCGAACCGCCGGGCTTTTTGCCGCCGCCGTCCTGCTTATTGACGGTAGCCCAGGCACGCCGCTCGGCTTCTTCCTCGGATAGTCCCTGCTGCTCGTAGCTCTGCTCGATGTGCTCGGCTTGGCGCTTCTGCTTGTCCGTGTACTTGGACTTATCTCCTTGTGGCATCGTGATGACAGGTTAAAGGTGATAGAAATGCGGCTCAGATTGTACGCACGCCCTTATTGGAGGTTATAAGCGGAATCCTTCATTTCGCCGTGGCAGTGGTATCTTCGTCCACCAATCCTCCGCTGCTATGCGCCACGTTGCCGATATTCCTCACCCTGAAATGAAGCTCACGCTGCTGGCGTGGAACGGCAAGTACCTGCTCAAGTGCGAGCAGGGCTCTTTCGAACAGACTTACAAGGTCGCTGAGCTGGACTTGCTCGGTAGCGACGCTGATTTGCCTAAGCTGCTGGACGAAGAATTTCTGGCTGGCGTCGCCAGCCGTTTTGCCGCCATGCGTTCCGATTTCGGCGCGACCTTGGAGCGCCACGACTTGGTATAGGGGTCATCGTTTCACTTTTCCATCCGCTTTTGCCATGACTTCTCCTCTCTCCCGCTGGCTGCTGGTGGTGCTAGCGGTTTTGCTTCCCACGGCCGCCGTTACGGCCCAGGTTTACGACGTACGCACCAGTACCGTCAATATCGATAAACGCGAACGGCCGGCACTCAAAGTGCAGGTGGAGGGCAGCGCTAAAGAAGCGCGTGACTTCTGGCAGCAGTTTTTGAAAGACAGCTACAATATCAAAATCAAATCGGGCGGCGTGCTAGGCCTCGGTGGCAACAAGGATGTGATGCTGGCCAAGCAGACGCCGGTATCAAGCGTTTCGGGCAAGCTGCTCGACCTCTATACCAACGTGGTAGCGCCGTCTGACTCCACCGCCGAAGTGCAAGTGTTTGCGGCCTTCGACAACGGCACCACCTGGCTCGACCCCGACCGTACGCCTTCGGAGTTTGCCGCTTTGCGCACCATCCTTAGCAGTTACGCTAAAGAGCACCGCACCCGCCACTATAAGCTGGCCGTGGAGGAAGCTGAAAAGCAGTTGCAGGAGGCCGAAAAGGAAAAGGTACGCCTGGAGAAAGAAATCAAGTCGTTGGCTGCTGACACGGTTAGCAATCTGGCGCGCATCAAACAGCTGCAGCAGCAAAACGAACAGCATACCACCCGCATCAAGGAAGATCAACAGAAGCTGGTGCAAAACGCTACGGAAGCCGAACGTCGCAAGATTATGGTGCAGCGTCGCCGCGACCGGCTTTCTGCGCTTGATCGTAGTAAGTAGCATTAATTTGTCGGCTACTGCTGTACCTGAATGGAACCCAAAGACTCTTCCCCCCTCGATACCCTGCGTCAGCTAAAAGAATGGCTTGATGCGGGCACCATCACGCCTCAGGAATTCGAGACGCTTAAGCGGAAGCTGCTGTTTACCGAAACCCCGCCAGCCGCGACAAACCTGACGCCGCCGACGACACCCGTGCCCGCTCCCCCGCTTGCACCTCCTACGCCAGACCCGCCCATAAGCTCGCCGCCGGTGGAGGATCCGCTGTTGCCGCCCATCGTGAATGCGCCGGCGGAGCTGCCCTTGGAGCCTGTAGTGTTTAAACCGGGTACCCTTCGACCTACCGAGGGGCCTATAGATACTCCTGACGATAATTTCGTGAGCAACGAGCCACCGCGTAAACAGCCGTTGGCAACTGTGCTTATCATTGGTGGTGCCTTGCTACTGCTGGCCTTAGTGGCTTATTTGCTGCTCGGCAACCGCGAGTCAGAGCGCCTTACCAGCAGTTCCCTTTCCGGTGCCGATACCACCGCCGTGCGGTATGAGGAAGGCCCACAGGCCGAGCAACTTGACTTACCGCCACCCGCAGCGCCCGAAACCATACGCGTGCAGCCTACGGTGCCAGTAGCCTCGGCGCCAGTTGATACAGCTCGTGCCACCTCCCCCACCACCGCTACGGCGCCTCCGGTTGCTGATCGGGCTATTACCGAAGCTGGAGTCCGCAGCCAGGTACAGCGCACCCTCACGGCGCTATACTCCGACATGACGGCGGCTCCCTTCAATGCCAGCCAGCACTTTGCCCCGCAGGTGGAACGGTTTTACACGCTGCAGAACACCACACCGGCGGCCATCGAAGAAGAACTGAACCGGAGTCACTTCCCCGAATTCACCGAAAGCGAAATCAGCTTCGACCCGGCTACGTTGCAGGTTAGCCCCGTCACCGAGGATGGCTCGGTAACCGTGACCTACCAAGAGCGCGGCCGCTCGTTCCGTAAATCGCGCAACCAGTACCAACAGACCGTAGCCCAGGTGCGGGCCCGCATCGACCGTACGGGCAAGGTTTCCTATTTCCGGCAGGAACGCCTACTGGAGAATACATTTACCGATCCGAAACCGGCCGCTACCCCCGCAGAAACTACGCCCCAGCAGAATTAGAGTCATGCCGCTTACACGGTTTCAGCTATGCCTTGTCGCGCTTTGGGTGCTGACTCTGGTTGCCGCTTCGGGCTGCATCAAAGTCATCAAGCCAACTGGCACTTACGAACGGCGCCCCCCGGCTGCCGTACCCGATTATAGCCGCGCTGAGAATTGGGCTGCCCTGCCTACCCGCCGCGACTCAGCCGATACCGTCCCCCGTGGCTCCGGCCTGCGCGATGAGCAAGCATCCGCTCCGGCCGACGTTTTCTTTATTCACCTCACTACGCTGATTCGGCCCAAAGCCTGGAACGCCAACTTAGCCGATGCCGAGCTAAACCGCTTCACTGAGCAATTCAGCATCCGTAAGCAGGCGTCGGTGTTCAACGCGGCCGGACGCATCTATGCGCCCCGTTACCGGCAAGCGGCGCTTTACGCCTTTTTTGATAGCACCAGCAACGGCAAGCAGGCTTTGGCCCTTGCTTATACCGATGTCAAAGCGGCTTTTGAGTACTACCTCGAGCACTACAACCAAGGCCGCCCGATCATTCTTGCCGGGCACAGCCAAGGTACTTACCACGCCCAACGACTGCTGCGTGAGTATTTCGACCGTGACCCGCAGTTGCGCAAGCGTTTGGTGGCCGCGTATCTAGTAGGGTTGAAGGTTGATCCGCAAGGGTACGAAGTAATGAAACCCTGCCAGGATTCTCTTCAAACGGGCTGCTACGTAAGCTGGAATACTGCTGAATGGGGCAATGACTATGCTCCTTATGCCGGCGCCGCCGTAGTTAATCCGCTCACCTGGACCAACGACACCGCAACCATAGCAGCGAGCCTCAACCGCGGCAGCGTCCCCTACAGCTTCGACCGCATCGACCCGCAGGCTGCCGACGCCAAGGTGCGCGACGGCCTTTTGTGGGTACATCCGCCCAAGCCATCGGGCTATGTTCGCTTTTACCTGCCGGGCCGGCCGGAGTTGCGGCATTCCTTTCACATCGTGGATTATGGCTTGTATTACCTGAGCGTCCGGCGCAATGCAGTAGCCCGGGTGGAGGCGTGGCAGCGCCAGCAGTTACACGATTAAGGTTGCCACCGCTGGTTGGCCGGAAACAGGCAAGCCCGCAACCATGTTACTCTAAATAACAAAAAGCCCGCTGGCGCAGCGCCAGCGGGCTTTTTGTTGCTACAAGCTAGCAGTGCTTAGGCACCGATAGCCACACGCTTGAAGTCCGATACGGTCAGGCCTTTCGACGTCTTATCGAGGAGCTGAGCGATGGTCAGTGAGCTGTCCTTCACGAACTCTTGGTTCAGCAGGGTGTTCTCTTTGTAGAACTTGTTCAGCTTGCCCTGAGCGATTTTCTCCAGCATAGCTTCTGGCTTGCCTTCGGCGCGAGCCTGCTCCTTGCCGATTTCGATTTCGCGCTCGATGGTAGCAGCGTCAACGCCGTCCTTGTCGAGGGCTACGGGGCGCATTGCTACGATTTGCATCGCTACGTCGCGGCCTACGGAAGCTACATCGGTGTCGCCTACGTTCTTCAGGCCTACCAGTACACCTTTCTTGCCATCCGAGTGGATGTATGAAGCCACGCGCTCAGCCTTCATGTTTTCGTAGGCTACTACGTCGATTTTCTCGCCGATTTTGCCCATCAGGTCGGTGATGTGCTCCTGCAGCGAGCGGCCATCTTCTTGGGGAGCAGCCAGCAGGTCTTCCTTGGTGCCAGCGTTGGTTTTTACCGCTGCGTTCAGCACCAGCTGAGCGAGGTTTTTGAAGTCGGCTACTTTGGCTACGGGCTCGGTTTCGCAAGCCAGGGCCACCAGGATGCCAGTGCTGCCGTCTTCGCTTACGTTAGCCAGCACAGCACCTTCCGAGGTGGCGTTGTCCGAACGCTTGTCAGCAATCTTCTGGCCCTGCTTGCGCAGGATATCCTTGGCTTGCTCGAAGTCGCCATTGGCTTCGGTCAGGGCCTTTTTGCAATCCATCATGCCAGCGCCAGTCATAGCGCGCAGCTTGTTCACGTCTTGGGCGGTAATAGCCATTGTCAGAGCTTAGAACTTAGAAATGAGAGGTTACGATGTAAGAGGAACGCACGTGCGGTGCAGAAGCAAGAAGAAGTCAGAAGCAAAACCCGATAAGTTGATACAACCCGCCGGATTCTAGCTTCTGACTTCTCACTCTAGCTTCTCAACAGACTATTCGTCGGCGTTCTGCTTTTCTTGGATGGCTTCTTCGTCAGCCTGCTTGCGGTCGGCGTCCTCTTTGTCCACCTTGCGCTCCGACAGACCTTCTTCGATAGCCTTGCCGATCGTGTTGATGATCAGCTGTACCGACTTCGAAGCGTCGTCGTTGGCCGGGATGGCGAAGTCAACGAGTTCGGGGTTAGAGTTCGTATCGCAGATAGCAAACACCGGGATGCCTAGCTTCTGAGCTTCTTTCACGGCGATGTGCTCGCGCTTCACGTCCACGATGAACAGAGCAGCGGGCAGACGGCTCAGGTCGGCGATGCCGCCCAGTACGCGCTCCAGCTTCTCCCGCTCACGCGACAGCATCAGACGCTCGCGCTTAGCAATAGCAGCATAAGCGGTGTTCTCCTTTACCATCTTGTCGATGGTGCTCATCTTCTTCAGCGACTTACGAACGGTCGCGAAGTTGGTGAGCATACCGCCGAGCCAACGGTCGGTCACGTAGGGCATTTTCAGGCGCTTCGCTTCGTCCGAAACGATTTCCTGAGCCTGCTTCTTCGTGGCTACGAACATGATTTTACGGCCCGACTTGGCGATGTTGCGGATGGCGTTTGAAGCCTGGTCCAGCGAAGCCAGCGTCTTGTTCAGGTCGATGATGTGGATGCCGTTCTTCTCCATGAAGATGTACGGCGCCATTTTGGGGTCCCACTTGCGGGTGAGGTGACCAAAGTGGGCACCAGCATCCAGCAGATCTTTATAGGTAGGCAATGCCATGACTTGAGTTCTTCTGGTAGATTAACGTTTCGAGAACTGGAACGAGCGACGAGCTTTGCGCTTGCCGTACTTCTTGCGCTCCACCATGCGGGGGTCGCGCGTCAGGAAGCCTTCCTTTTTCAGAGCAGGACGAACTTCGGCGTTTTCGGCAACCAAGGCCTTCGAAATGGCCAGGCGAATTGCTTCGGCCTGGGCGCTGATGCCTCCGCCGCGCACGTTTACGCGCACGTCGTACTTACCCACGGCATCAAGCGTGGTGAAGGGCTGGTTGACAATGGCTTCCAGGAGTTCGTTGCTGAAGTAAGACTTCGCGTCCCGGTCGTTGATAGTGATAATCCCTTGCCCGGCTTGCACATACACGCGAGCCACCGAGGTTTTTCTTCTACCAGAAGTGTTGGTGATTTCCATGAGTTGAACAATCAATCGATGAAAACGCGGCCCAAGAAAGGCCAGCGTCGTTTCTTACAGGTTGGTGAGCTTGTACTCGGTGGGCTGCTGTGCCTCGTGCGGATGCTCCGTGCCGGGGTACACAAACAGGTTGCGGTACTGCTCACGGCCGAGGCGGTTGCCCTGCAGCATGCCTTTCACGGCGTGCTCGATAACCGAAGCCGAGTTTTTGGCCTTCTTGTCGCGCAGGTTGATGCTACGCTGACCGCCGGGGTAGCCCGTGTGGCGCAGGTAGATCTTGTCCGTCATCTTCTTGCCAGTAACGCGCAGTTTATCGGCGTTGATGACGATGACGTTGTCGCCGCAGTCGGCGTTGGGCGTGAACGAGGGCTTGTGCTTGCCGCGCAGAATGTTGGCAATCTGGCTAGCCACTCGCCCGAGCGGGCCGGCGCTAGCGTCAACAATAACCCAGGCCTTATCGGCCGAGGCTTTGTTCACCGAGCGCGTTTTAAAGCTCAGATGATCCATGGATCAGTTTCTTGTTGGGTTGGGTAAGTATTTGCAAGTCAGTCTCGAATCGGCTACCAACGGCATACGGTCCGGGAAAAACGGACACAAAATTAGTGCTTTTTCCTTGATATGCAATGCGGTACCTAAAGGAAGGTGAGCAAAGCACCTAGAAAGCCGATTAAATCGACTGTGAGGCTAGCGGTACTGACGAAGCGTTTCTACCAGCACACGGAAATCCTTGGGGTATTCGGCCTCTACGCTAATGGGCTCTCCATCCAGGCCGGCAAAAGAGAGCTGCCGGGCGTGCAGGGCGAAACGCTTGATGAAGGGCTGCTCTTCATCGCCTTGCTTCATGTTGAACTTGCGCTTGAGCGAAGAGAGGTAGAAATCTTCGCCACCGTACATTTTGTCGCCAACAATAGGCGCGTCCAAGTACACCAAGTGCAAACGGATCTGGTGCATGCGGCCGGTGACGGGCAAGCATTCAAAAAGGGTGTGCTTGGCGTAGGTTTCGAGGGTACGCACCAGCGTTTCGGCGGGCTTGCCAGTGAAGGCGAGGCGGGCTTTGCCTTTGGTAGTGGTTTCGATGTTGCGCTCGACGCGCAGACCCTCGTACTCGTGCACTCCCCAACTCACGGCGTGGTACACTTTCTTCACCTCGCGGTTTTCGAACTGCATGGAGAGGTGCCGGTAAGCTTCTGGGTTCTTGGCCAGAGCCAGAGCACCGGAAGTTTCTTTGTCAAGGCGGTGGCAAGCCTGGATGTCGTCGTATTGCTCGCGGGCGAGGCGCAGGATGTTGGGCGCCGTGCCGATGCGCTCATCGAGCGTGGCGAGGAACGGCGGCTTGTTGATGACAAGGTAGTCTTCGTCCTCGTAAATAATAAGGTCTTTGAATGCGGGAAGCTTCATGAATTGCTGGTTAAACGAATGGCGCTGATCGGGCTACGCAGGCCGGGGCTATAACTGCTTTGGCAGCGCACACGGTGCCAAAGCAGCAAGCTGATGGCAGCCATCGGCAACTGATACTGCAAAAGTAACAGCGCTGGACGCTTAAGCCGGGCCCCTACCCTTTCGGATGGTTATCGGAACTCACTGAGGAGCTTAAAAGCTCTTACACTGCGGCGAACCAGAGCGCACCAATACCCTTGAAGCGCGAATCAGGCAATCAGCAAACGGACAATCAACCTTTCCCAATCGTTCCGCATCCGGCTACCCTACCGTGTGCAGAATCACCCAGAGCGAAGCCGCAGAAATAACCAGCCAGAGTAATGCGCCTTGCATAAAGGGCTTCGGACCGACGGCTTTCAGCACCTTCGTGGAAAGCCCGGCCCCGATCAGAAACAGCGTTACGGTCAAACCGACTTTGGCCAGGTTTACAATGTAAGGAGCCACCGCGCCGGTCATGGGCACAAAGGTGTAAAGCAGCATAGCTCCGATAAAGCCCAGGATAAAGTAGGGCAGCTTCACTTTGGTGCCGGTGGTTTTGAACAGAGCCGCAGTGCCCAGCGCTACGGGGATAATCCACAGCGCCCGGGCCAGCTTAACAGTGGTGGCAATGCGCAAGGCCTCTTCCCCGTAGTGGCTGGCTGCCCCTACGACGGAGCTGGTATCGTGGATGGCAATGGCAGCCCACAGGCCAAACTGGTTCTGGCTCATATCCAGTGCCTCGCCGACGAGCGGAAACAGGAACAGCGCTACTGCATTGAGCACGAACACTGTGCCCAAGGCTACCGACATCTCCTCATCGGAAGCTTTGACTACTGGGCCGACGGCAGCAATGGCACTGCCTCCACAAATGGCGGTGCCACTGGCAATCAGGTGCGAAGTATTGCGCGCAATGCCCAGCCAACGGCCTACGAAGTAGCCCAGCGTAAGCGTGGTAATGATAGAGGCAATGGTAAACAACAGTCCTTCACTGCTGGCTTGCAAAGCAGAGTGCGCGTTCATTCCAAAGCCCAAACCCACCACCGACCATTGCAGCAGCTTACTGGTGTACTTCTTGGTTTGAATCGGGAATGGGTTACCGACTAACAAAGCTACTCCCAAGCCCAGCGCCAAAGCCAGAGGCGGTGCTCCCCATGGTGACACGCACACGAGCAGCGCGAGGGCAAACAGCAGAATTTGGGGCGTCAGGTGGCCGTGGGTGAACGGCAGCGGCCGATGCCAGAAGGAAACGTGGCTATAACAATCTTCGTCGGCAGTAGCCGATGGGTACGCGGAAGCGGAGCGGGATTTCATGGGTGGGGCGCAATAGGTTAACAAAAGTACGCCCTCCCCTACCTGCAGGGTTATCAAAAATATTTATAGGCAATTACTTATGGTTATGCGCACCTGACTTAAACTGCTGGTGCGCATAAGTCAAAAACTGCTGGGCTGCTCTGATCAGTGGCTGCCCCTGAATGGAAACGGCCTCAAACTGCCGCTCAAGTCGGAAGTCTTCCACCGGCACTACTTCTAGCTGACCAGCAACCAGTTCCTTTTGCAAACCGCGAATAGACACAAAGCCAATGCAATCAGGTGCCGCTTCCAGGTAAGACTTAATACCCTCCGTATTGTCGAGGTAAATAGCCACTTGGCACTGCGAGAGTTTGATGTCATGGGCGCGCAGGGCAAACTCCAGCACTTCCAATGTGCCTGAGCCCCGTTCGCGCAACACCAGCGGGTGCCGCAGCACTTCAGCCAACGCCATGGGTGCGCCGGACGGCCCAGCAACAGCTGCCCGGCGCACGGCTACCAACTCATCATCAAGCAGTAGCTCGTAGTGCAGGTCGCGGTTTTTGACCTGGCCTTCCACAAATCCAAGGTCGATTTGGCCGCCTAGTAAGGCTTCCACGATTTGCTCGGAATTACCGTTGAGCACCGTAAGCTCTACCCGCGGATAACGAGCCTGAAACCCAGGCAAAATACCGGGAATGACGTACTGGGCCAGCGTAGAGCTGGCACCAAGCCGCAGCCGCCCGGCCGTGGTATCATGCAGGGTGTGGAGCTGTTCCGCCAGCTGGTGGTGCAGTTCGTACACCTGATCGGCGTAGCGGAGCAACAGCTGACCAGCTTCGGTGAGGCTGACGCGGTTGCCGCGGCGCTCAAACAAGCGCTGCTCGTAGCTGCGCTCCAGTTCCCGGATGTGCTTGGTGACGGCCGGCTGCGTGATACACAACTCCTGCGCCGCTTTGGTAAAGCTGAGGTGGTGGCCGACGGCCTGGAAGACGCGGAGGCGGAAATCGGTCATGTACGCAAGGTAATAACATGCCTGATGCAGTGCACAGCGGCGCGAAACGGCCCTGCTACCCGACCCTGAATTCAGGTCCTGACGGCCACCCTTTGCTGGGGCAGCGGCTGCCGCTTAACCATGCCGCCTTTTGTTACAAGCGCCTGATGATATATTACAATCATATCCAACGCTGCAAAGTTACCCATTGTGACGGGCCTAGGGGTGGCAATGACGCGCTTCGGTTACTTACCTTGCCAATCCCATTGCCATCTACTATGAAAAAACCGCTGCTGCTGGCCTTGCTGGCTGGTGCATCCCTTTCCGCTGCGGCGCAGTCTACCTACACGCCTGAGTTGCTATGGAAACTTGGCCGCTTGGGCGAAATGCAGGTTTCGCCCGACCGCAAGACCGTGGCCTTCACCGTTACGCGCTACGACCTGCAGGCCAACCGTGGCAACGCCGATATCTACACCGTACCCGTGGCCGGCGGTACCGTGAAGCAGCTTACCGCGACGCCCAACAGCGAAAACACCCTAAACTGGCGCCCCGACGGTAAGCTTACCTTCCTTTCCGACGAAAGCGGCATTCCGCAGCTGTACGCGGTAAATGCCGATGGCTCGGGCAAACAGCTGCTGAGTGAGTTTCAGGAGGAAAGCTTGTCGAACCTGAAATATGCGCCCAAGGGCAACTTCATCCTGTACACCCAGGATGTAAAGGTGCGCAAGAGCCTGCAGGACCTGTACCCCGACCTGCCGAAGGCCGATGCCAAGCTCTACGACGACCTGTTTTATCGCCACTGGACCTCGTGGGAGGACGATAAGGCCTCGCACGTGTTTTTCCAGCCCGTGGGTGCTGATGGCAAACCCACAGGCTACGGCAAGGACGTACTGGCCGGCGAAGCCTTCGATGCGCCCGTACGGCCCTTGGCAGGCTCCGAACAGCTGGCGTTTTCGCCCGATGGCTACCTGCTGGCCTACACCTCGCGCAAGCTGTCGGGCAAGGCCGAAGCCTTAAGTACGAACTCCGACATCTACCTCTACTCCGTCCGCGACAACACTACCAAGAACCTCTCGGAAGGCATGCCGGGCTACGATATCGAGCCGGTGTTTTCGCCTGATGGCGGCCGGGTGGCGTGGCTAAGTATGGCAACGCCGGGCTTCGAGGCCGACCGCAACGCCATTATCGTACACGACTTCAAAACTGGTAAGCACGAGGACATCACCAAGGGCTCGGAGCTAAGCGCCGGCAACGTGCGCTGGTCGGCCGATGGCAAAACCATCTACTTCAACGCTGTGGTGGAAGGCACCGATCAGCTGTTCTCGGTGCCGAGCAAAGGCGGCAGGATTCAGCAGCTGACCAAGGGCCTGCAGAACTACAATGCCTTCGAGCTGGCTGGTCCCGATGTGGCTATTTGCAGCCGCACCACCATGCAGAGCCCAGCCGAGGTAGTGCGCGTGAACTTGAAAAACGGTAAGGAAACACCGCTCACGCAGCTAAACCTGGATCAGCTGGCCGGGGTGAAGCTGGGCAAAGTTGAAAACCGCCGCGTGCAGACCACCGACGGCAAGCAGATGCAGGTGTACGTCATCTACCCGCCCAATTTCGATCCGAGCAAAAAGTACCCTACCCTGCTCTACTGCCAGGGCGGCCCGCAGAGCCCCATCACGCAGAGCTTCAGCTACCGCTGGAATTTCGCGCTGATGGCTGCCCAGGGTTACATTGTGGTGGCACCGAACCGCCGTGGCTTGCCCGGCTTCGGGCGCGAGTGGAACGACCAGATCAGCGGCGACTGGGGCGGCCAGCCCATTCGTGATTACCTCTCGGCCATCGACAAGATTTCGGAAGAGCCCTACGTAGATAAAGAGCGGCGCGGCTGCGTGGGCGCTTCGTACGGGGGCTTCTCGGTATACTACCTAGCCGGTCACCACCAAGGCCGCTTCAAGACGTTCATCGCCCACGCCGGCCTCTACGACCTGTCCAGCTGGTACCCCATGACCGAGGAGCTGTTCTTCGCTCACCACGATATGAAGGGCGCGCCGTGGGACTCTCCGGCCCCCAAAAGCTACCAGGAGTTCGACCCGCAGAAATTTGTGGGCAAGTGGGATACGCCCATTCTGGTTATTCACGGTGGTAAAGACTTCCGCGTACCCGAAAACCAGGGCATGCAGGCCTTTGGAGCGGCTCAGCTGCGAGGCATTCCCAGCCGCTTCCTGTATTTCCCCACCGAAGGCCACTGGATCGGTAAGCCCCAGAACTCCGTGCTTTGGAACCGCGTGTTCTTCGACTGGCTCGGGCGTACGCTCAAGCCGGAGGGGCAGGCAGTGAAGTAGCCTCTTTGCGGATCTAAAACACCAAGGCCGGCCCCAACAACGAAGTCGGGGCCGGCCTTGGTGTTTTAGATCCGCTTATGGAGCAGTGTTCAGCCAATCCAACGTGTCGGCTTACTGCTGGCTGTACTGCGTTATCAGCCGTACCAACAGGTTATTCAGGAATTCTACCTGGTACTGGCCCACGGAGGCTTCCAGGTGCGTATCGCCGATGCCGCTGTGATTGGTGATGAATACATAAGTGCCCGCCGTACCAATGGCCATACTGCGCATCAGGAATTCGGTACTGCGGCTGATGCCACTGGCCGTTACAGGAATGATGCGAATACCGCGCTGAGCAGCTTGTCGGGTAAGCTGTTGTATCCGGGCTTTGTCATGATCGTGCGGCGGCGCATCCAGCACGAGGAACAGCAGTCTACACCGGGCGCTGGCACTCCACTGCTGCTGCAGGGCCTCATGCAGGGCTTCCTCTACAGCTTCGGGAAAGTCGCCTCCACCGTCTGCTCGCTGGCGCTCCACGAAGCTCAGCAGCTGGTTAACGTTGTTGGTGAAAGGCTGCGTACGCGTCAGGTATTCATCGCCGTGGTCACGGTAGAACACGCTGGCCATGCGCAGATCAGCCGACGGCAGTTGAGCATCGGCCCGGTTTATTACGTCGCGCAGCTCTGCTTTGAGGTAATTAATTTCATCGCCCATCGAGCCGGTAGCATCCACCACAAACATGATATCTACCGGGTTGGTAACTGTGCGGAGTACGGGCAGCACCCGTGTAGCCTGATGCTCCAAGCTTGCTACCGGATCGGGCGAATACACCTGCCCCTGATAGCTCACACGCAGGTCAAGCCTGGCCGAATGCTGATTGGAGGAAAATAGAGCCGGAAACAATTCGGCACGCCCAAGGCGGTCGGTAACAGCAGCGGTAACACCGGTAGTAGCCGGCGCTGTACCGCCCACGCTCACTACTGCATCGGCCAGCGGCTGTCCGCCCTGATCCGTAATGGTAATGGTGTAGCGGCTGCCGGTATAATACTGCCAATGCGTCTCGTGGCCAGCCCACTCCTGCTTTTCCCTCAGGGTTTGCCAGAAGCCCCAGTTGTTTAAGTCACTCCACTCACCGGCGGTGAGCACGCCAGCTTGCGGATTAGTGCCGCCAGGAGCCGGTGCGCTACTGAATGAATCGGGGGCGCTGCTATCGTCCATGTGACTACAGCTTTGGAGCGAGGCGGCAGCCATAGCCAGTACCACCGAGGTGCGTAATAGTCTTTTCATAAGTGGCGTATTGATTCCTGTACCCATTGACGATTCCATTCATCAGCATCGGGTTGCAAGCTGCTGGCACCAGCGCAGCAAATAATGCGCGTAAGCCTGCCTGCCAGATTGTGGAGACGCCCGGAAAGTGCGCCACCTACAGTCAACTTAAACTAGGGTCAACTTCACTTAGCCCAAGGAAAGGCCCGGGTACTCTTGATAACAGTCATTACCGCTCCGGTACCTAACTAGGCTACGCCGTCACTACTTCCGTCACCTTTCGAATATCACTGCTCACTTTCTGCACAAATTCCAACTGCTCCAGTAGTAGCCGCTCCTCTCCGGCAGGAATTGGCGGGCGCGGCGTAGAGTCTGCTTCCGGTGAAGGCAGCGGAGCCAGTTCCGGCACTTCTTCCGAGCTGAGCTTTTTCAACGCTTCCGTCAGCAGGGCCAAAGACTGACGCACGGGTCGTAATATGTCGGCCGGCGGCGCAGGCAACTGGCCAGCGCGAGCAGCAGCGGCAATGGTGGCGATGTTGGAGGCCAGCAGGTAGTTCAGCACCACAAACTGGTGCACTTCAGCCTCGTGTCGCTGCTTGCTTTTGGGCTCCGACAGCATTCGTTGAAAGGCTGCCGAGAGATTGGCGGAGCTGACGAACACTTCCTTGCGGGCCAGTTTATACTCGGTGGCATCGGCAGGGCGCTCTACCAAGTAGCTGGCCATGGTGCGCAGGTAGGCCTGGTTGGCACGCAGCACGTCGCGCATGTACGTAGTCAGCTGCTCCGATTCCCAACGCGGTAGCAGCAAGTAGCCAATCGTAAGCGCAATGGCGCAGCCAATGAGCGTATCGACCATGCGTTCTTCGGCCACACTCACGTAACCAATGCCGAGAAAGTGGAATAGAATCAGCAAAAAGGGCGTCAGGAACAGCACGTTTACCACGTAGCTAATGCGGGTGAAACTGAAGGCCAGCACCATAAACACCAGCATCAGGGCAAACTGAGCGGTGGCGTTGGGAATAAAATACAGTACCGCTACGCCGATGATGGCGCCGACCAGTGTGCCCGTTATGCGCTGGATGTTGCGTTCCTTGGTAAGGCTGAAGCCCGGCTTGAGCATGTACATGGCCGTCATCACTATCCAGTAGCCGTGGTGGCCGAAGGTGAACAGCCGCGCCACCAGCAGGCCTACCAGCGCCGCCACGCTCACGCGCAATGCGTGTCGAAACGTCACCGAGTTGAAAGTCAGGTTGTCGCGCAGCACGGAGGGGCTCACCGATTGCTCCGATACGAAGCGCCGGTAGTCGGACTCGTGCTTGCCGGGCGCGGGCGCCCGAAACTCGGGGTCGGTGTAGCGGCTCATGTCGGCGAGACGCTGGTGCAGGTGGCGCAGACTCACCAATAGCTTGCGCAACACCAGATTGCTGCCCGGCTCACTTTCCCCAATACGGTCGATGCGAGCTTTAAGCATTTCCAGCTCAGGCACCAGGTCGAAGCGAGTGGGGTGCGGCCGGTTGGCCTGCACAGCCAGCCCGATATGGTCTAGCTCGGTAGACATGCGCCGGATCAGGCGGGCAATGTCGGCCAGCACTCCGGTGTGGTTGAAGCGCTGACGCAGGGCGGCGTAGTCGTAGTAAGCAGCCATGATCTGCTCGAACAAATCCACTGCATCGACAAACGTCAGCACCAGTCGGCGGCCGGTGCCGGTGCTTTCACGCACGATTATGCGGGTTTTAAAGAGCAGCTCGCGGGCGGCCACCTGCTTCTCGCTCACGGCCACTTGCTGGGCCACCAGCTGCCGGTAATCCTTGTCGAGGCTAGTCTCGGGGTCGTAGAACTCGGCTTTGAGGCGGAAATATTCCGCAATGGCGTGGATGCACTCACCCAAGGCGCGCTGGGCCGGGCGGTAAGGACGAATGCGCGAAAAGCCCAAACAAATGAGCGTGTACCATACCCCACCGGCCAACAGCAGCGCGGCGTACTGCCACAGCTCAGTCCAGTTTTGGTCACGGTCCATGGTCAGGATCATGATCAGCAGCGCCGCCGAGCCAATAGCCCCGGCCCGGGCACCGTACACCGACAGCATGGTAAGCAGAAAGCACAGCCCAAACACCGCCGCGCCCAGCACATAGTCATTAAGCCGGGCCACTCCCGTGAGTAGGGCCACTACCACGATCAGCAGATTACACAGCAGCAGCCCGTTGCGCTTGTGCGTGACGGGCCCCGGAATGTCGGTAAGGCTGGCGGCCACGGCGCCCAGCGAGACGGTGAAGCCCACGTCAGAATGGCCCAACTGGTACAGCGTCAGGCCCGGAATCAGGACGCCCAGCGTGACGCGCAAGCCATCGGCAAAGTCCTGACCAAAGAAAAAGTATTGAAGCGTGCGTTGGTGTCGGCGCATAACATGAGGGGCGGCATCCCCAGCTGGCACGGCTGGCCAGCCCTGTGATAAAGGTCCCGCAAGACCAACGTAGCCATACGGCCGCACAAAATCCCGGTTGAGCTGTTGCCGATACGTTATTTTGTATTGTGCTGCCGCTTTTCTGCCCATGAAACACGCCCCCGTTCCGGTGCTTTGCATCGAGGAATTTCCCGATACGGCTCCGCAAACGCCGTTTCGACTGCAACGGCTGGAGACGCTGCGCGCCAGCTTCAGCCGCGTCAATGCACCGCACGCCCACGACTTTTATGTGTTGCTGTATTTCACGCAGGGCAGCGGCACTCATGCTATTGACTTTATCACGTACGACGTGCGGCCCGGGGCTCTGTTTTTCCTTACCCCAGGTCAAGTGCATAGTTGGTCGCTGACCGATGACACCCAGGGCATCGATATATTCTTCACGCCGGAATTCTACCTGCTGCGCTACCCGGCCGAGCGGCTGTACACCTATCCTTTCTTCAGCCCATTTCGCCAACCGGTGCTTTACTTGCCGCCCGGCGAGGCACTGATCGGCCCGCTGCTAAGCCGTATGGAAACGGAGTACGCCACGGCGCCGGCCAACCACTTGGAAGTGTTGCGGTCTTATTTGCACCTGGTGTTGGAGCTGGCGGCCCGCGCGCACCACCCCGAGCCAGGCCCGGCGCAGCAAACCGGCCTGCACCAGCTGCGAGCTTTTGAACAGCTGCTCAACGAGCATTTTCGCACGCACAAATCGGTTCGTAATTATGCGGAGCGGCTGCACCTCACCCCCAACCACCTCAACGCCTTGTGCCGGCGCTACCTGAGCAAAACGGCCAGCGACCTGATTCATGAGCGCGTGGTAGTAGAGGCTAAGCGCCGACTGCATCACTCGCCCGAAACCGTGGCCGAGGTAGCCTACGCCCTCGGCTTTACTGACGCATCGTACTTTTCACGCTACTTCCGTAAGTACGCCGGGCTCACCCCGAAGCGTTTCGCGGCCGGCGTTGATTTGTCCGGTAAGTACCCGCAAATGGTCCTGTTGCCCCGTATAAGCCAATAGTACCTTTGCCACTGTTTAGTTGCTTTGCTTATGGCTACTTCCCCTGCATCGTCCTCCCTTTCTTTGCTTCAGCTGCGCTGCCCGCGCTGCCACGAGGGGGCGCTATTCAAATACTCCGCACTCAACATTGCCCACTTCGACGATATGCACGACCATTGTCCGGCGTGCGGTCAAGCCTACGAGCCGGAACCAGGCTTTTACTGGGGGGCTATGTACGTTAGCTACGGCTTCTCCGTCGCTATTGTGCTGGTGACGGGTTTATTAGTGTATTTGATCGACCGTGACGCCTCCGTATGGGCATATATCGGCGCATCCACCTCGGCCATGCTTTTGCTTACGCCGCTGTCGTTTCGTTACTCGCGCGCCATCATGCTGTACCTGTTTGGTGGGGTACGCTACCAGCCGGGGTCAGCCAAACAAACTTGATAAGGTTCCTCTCTTCCAAGCATATTTTCAGAAGCCATAGCTGTGCTTTATGCAGTTATGGCTTCTCTTTTTTAGGCCGGCCAGCATACTGTGGTCGAAATTCATCGGATACTTTCTCACCACATAATCATGTGATTGAGAAATACATCCAACACAAATCGATTTTGCGTTATTCCTGGTCAGCTACGCATTAAATCCAATTAATATGGACATCAAATATAATTTTTATAAGCGTCATATTTTCAAAATGGTCTGGCATATATTCAAACCTAGTTTATTTTGTTTCTATACTATTTTCAAAAGGGAAAATCTTTCAATAACGTTGCTGCCGCAAAAAGGTTTTAAAGACTTTTTCCCTTCCCCTCCTTCTTATCTTTTTTATGAAAAAGGCCCTACTCAGCCTTGCTGTGCTGGCTGGCAGCGCTACCATGGCTTCTGCACAAAGCAGCAACGCTGTGAAAGTGAACGTATTTAGCCCCCTCTTCAAAACCGGCTCGTTCTTCTTCGAGCGTAAGGTGAGCGACAATAACTCGGCCCAGCTAGGTTTTTCGTTTACAAGCTGGCAGCCCGGCGACACCAAAATCTCCGGTTTTAGCCTTACCCCCGAATACCGCTTTTATCTTTCTGGCGAGTCGATGAATGGCTTCTATGTAGGCCCATACCTGCGCTACCAGGGTTTCAAGCTGGAGACCGAATACGACAGCTACACCTTCGATAACAACGGCAACATGATTACCACGCGCCGCTCCGACGAAGGCACCCTGAACACTCTCGGTGCTGGTGTGCTGGTAGGTCGTCAGTGGATGTTCAAGGACCGCTTTACGCTGGACATGTTCATCGGTCCGAACTACAGCGGCGGTTCAGTAAAAGCCAAGAGCGGTAGCGAAGACAACTTCGAAGTAAACGGTAGCCTGAAAGGCTTCGGCATCCGTACCGGCCTCACGCTGGGCTTGGCTTTCTAAGCTACTGCCAGCTAATTAAACTATAAAAGCCCCGCCAACCGGCGGGGCTTTTTTGTGTCTGGGGGTTACGATTTCTAGGCTGATTTGCGCCGGCTCCGCAGTTCCTGATGGCAGTATCGCTCGGCATCGAGCAGGGTAGGCACGATTGGGATTGGCAATGCGCTTATGGCCTCCAACTCCACGCGCACGGGGTCGGCAAGGTGGCAGAGCACGAGGCTCATCCCGTGCTTGGACAGCTTGCGGTAATAAAAGGCCAGCAGGTCGGCAGCATCAGGCGGCAAGTGGTGCAGGTGGCTGCAGTCGACCCATACGCTGGACTTGCCGCTGCGGCTGGCCCGGCGCAACGCCCGATCCAAGGCGTCCTCATCCTCTCCGGCCGAGGGAATGTTATCGGCTAGGATAAGCAGGTAGCTTTCAGGTAGTATTTCGCGATAGACCTCCATGGGTGAAAGGAAGAGTAACAGGTGTGCAGGGGCAGTAATCGGGAGCGGAACGGTGGAACTAAGGCGAGGAAGAGCGGAATACTCTAGGCCAATGCAAACAAAAAATATGCTCTTACTGGCCGGGAAAGCATATTTGGGAATGAGTGCTAAAGAAAGTGAGACAAAGCAATGTTAAGGCAATATTATCCTAGTAGTTCTTTGTCCAATACTGTAAATATAAGATGATGGTTTAAGTTATCGATGCTTCTATGCTTGATTGACAGATAATTAAGTATTTGACGCTATAAACATTATATAGTACGTAGAAAGTGTCCTGTCCGGGCATCTTTGCACCGGTATCAAGGCCCATTATTCATCAAATCAGCAATGCAAGAGGCATGCTGATGGACACAAGCAAGGGGCAGGCGCTGCACCTGCTGAGCTACACATGCGCCGCTACTGCTTACGAATTTCGCACGCCAGTTGGGCCAGTAGCCACTCCGATGCCCATCAGTTCCATGAGCTTGCTGGCATTAAACTCGCGGCAAAGCCCCAGGGTGAGGCGGTAGTCAAAGCGTATCTCGTCGCCGATGATGTCGCTGTTGAAACTGAAATTGCTCACGAAGCCGGGCAGCTCTTCCGCCAGGTCGCCTAGCTCCAGGTCGTGGGTGCTGACGAGGCCGCTGGCCGGGCGGTGGTGCAGCTGCCGGATGAGGCCGCGGGCGCCGTCGTGCCGGTCGCGGGAGTTGGTGCCTTTCAGAATTTCATCGAGCAGGAAAAAGGTAGGCCGTCCTGCCTCGGTGAGGTCGAGGAGCTGGCGCAGACGCTTAAGCTCGGCGTAGAAGGACGAGGTGCTTTCGGCCAGATTATCCTGGGTGCGCATGGCGGTGAAAAGCTGCGCCGGGCCGCAGCGCAACGCCTGAGCGCAGACGGGCCCACCTGCCAGGGCAAGCACCATATTCACCCCAATAGTGCGCAGAAACGTGGTCTTGCCGGACATGTTGGAACCCGTGACCAAGGCCGTGCGGCCCGCGCCGACGCTTGCAAAATCATTGGCCACGCGGCCGCGGCTGAAAATCAGCGGGTGCGCCAGGGCAATGGCTTCGAAAGTAAGTGGAGCTTCCACCAGCTCGGGTATGGCCCAGTCGGGATTGGCGTATTGAGTGGCGGCCAAGCTGGTGAGGGCTTCCACTTCGGCCACCACATCCAGCCACGGCTCCAGGGCGCCGCCCAACTGGTGCTTCCAGGCTTCGAGCCGCCACATCCAGAAGAAGTCCCACATCAGCAGATTGTTGGCGAAGAAGCCGGCCAGGGTGCTCCAGCGCAGGGAAAAGTTCTGGGCAATGCGCGCCAGCCGCGCCACGTAGCCCGAAGCCGGCGTGCCGCGCTCCAGCAATTGTGCCCGTAGGCTGGCTAGGTAAGGTGTGGCGCATTGGCGGGCTTCGAGGTGCAGCAGTTGGTCGCGGTAGGCGCGCAGCACGTCGTACATGTCCATGCTGCGCTCAAACACGGCGTCGCGCTCCTGCCGGAAGCGGTAGTTCAGGCCGTACATCAGCAGGATGGGCACCCCAGCCAGCCAGCCCGACCAGCCCGTGAGCCACAGCGCCGAGCCAATGAGAGCCAGAGGCGGCAGCACCAGCAAGCAGGCCAGCAGCCAGCCGCGGCCGGTATAAAAGTCGGGCTGGTGCAGCCACTGCAGAAAAGGCCGCGGGTCGTCGGACTGCTTGGGGAAGTGCCGGGCGCGTGCCTGCCAGTCCTGTCGCCAGGCCACGTCGGGTGTAAGCTCGGCCACGGCCTGCTGCCGCTGCCACAATGCTGCCAATTCGCCCGGGCCCTGCAGCCAGCTGGCCAGCTTATCCTGCCCCAGCCGCGAAGTGGTACGGCTGACGAGCTGAAACAAGGAATGCGGGCCGAACACGTCGAGGTCGGCGGTGTAGGGATGGGCAGGATCAGCGTAGCGCTGACCGGCGTCGAAAGCGGAAAGCTTCCCGGCGAGGCGGTCTAGCTCTTCCTGGTTGATGAGGCGCAGCAGCTGGCGCTGGCGCAACTGGTAACCGATGCGGCTATGCCAGCGCATCACCAGCAGAAATACGATGTAGGAAACGACGAGCCACAGAACGGCCGGCAGATTACGGTCTTGCTCAAACAGCCACCACGCGCCCCCGGCCCCGGCCAGAAACACGCCAATGCGCAGCCAGCCGATGGCGCTGTGGCGGCTGGCGTAATGCCGCTCCTGGGCGGCGTAGGTTGATAGATTATCAGTGAATACCTCGACGGGTGCAATATGCAGCGGGCGGATAGCGGCGGAAACGGGCATGCTGCAAAGAAACCACTACCGGCGCGAAGCTGCAGCGGGCAGGCGCTGCAAAGGGCTGTCGGGCCGGAGGTAGGGCCTCAGCTCGGCAAAGGTGAATTCGGCGAAGAACTGGTGGTTGTAGCTCTTCCAGACGATATGGGACAGACCCTCGTATTCCACATTGTGGTACAGGCGCACCGTATTGCCGTTAATAAGCATGGAGGTGGGCGAAAACTCCTGCGACTTCAGGCCCTCCAGGTCCTGTGCGTACTCCGAATTGGAGGCCAGTTCGGGCCACTCAGTCTTGATGTACTCCTGAATCTGGCGCTGCAGCCGGCGGTTGCCTTCGGCCATGAATGCCTGGCGGCGCGCCGGAGCCAGCTCGTTCCAGATATTGAGCTCGAAGCCGGTAGCGAGGTCGATAGTCACATCCTCATACGCGGCGTTGACATTGGCCCCGATGGACTCGGAGCTGAAGGTCAGGCTAAGGAGGCAGTTTTGCTGGTAGCCGACTTCGTAGCCAAGGACGTGATACCCTTGTGGGTAATCAGAACCCAGGTTGCCGTGCTCTTTTAGCTCCGTCAGGCCCATTTCAGCAACATTTTCGATGGCAAAGCGCTGCTGCAGCCGCCGGGTCACGCCCGCGTCGGCTACGCGCACTACGGGTACCGAGTACTCGTCGTAGTACGTGCGGTCTTTCAGCTGCAGCTGACAATTGCGGGGCTGGCTGCCATCGTGGCGGCGCAGGCTCACGGCAAGCGGGGCGCGACCGGAGGCGTCCTGCCAAGTGCCGGTGAGGGAGCCATCGGCGGTCGAGGACAGCAAAAACTTACCGGTGAGAGGCGGCTTGGCCGAGCCGGTTTCGCGCAGGCTTAACGGCCCATTGCTGGCGCGGCGGCCGTGCAGCGAAATCAGCTTGCCCTGGGAGGTGTAGTAATACTGTCCTTGCCAGGTGGTATCGGAGGCTGACCACAACTCCAGCCGCACAGGGTACTTACCCTTCAGAGTGCCCTCGTACACGCCGTCCGGCTCCGCTTGGGGAGCTGGCGCGGGTGGGGTTGTGCTCGGGGCGGCAGCTTGGGCAGCTTCGGTTTCCTTGGTGCCGGCAGGCCCGCCGCAGCTGCTGAGCAGTGCTCCGGCTATCAGGTTGGCACACAGCAGCTGCTTCACTCCCACCCTGGCGGCTTGTTGGCGAGTAGTTAAAGAATCAGCAGAACGAATGAAGGCGGCTGGCAGCACGGCGGCATGGCTAAATGACCGCTCAAATTACAGTGCCGCACCTAAACAGCAACGGCCCCGAAGCCAGTTGCTCCGGGGCCATTGTCTTAGCCGCCTCTGCTTGCTGAGCACGCGTGCTTAAGTTCTACTATAAAGAGCTTCCAGCCCCTCATGTCGAGCATGTTGCGCCTGGAGCAAGGGCCGAGACATCGCGCGTGCTGACGTCCCCAACAATTGTCATGTCGAGCTTGCCGAGACATCTCGCGTGTTTAGCGGGATAGTAACTTTTAGATTAGAACATTACTCTCAGGAATCAGCACGCGAGATGTCTCGACAAGCTCGACATGACGGCCTGGATTGAATTGGTCTTACTATCACCTTCGCTACTCGACCTTACCCAGATTGGTAGCTGCCGGCCCGTTCAGCAACTCGCCGTACGGATCGAAGCGGGAACCGTGGCAGGGACAGTCCCAGCTTTTCTCCGTGTTGTTCCAATGCACCACGCAGTGCAGGTGCGGACAAATGGCGTTACACTCGTGGGTCCGGCCTTTCTCGTCGCGGTACACCGCCACTTTCAGCGGACCGCGGCCGATTACGGCTCCGGTACCGGGCTGGATTTCGGCTTCTTTCGACACGTCGCCGCCCGTGAGCAGGTCGGTGTACTCAGTCGCTACGTTCAGGTTTTCCTTTACATACTCCTTCAGCGTATCCAGCTTCACCGTTACGCGGCCGGGGTCGTAGAGCTTGGCCCAGGGGTTTTCGCGCCCCTGAATCAGGTCTGTCACGATCATGGCCCCCAGCGTGCTGTGCGTCATGCCGTGGCCCGAGTCGCCGGTGATGATGAACACGTTGTCGGAGTCGAGCGGATTGCGGCCGGCGTAGCCCAGCGCATCCACGGGCTCCATTACCTGGCCCGACCAGCGGTACTCCACCTGCTGGGCTGAAGGGTAGTTTTTCCGCGTCCACTCTTCCAGGCAGCGGAAAGGCTCCTCGTAGTCGTCGTTCTGGCCGGTTTTGTGGTCTTCGCCGCCCACGATGAGCAGGTCGTAATCGGCCCCGTCTACCTCTTGCAGACGGATGTAGTGGTAAGGATCAGCAGTGTCCCAGTACAAGGCTTTGGTGACCGAGCCCTTGGGCACGCGGGCCGTCACTACGTAGGTACGGTACGGGTGCTGCTTGGTGTGCATCACCACCCGGTCGTTGAAGGGCGTGTTGGTAGCCACTACCACGTGCTTGGTCGTTACTTCTATACCATCGGCTGTCACCACGCGGGCGTCGTCACCGCCGTGCACTTCCAGCACGCGGGTACGGGTAAAGATGCGGCTGCCGCGCTGGGTAATGGCTTTGGCCAGCCCGTTTACATACTCCAGAATGTGAAACTGCCCCTGGTTGGGGAAGCGCAGGCACTCGCCGGTTTTGAAGCCCGTTACGCGGGCATCTTTCAGGCGCTTCACGCCCGTAAGCCCGGCACGGTGGGCAGCTTCCAGCTCGTCGTCCAGCTCCTTCACGGTGCCTTCGGCGTGCAGAAACAGGTAGCCATCCAGGCGGCTGAACTGGCAGTCGATTTTCTCTTCCCGCACAATGCTCTCGATGCGGTCGATGGCGCCGCCGTGGCTTTCGGCCGCGAGGCGGGCGCCGTCTTTCCCAAACAGGCTTTCCAGGTGATAATACCGGTCGTCGAGCGCGTTGGAAAGGTGCGCGGTGGTACGGCCGGTTTCGCCGGAGGCAATTTCGCCGTCGTCGAGCACCACCACGGTCTTGCCTTCGCGCGAGAGCAGATAAGCCGTGGTGAGGCCGGCCAGGCCGGCGCCTACCACCACCACATCGGCGGTGGTGTTTTTCTTCAGCGGTTCAAACGACGGCCGCGGGGCCGTGGCCAGCCACGAGGTGGTGTTGGCTCCGGAAGTCTGTTCGGGTTTCAGCATTGGGCAGCGTGATTAGCAGTGATATCTGCTTTGTGCTTACGCCCTTGCTGGCGTCGGGGTTAGGCCCTCAGGCTCCGGGCTTGGGCGAAGTCGTTTTGGACTCGGGGGTGATGGGCAAGACCAGGCTGATGTTGGTCCCCAGCCCCGGCTGCGAGCGGATGTTAAGCTTGCCGCCCAGCAGGCTCACCCGGTTGCGAATGCCCGTCAATCCGATGCCGCTGCGGCGCGCGGCCACTTCCGCCATGTCGAAGCCCACCCCGTCGTCTTCCACGCTCACGTGCGCCATCCGGCCCTGCCGCTCCACGTACACGAACGCCTCGCGGGCCTGGGCGTGCTTGATGATGTTGTTGAGCAGCTCCTGCACGACGCGGTAAATGGCTATTTCGAGCAGGCGCGGCAAGGGCTTGCTCATCTCCCCCACTTCCAGGTGCACGTGCAGGCTACGGGGGGGAATACGCTTGCAAATCTCTTCCAGCGCCGTTTCCAGCCCGAAGTCTTCCAGCACGTTGGGCGTCAGCTCAAAGGAGATGCTGCGCGTGCTCTTGATGGCCTCGTTCAGCAGCCCCAGGGCCGCCTGCCGCTCCGCATCGGTCACGGGCTTGCGGTCCAGGTGCAGCTTGGTGGCGTAGAGCAGCTGCCCCACGCCGTTGTGCAGGGCTTCGGCAATGCGCTTTCGCTCGTCTTCCTGCGTGTGCATAATGGCGCTGAGCACCTCCTTTTCGCGCTGCAGGCGCAGCTGGGTGGCTTCCTCCATCAGGCGGTTGCGCTCGGTCACGTCGCGGATGATGCCCAGGATGTTGATGACGCTGCCGGCCGCGTCGCGCAGGGGCACAAACACGGCATCGAACTGGCCTTCGCGGCGGGTAAAAGCCACATTGTACTGCCGCACCGATTCGCCGGCCAGCACCTGCTCGGCTATCTGGCGGTAGGGCAGCTTATCGAAGGCCGGAATGGCGCCGAAGAACTTCTTGCCCAGCACATCTTCGCTGGCCACCTGCGTCAGCTCCGCGGCCTTGTGGTTCCACTCGGTCACGTACAGGCTGCGGTCGAACACCATCACGGCGTCGCCGCTGTGGTCGAGTACCGTCTGCACGAAGTCGCGCTCGGCCTGCAGCTGCACGTTGGCGCGCTGCGTATCGGTCACGTCGATGCCGATGATGACGCCGAACTTCTGCTCCTCATCGAAGAAGCCGTAGTTCTGAAAATATACCTGCTCCGCCCCTTCGCGGCGGGGCGCTATGCCCAAAAAGTTTATTTCTTCGCCGGCCACCAGCTTGCGCAGCTCGTCGGTCAGCATGGGATAAGTCTCGAACGCGTTGCGCCCGACTATCTGGTTATCCTCCACGCCGAGGCGGCGCAGCCCCGCCCCCACCACCTCCAGCAGGTCGCCGTTGGGCGCTACGCGGGTAAGCACCACGGGCATATTCTGCACGATGCGCTCCAGCAGGCGGTTCTTGAAGCCCAGCTGCTCCTGCGCCACGCGGCGCTCGGTGATGTCGCGCACCATACCCGTAAGCCGCTCGGGCCGGCCTTCGGGGGAGTAGCTCACGTGGGCCAGCGACACCAAGTGGCGCACCGAGCCATCGGGCCACACCACGCGGTGCTCCAGCCGGAATGGCTGGTGCTTGGCTATGGCTTCGTCCAGGGCCTGCTGCATGCGGGCCACATCGGCGCGGTGTACGGCGCGGCGCACCACGTCAAACGAGGTGGGCTGGCCCTCAAACGGGCGCCCGAAAATGCGCTGGGCGCGCTCGTCCCAGTACAGCTCATCGGTATCGAGCGTCCACTCCCACACGCCGCTGCGGCCGGCCCGAATGGCCAGCTGCAGGCGCTCCTCGCTTTCGCGCAGCCGCTCTTCCTGCTGGTAGCGCTCGGTCACGTCGCGCAGCAGCCCGATCAGGCGCATCCGCTGCCCCCGCTCGTCCAGCTGCACGTTGCCGCTGATTTCAAGGTGGCGCAAGGAGCCATCGGGCCAGTACACGCGGTGCTCCTCCCGGAAAGGTACCTGCGTTTCGATGGCGCGCTGCTGGGCAGCGTCCAGCCGCGCCAGGTCGTGAGGATGCACACACGGGCTCAGCTCTTCCCAGGTGGTAAGGCCGGCTTCGGCGGGGCGGCCGTACAGGCGGCTGGCTTGCTCGTCCATGTGCAGCACCCCGGTGGACAGCTCCACGTGGCAGAGGCCGGCCTGCGAGGCGGTAAGGGCCAACTGAAGACGTTCCTGGCTTTCGCGCAGGCGCAGCTCGCCGAGGTAGCGGTCGGTGATGTCGCGGATGACGCCGCTCATGCGCTCGGGCACGCCATCGGAGCTGCGCAGCACTTCCCCTAGGGCCAACACGTAACGCACGGCGCCGCTGGGGTGTACCACGCGCGCTTGGGCATTCAGCTGGCCGCTGAGGGCGGCGGTCTGCAGGGTCTCGGTGACCATGGCTACGTCGTCGGGGTGCACGGTGGTCAGCAGCTCGGCCAGGCTCAGGTCGGCACCTTCGGCGGGCAGCCCAAACACCTCGCGGCTGCGCTCATCCAGGAAAAACAGCTGCGTGCTGAAATCCCAGATGCCGATGCCCATGCGGGCGGCGCGCACGGCCGTTCGCAGGCGCATTTCGCTTTCGCGCAGGCGCTGCTCGTTGCGGCGGCGCTCGGTCACATCACGCCACACGATGTGGATCAGCGGCTCTTCGCCCCCCATGAGTACCGGGGTAAGTACGCCCTCCACCCAGATTTCCTCGCCCGAAAGCCTTGTCATCTGCGCTTCGCAGCGCAGCGAGCCTTCCTGCAAAGCCCGTTGCACGTTGCCGGCAAACCACTCGGCCGTGCGGCAGCCATCGGGCTGGAACTCGGGGGTAAAAACGGCGGCCGGCTGCCCCACGATCTGGTCGCGGTGGGTGGCCCCGATGATGGATAGCGCGGCCGCGTTGCAGTCGATGTAGCGGCTGCCTTGCAGCAGCAGCAGGCCGTCGGAGCTACGCTCGAAGAGCGTGCGGAAGCGGGCCTCGCTGGCGGCCAGGGCTTGCTCGGCGCGTTTGCGGTCGGTGATGTCGCGCCACACCACGTGGGTAAAGGTTTCGCCCTCCACGTCGATGCTGGTGAGCGATTCTTCCAGCCAGAGCTCCTCGCCGGTGAAGCGCTTCCGCAGCCATTCGCCGCGGTACGAGCCCTGCAGCCGCAGCAGCACTTGTGTCTCGTGCTGCACCTCGGCGGAGCGGCGGCCGTTGGGCTGGTACTCGGGCGCGAGCAGCAAAACGGGCTGGCCGATGATCTGGCTTTTTTCGGTGCCGCAAAGCAGCAGCACGGCAGCCGCGTTGCAGTCCACGTAGGTGCCGTCTTTTACCAGGCACACCGCATCCTGCGACTTCTCAAACAGGGTACGAAAGCGGGCTTCGCTGGCGGCCAGGCGCTGCACGGCCTTGTGGCGCTCGGTATCGTCCAGCAGGGCCAGGCGGCACACCATCTGCTGCCCCGGTGCCACTTGGCGCCGCCCTTCCAGGCGGGCGCGAAAGGAGGTTCCGTCGGGCCGGTTCAGCTTTACCTCGGCGTGCTGTGAGCCTTCGGAGGCCAGCACCCGCTGCAGAAAATTATAGAAAAGAGGCTGGTCGTCGGAGCTGATGAACTGCGGAAAGCGCCGGCCCACCAGGTTGGCGCGCTGCTGCTGCAGCAGCAAGCCGGCGCGCAGGTTTATCTGCAGCACTTCGCCGTGGGCGCTAAGGGTGCAGTAGCCTACCGGCGCAAAGTCGTACAGATCGGTGTACTCTTGGCGCAGGCGCTCGGATTCGGCCTGGGCCAGCAGCAGCTCCTCGTACTGCATTTCCAGCTCGATCTGGTGCGTCTGCAGCTCCTGCACCAGCCGTTTCACCTCGCCGGAGGACTCGTCGTGGACTACTGCCGATACCAGGCTGCGGTGCTTTTCGGCCCGGGCACGCAGCTCCTGCTGGCGCTGGTGCATCGCGGCCAGCTGATCTTGATTGTGCTCCATTGCTTACGCGTAGTAATCGGAGAAATCATGGACTGAGTGCGGCCTCGTGCCATGGCTGTATAAGGTAAGAAATTAAGCCTGGGCGGGGGTGTGGCCCGCGGCCGGGTGCAGTTCGCTGATGCCCAGCAGCAGCTGACCGGTGTCGGTGCCGTCGCTGGTGATGCGACGGCCGTAGAGCAGCATGCTCAGGCGGCCCACGCCGGGAAAGTGGCTGTCGAGCGGCAGCTCGTCAAAGCTCTCGCCCGTGGCGAGCAGGTGCGCCAGGGCCTGCTGCAGCTGGGGCAGGCGCCAGGCACCGCTCAGCAGCTCGGTGAGCAGCTGGCCCCGGCAGCGGGCGGCCTCCACGTGGAAGACCTCGGCAAAGCGGTGACTTACCATGTGCACCCGCAGTTCGGCATCGAGCACCAGCAGCGGGTCGCGCAGCGTTTCCACGATGCTGTTGGCGAAGGCGGCGCTGGCCTCCATTCGCTCCTCCAGCTGCTTCACGGGGGTGATGTCGGTGAAGGTGATGACGGCCCCGCTGATGTAGTTATCGAGGGTGCGGTACGGGATGATGCGCATGGCAAACCAGGCCCCGTCGTGGGTTTGGATGGTGGTATCGAGCGGGCTGAGGCGGTTGAGCACCTGCTGCACGTCGTGGGCCAGGGTTTCGCGGCGCAGGTTGTAGGCAAAATGCGTGATGGGGCGGCCCACATCGGAGGGCTGCAGCGGCACGATGCGCGCCACGGAGGGCGTAAAGCGCGTCACCACCAAATCATTGTTGAGGAAGATGGTGGCTATTTCCGTGGATTCGAGCAGGTTCTTCATGTCGTTGGCCGCCTGCGAAAGCTCCTCGGTTTTGCTGAGGTACTGCACGTTCAGCGTCATGAGCTCCTCGTTGAGGCTCTGCATCTCCTCCTTGTTGGTCATGGCCTCCTCGTTGGTGCTTTGCAGCTCCTCGTTGGCCGACTGCAGCTCTTCGTTGGTGCTTTTGAGCTCCTCCAGGGAGGATTCCATTTCCTCGATGGTGGTCCAGAGGCGCTGCTTGGTGTATTGCAGCTCCTTTTCGAGGGCGGCCACCACCGCGTCGCGGCTTAGGTCGTCGGCAGCGGCGGTACGGCGGCGTACGCGGCGGGGCGGGGCTGCCTCCTCAAACACCACCAGCAGCAGCCCGGCCAGGGCCTCGGGCTGCTCCAGGTACTTCACGGTGAGGCGCAGCACCTGGTAGCCGGTATCGGTTTTGAGCTTCACGCCTTCCACTACCACATCTTCCCGCTGGGTGCTGGCCCGGTGCACGGCCCCGCTGATTTCGTAGCTGAGGTCTTCGCGGGCCATCTCGAACACGTTCATGGCGCCCAGGCCGGGGGCGGGCTCCAGGTACTTGCCGGTGCGGCCGTTTACGAACAGGATTTCGCCTTTGGTATTGACCACCACGGCCGGCGGCGCAAACGTGCGGAGCAGCGCTTTTTGTACGAGCGTGGCAAAAGGACCTTCCTTTCGGATAGGAGCATTCATGGTAGCGGGGGTAACAGACGCAGAGGCCTGGCGGGTCAGCGTAAACGGGAAATTCACGATGCGGGCCAGCGAATACGGCACATCGATGCGGCGCGAGATTTTCCACTTCACCTCCAGGGGCGCAAACAGGTCCTGGAAACCCGTGAGGTTTTCCGACGGCCCCAAGAACAGCAGCCCCTGGGGATTGAGGGCGTAGTGGAATACCGGAAGCAGGTTTTTCTGCAGATCGGCCGAGAGGTAAATCAGCAGGTTGCGGCAGCAGAGCAGGTCCAGCTTGATGAAGGGCGCGTCCTTGTTCAGATCGTGCACGGCAAAGATCAGCGTGTCGCGCACCTCCTTGCGGATCTGGTAGCTGCTGTCGATTTTGTTAAAGAAGCGGGCCAGCCGCTCCTCGCTCACGTCGGCCAGGATGTTTTCGGGGTAGATGCCCAGGCGGGCGTACTCCACGGCTTCGGGGTTGATGTCGGTGGCAAATATCTGCAGCTTCAGGTACTTCTCGGGCAGCTCGTCCAGGCATTCCTGCAGCAGCATGGCCAGCGAGTAGGCCTCCTCGCCGGTGGAGCAGCCCGGCGCCCACAGGCGTACGTGGCTATCGGGGGCTTTCTGGCGCAGCAGGGCCATGAGGTGGCGGCGCAGGGCCTGAAAAGCCTCCTGGTCGCGGAAGAACTTGGTGACGCCGATGAGCAGTTCCTTGAACAGCAGGTCTACCTCGTGGGGAGTATCCTGCAGGTAGCGCACGTAGTGCGTAAACTCCCGGATCTGGTGGGCATTCATGCGCCGCTCGATGCGGCGGAAGATGGTGTTGCGCTTGTACTGCGAAAAATCGTGGCCGGTGCGGGCCCGAATCAGCACGAAGATTTTCTGCAGGGCGTGGCCGGGCTGCGTGGCCGTGGGCACGGGCTCGTCGTGGCGCGGGCGTTGCTTCACGGGCTGGCGCAGGTACTGCACCAGCTGCCCGGCCAGCTGGGCGGGCGGCAGCACATAATCCACAAACTCGGTGGCAATGGCCGAGCGCGGCATGGAGTTGTAGGTGGTGCTTTCGGGTGCCTGCACCATCACCACGCCGAAGTTTTCCATCACCATCTTCAGGCCCACGGTACCATCGGAGCCCATGCCGGAGAGAATGATGGCCACGGACCGCTCGCGGGCGTCCTTGGCCAGGCTTTGCAGAAAGTGGTCGATGGGCAGGCGCAGGCCCCGGGGCTGCGTGGGCGTCAGCAACAGTAAGGTGCCGTGCAGCAGGCTCAGGTCGCGGTCGGGCGGAATCACGTACACATGATTGGGCCGGATGCGCATGCCGTCCTCTACCTCTTGCACAGGCATGGAGGTATGGTGCTGCAGAATGCTGGGCAGGTGGCTTTGGGCATCGGGCACCAGGTGCACCACCACCACGTAGGCAGCGCCGGTGGTGGCGGGCAGGTGCTTGAAAAACTCCTCCAGCGCCTCCAGGGAGCCGGCCGAGCCGCCCAGGGCTACCACCGGAAAACGCTCAGCAAGGTTGGCAGACGAACGAATTTCTGTGACCATCGGCGCATCGACCGAATCGAGCATCTCGTCGTTTTCGTCCACCACGGGGGCCGCGGCGTCGGTTACCGGGAAGGCAGAGGAGGCGCCTCCGGCCTGGTAGTTGGTCGCGGGACGCGGGGTATTATCGGAAGAAGGAAGATTCATGGGCGCAGTGACCTAATCCGGCGGCCCTGCAGGCGCCAGCTAATAAAGAAAGAAGAAGCGCGGCGGGGATTCTGCCGGTGGGGGCAGTTGCCAAATGTACCGTTTTTTAGGGCGGCATCGCCTTGTCCTTTTACGGAGCGGTGCGTATACAGAAGTCGTTGCTGCCGCTAAATTTTCCCTTTCCCGCTCTTTCGCTTTGGCCCGGGGTGCTTCGGGCCGCTTTTAAGCTTTTCAGCTCGTGCACGAACAGCCCCGTCTTATTGTCATTGGAACTTCCGCCGGCGGCATGTCGGCGCTCAGCCGCCTGGTATCCCAGCTTCCTGCCGAGCTCGACGCAGCCGTGATGGTGGTACAACACCTGGCCCCTAACTCCATTGGTGAGTTTCTGGTAGAACGCCTTAGCCAAGAAACCGGCCTGGTGTGCCACCTCGGCCAGCACGGCCAGCACATCCATCCCGGCAACCTGTACCTGGCCCCGCCCGACCGCCACATGCTCATCAGAGATGGGCACATCATCATCACCAAAGGCCCGCGCGAAAACCACTACCGCCCGTCGGTGGATGCGCTGTTTCGCTCGGCGGCCGCCGGATACGGCGCCCGCACCATCGGGGTAATTCTCACCGGCATGCTGTACGACGGCACCGCCGGGCTGGAGTTTATCAAGCGCGCCGGCGGCCTCACCGTGGTGCAAGAACCGCGAGAGGCAGAGTTTTCGAGCATGCCCGAAAGCGCCCTCAGCAATGTACAAATCGACCACGTGGTGCCCCTGGACAACATGGGGCCGCTGCTGCAGCAGCTCACCCTTACCCCGCCGCCGCAGCAAATAACCATCCCGCCCGATATTATTCACGAAGCTCAAATAGCCGAACGCGTGGTAGGAACTACGGATGATGTCGATCAACTGGGCCACCAGGTACCCCTGACCTGCCCCGACTGCGGCGGCGGCCTCTGGGAAATGAAGCACGGCGAAGTGCTGCGCTACCGCTGTCATACCGGCCACTCCTTCACGAGCGAGGCCCTGATGCGCGTGACGCAGGAAAGCCTGGAAGAAAGCATGTGGGTGGCCGTGCGCATGCTGGAGGAGCGCAAAAATCTGCTCAGCAGCATGGCCCGCCGCGGCGAAGGCCTGGGCCCGCAGTACCAGGAAGAGCGCATTGACGAGCTCAAAACCCACATCGACCGCCTGCGGCAGTTTCTGCTCAATGGCGGGGCCGGCCGCCCCAGTGGCCGGGGTGATATGCAGGTATCGTCCTGAGCCGCACCTGCCCGCCGGAAAAGCACCACGCCCGCGGTCCTGAGCAGGGCCGCGGGCGTGGTGCGTGCTGTAACTGGACCCGCCACTACTAGGTGAGCAGGCTGTTTTCCATGGCGTACTTGATGAGGGCAGCGGTGTTTTTGGCGCCGGTTTTCTCGATGATGTTTTGGCGGTGCGTTTCGATGGTGCGCTTGCTCGTGAACAGCTTGTCGGCTATTTCGGCGTTGGTCATGCCTTCGGCAATGAGCTTCAGCACCTCGGTTTCGCGGTTGGAGAGGTCGGAGGGCTTTTTGCCGGCCGGCGCCGCTTGCACCGGCCCCGATACCAGCTTGTGCAGGGCGGCCAGGCCGACCTCGGTGCACAGAAACTGCCGGCCGGTAGACACGGTCCGGATGGCGTGCACGATTTCCTCCTTGCCCGCATTCTTGAGTACGTAGCCCATAGCACCGCCTTCCATCACCTGGTATACGTACTTCTCGTGGTCGAGCATCGAGAGGATGAGCACCCGCACCTGCGGAAACCGCTCGCGCAGCAGGGGCAGTGCCTCGAAGCCCGTCAGCACGGGCATGTTTAAGTCCATCAGCACTACATCGGCGGGCATTTCGGGCAGCTGATCAAGCAGCTCTTGCCCGTTGCTGACTTGACCTACCACCTCCAGATCAGGCACATCGGCAAGCAGGGCTTTGATGCCATCACGGATAATGGTGTGGTCGTCGGCAAGGATGAGACGAATCATAATCGGGCAGTAGGTTAACTATGGGAAGGACAGCTAGGACGCAACATTAACGCCATCGGGGCTAAAGTAACCGAGCTGATGTTCAGTTTCAGCACTAGTACGGACCTACGGGCGTCATTACGTAGAAGCTAATTTGGTTGTTTACACGCAGTATTATTGCATTTAGTCCAGATAATTTTGTTATAACCCCTTGCGCGTCCATTTCTTCGCCTGTTGGAGCTCGGGGAGCCTGCAATTGTCCTTGACACTTTATTCACCTGGTATTCACATGCTTGGTTCTTCTTCCCCGACTTACTCCCAGGCCCGAACGCTCGACATCGACTTCAATGCCGTGGATGCAGTGCAGCTGGCCCGCTCCCTGGCCCAGGACCGCGACATTCAGACGCTACCCGTCCGTGTACAGATCGATTGCCAGGACCTGCACTGCCTACGCACGCACGGCGTGGCGCACTTTGTCTCGCACCTGCTGCTCATTCGGCGGGCGGGCGTGGAGGTGCGGCTGCTCCGCGTGAGCCCGCGGCTACGCCACCTGATAGGCTTGCTGCAGCTGGATGCTTTTTTCTGCCCCGAACAGGCGCCGGCCGGGCGCGATTCGCAGCCTTTTTTTCGGCCCGCGGCCTGAAGCTAATGACGTCCCGCTGAGCTCTTAGTCGGGGTTTCTACGCAAAACCGTCCGTAGTAAGTGGTAAAAGCAAGACTGATTTGACTTTTTTTGGGCCCGAAAGTCGACCGTTACTGCTGCTCAGCCGTTTAAACGAACCGTACTTTTTCCTGACCCGCTTTCCTTACCCTTTCAAACCCAATAGCTATGGCAATGAACAACCAAAACATGCGCGGCGGCTCGTCGGATCAACACGCGAAAGCGGGCCGCATGGGCGCCGAAGCCCGCAACTCCCAAGGCAGCAGCAAAAGCAGCATCGGCGGCGCTAAGTCCGGCAGCAGCAACCGCGGCTTTGCCTCCATGGACCCCGAACAGCAGCGCCGCATTGCCTCGGAAGGCGGCAAAGCTTCGCACGCCAGTGGCCGCGGCCACGAGTGGACTTCGGAAGAAGCCCGCGCCGCAGGTCGCAAAGGCGGACAGGCCAGCGGCCTGAACCGTGCCAAAGGTCAGAGCTAACTCCACCTCGTTTCTATTTCAAGCTGCCCTTCTGAGCTATGAAAGCAAAGCGGCCCCCGGAGCTTCTCCGGGGGCCGCTTTGCTATGCCGGGTCTGGTGGGAAATAAGCCGGTGCGGCCGCCTTAGCCGTTGGCCCACTCCCCCATAATTCTATAAGTGCATTTGCTCCAGCACCGGAATGGTGTACTGCTCGCCGCGGGCCAGCAGGTGCAGGTGCAGGTCGCGGATGGAGAATACCTCGCCGGGCTTGATTTGGTGGATGGTATTGCCGCTGCACTGCAGCCCGTCTACCACCACCACCAAGCCGTTTCCGATGACTTCGATATCCTTGCCGTTGGTCACCACGATGGCGGTATCCTCTTCCAGTCCGATACCGATGCAACCCGGATTAGTGGCAATGATCTGGGCCATGCGCACGATGCGGCCGCGGGCCACGAAGTGCGTATCGATGGCCACGTCGTGCAGGAACTGCAAGCCGGTGGTGACGTGGATTTCGTCTTTCTGGTAGCCGGCGTCGTTGCGGCCCTGGTAAATCATGGGCGTCGACATGGCGGCGGCGCCGGCGCTGGTACCCGCAATAACAAAGTGGCTGGTGGTGTAGCGCACCTTCATGCGCTTCAGCAGTTCGGTGCCCCCGAAGATGGCCGTCAGGCGCAGCTGGTCGCCGCCGGTAAACATGATACCGGCCGCCGAATCGATCAGGCGCCGGTTTTCCTCGGTGTCCACCTCATCGCGGGAGCGAATGTCGAGCACCTCCACTTTCGGCATTCCGAGCTCCGTGAAGGCCTTTATGTAGTCGTTTCCCGATTCCACGGGTTCTTCGGAAGCTGTAGGAATGACCACTATGGGCCCATCGCCGCGCAGCTCGTCTACAAAGCGCTTCAAGATGCTGTCGGAAGCAAAGTCTTCCGCGCTGTCGCTGTCGCCTTCCTGCTTGTTAGCTGCTTTTTTTTGCTCGCTTCCGCCTATGGCAATAAGCTTACCCATGGGCGCAGGGCACTGATGAACCTCCGACTGGGGGGATGAATGATTGGATTGGCCGTTTTTCGACGGCGTATCGGCTTTCTTTTTCGTGGGCATACCAGTGTCTTTTGCATTAGGTAATGCGGCACGGGTTTTACGCCATTGAGCCGGCTACAGATGTCGGCAGTAAGCAATAGCTATACCGCACAGCCCGACTGTTGCCGCATCAACTTTATTGCATTCAGGCTTTTATAAGGTCCGTACAATTATTAAGGTGGCTAGTTGCTTTACCCGTCAGTATAAACTTTACGTGTTTTGCCGCCGGCATTTTCCGTATTTGTTCAGCTACTATCCAGGGCCCTGTCGTCGTTATAACACCGAGCCAGCTGCCCAACTGACGGACCGCAACGGGAACATGCACCTATTTCCTTCTGCTGGGCACTCGGCTAACTAACGTGCCATGGACTACCCGTGATTATTCTCCCGTTGCACTGCTTCCGGCGTCTGCTTTTCCTTGGCGTCGAATACGCGTGACGCAGGGCCACTGGATACGTTCCGGCGGCCCTGTTTCGCGCTTTAGCGGGTTGGTTATCGGCTTACCGCTCTCCTACCCACGCAATGCACTTCAGCTCAATGGCAATGGGCGTGGGCAGGCAGTTAATCTCGACGGTGGTGCGGCAGGGCTGGTTGGTGGCAAAGTACTGCGCGTACAGCCGGTTGTAGGTCTGAAAATCGTCTTTCATGTTGGTCAGAAACACGGTCACGTCCACCACGTCTTCCCAGCGGGCCCCGGCTTCCTCCACGATATAGCGCACGTTCTGAAACACGGCGTGGCACTGGCTTTCGAAGTCGTAGCTGAGGATGTTGCCATCTTCGTCCAGCTTCACGCCGGGCACGTGCTTCTGCCCGCGCTGCCGCGGCCCCACGCCCGACAGAAATAGCAGATTGCCCACGCGGCGGGCGTGCGGGTACAGGCCCACCGGCTCGGGGGCACGCGAAGAATTCAGGGCAGAAGGGTCGGCAGGGAGGGTCATGGGCCGAAAATAAAGGCTTTTTCCTAGCTTGGCCTGAACCCGACCAGACGCTGGTGCGGTTGTTGCCCCTGACGCGCCCTTATCTGTCTACCTCCCCAATACGACCTATGTTCCGACCGCTTCGCCTCGCTTTGCTGCTGGCCGCTTTGAGTACCGGCACCGCCACGGCCACCCTGGCACAGCAGAAACTCAAATACCCCAAAGCTTCTTCCGTCGACATTTACGACGCCGTGGAAAAGCCCGCTGAGCCCCTTGGCGGCGTGGAAGCCTACGGCAATTACCTGGGTGATAAGCTCAACTACCCCACCACCGCCTTGCAGAGCGGCACGCAGGGCGTGGTAGAAGTCACCTTCGTGGTAGAAAAAACCGGTTATACCTCTGGCTGGCAGGTAACCAAAAGCCTTTCGCCCGAAACCGATGCCGAAGCACTCCGCCTCATCAAGGCCGGCCCGCGCTGGAAACCGGCCGAACACCGCGGTGGCGTAGTGCGGCAGCGCATCACGGTGCCCATCACCTTCCAGATTCCGGCTGGCGCTGGCGGAGCCCCGGCCACTGCCGGCACACCACCGGCCGGAGCCGCTACGGCCGCCAACGGTTTTGAAACCATCACGCCCGACGAGCCCGCCCGCCCCGAAGGCGGCACCGAGGCTTGGTTTGAGTGGGTACAGAAAGAGCAGAAATACCCTGCTCAGGCCCGACAGCGCAAGATCGAGGGAAAAGTGATGATGGAATTCGTCATCGAAAAGGACGGTTCCCTTACCAACATCAAGCCTATCAAACGTTTAGGTTCGGGCCTTGATGAAGAGGCCATTCGCATTGTGAAGGCCAGCGCCAAGTGGCAGCCGGCCAAGTACAAAGGCCAGCCGATTCGCCAGAAAATGGTGCTGCCGATTCTGTTCCAACTCTAATTTCGCCGGGCCGCCGCGGCCAAAACATTTCGGCCCTTGGCGGGTACTAGTAGCTCCTATCTCCTACCCATGTTCAGTCCCCTTACCGTGGTGTCGCCGTCGGCTATTATTGTACCGCCGGCCCTCGAGTTTACCATCTGGCCGTACCAGCACCGCTTTCAGCAAGCCGCGCAGGTAATGGCCGACGGTATTTTTGACGACCTCGATGAGGACCTGCGGCCCAAGGTGATGCTGCTGGGCATACCAGTCGGGGGCGGTGGTGCCATCTGTCTGGAGCCCGACGACTGCGGTCTGCCCGCCGAAGAATTTGCGGATGTGATAAGCCGTGGGCAGCACCTGCGCCATACCAAAGTGGGTACGCTGCACCTGCGCGAGGATTACACCAACGAAATGATTTCGCGCCGCTACGAGGGCATCGGACTGCGCCTCGCGGTGCAGGAAGTGCTCGACGCGGTGGATGAGCGGAAGGCCCGGGGCCAGCGGCAGTCGTTTGCGGGCTGGCCCGTGCGCATCGATGGTTTCTTTGTGGTAACGGTGCTGCAGATTCAGCGCAAAGCCCTGCACGCTCACCCGGCCCTGCAGCCCCACCGCTTCTACACCGACGGCCGCCCGCTGGCACCTTCGCTCATCGAGGCCGCGGTGCTGCGATTCCACGAGGAATGCGTGAAGTCGCTGACCGAGCCCGAGCCCGGCTCCGGCCTACTTACCCGCCCCCGCGACACCGACGAGGTGGTGCGTGGCGCCGGTAAGCTGCTGATGGATACCCCGGCCCAGGCCTTGGGCATGGACCCCGCCGCCGCGAAGCTTTTCAATACCCTGAACACCATTTCGTCGCTGCGCTACGAGGGTACGGCTGGTATTGGCCAAGTGCTGCTGGCCCGCCGCGGCCACCCCAATGTGCAGGAGATTTTTGCCCTCACCTGCCCTACCCCGCTAACGGATTATCGGGCCGTACGCAAGCTGCTTCAAATGACGAGCAGCGACGTAAGCCTGCTCGCCGATGGGGAGAATGTGTACGCCATGGGCCGGCAAATCGGCCCGTACGACGAAAGCCGCGAAGACTTGTTCGTCATCAGCTTTCTGCACCATTACGTGTGGGAGTTCCGCCACGACTCGCAGGTACTCATGCGCTCCTCCTACGGCCAGCCCAGCCTGCCACAGACGCGCCTGAGCCGCTCCGAATTCCGCCGGGGCTTGCGCCATACGTTTCAGCTTACCGACGCGGCTAAAGTGGAACGCCTCTGGGACGTGCTGGTAGAAGCCAGCCGGCAGCCCAAAGGTACCTTGGTGGTCATCACCACCGAAGCGCTGGCCGAAGCCGACCGCCTGAAGCTGCAGTGTACCCTTATCGAGCCGGTGCCGCTCACGCCGCTCATCACCCGCCTGGTTACCGCCATCGACGGTGCCGTGCTCATCGATCCGGAAGCTTACTGCTACTCCATCGGCGTGATTCTGGACGGCAAGGCCTCGGGGCGGGGCTCCAGCACCCGCGGCGCCCGCTACAATTCGGCCCTGCGCTACGTTGAAAGTAGTCCTTACCCCTGCATGGCCATCGTGGTCAGCGAAGATGGACTAGTGGATATACTCACCAAAGAATAGGCTGCCAAGCAGTTACATTTCATTTTTATTATATAAACAAAAAAGGCCCGCTTTACGTAAAGCGGGCCTTTTTTGTTGGCCCAAAGAGGCTCTTTATTTCTTTTCAACGAAAAAGCATCTATTTAACCGAATACTATTTTGTGCCATTTACAAACTCTGTAATACCACCCCTTTGATAAATAGGGACTTCAGAAGCAGCGAGGGCAGTTTACAAGGCCGCGCCCCGCTTTGCTCTGAACGACCAAGTGATGCGAAACACGGCTACCACGTCGCCGGTAGCATCGCGACCGGTGCTGGTAGCTACCACGGTTCGGCCCTCGCCGGTGGCCCGGCTTTCGGCCACGGCCTGCGCAATAGCCCCGCCATCAGCCGACTCAAACACGATGCGCGTGGTGGCTTTCTTGTGAAATTCCGCCTCCATGCCCACCACCAGCATCGAAACGGGCGAGCCGCTGGTAGCGTGCATCATGGCCAGCACCCCCGAGGCCATTTCGGCGGCCATACTCAGGCAGGCGAAATAAATGCTTCGGAACGGATTTTTGGTCATGTACTTAAAAGGGACCGATACGGCGGCGTTTTCCAGCGTGATGTGCTCTACGCGTACTCCCGCTACTGCCGCCGCGGGCAGCTGCGTCAGCATAAACAGGCGCTGCTTCAGCGGGCTGAGCAGGTTGCGGCGGAAAGCCGCGAGTTGCGGTGTATCGGCGGGGGCATTGGTTGCGGGCAGGCTCATGGCTTCGGCAGAAATGGGTGCAGCCCAAGATACAGGAAGTAGTCGGCATGCCGACTACTTGGCGGCGCATTCGTTCCTGGTGGCACTGGCTGCCGACGCTCTCCGCCCCTTATCTTTCGCCGCCGAAACGCGCCAGTTCCGCAGCCTATGCTCCGTATGTTCCGTTCGCTATTCAAACCTACTCCGCACCCCGAGGCATCGGCGGAGTTAGTGGACCAGCTTATTGCCTTCGTACGCGAAGTGGGTCTGCAAGTGCGCGAGGCGCCCGTACCCGCCACTACTTTTCTGCCTGGCTTGCTGATCGAAGCCGGACAGCTAGTGGTAGACCGCCACCGCCTGCGCTTTCCCGGCGACATTTTGCACGAAGCCGGCCACCTTGCCGTGGTACCCGCGGCCGTACGCGCCGGCTTGGGTAGCAACATCGCCGATTACCGCTCCGCTACCGAAGCGCAGGGCGACGAAATAGCAGCGCAGCTTTGGAGCTACGCCGCTATCTGCGCCATGTCCCTGCCGCCAATAGTGGTTTTCCACGCTGGTGGCTACCACGGCCAAAGTCAATGGTTTACTGATACCTATCAGCGGGGCCAGTACCCTGGGTTGCCGCTGCTGGTTTGGATGGGACTGACTACTACCAAAGCCTTTCCAACCATGACCTGCTGGCTTCGGGAGTAAGCAGCTACCCCACGATTTGAGTACGTCGGCTGGTGCCTACTGCTGCTTTGTACAATTGCTTCTATATGAGCACATAAAACAGCTGCGCTGGGCGCTAACTGTCAAGCAGCCTTCAGCTCAAATTATCGAAATCGAAAACAGGAAGCGCCGTCCTACATCTGACAACAGCAGATCCAGGGCGGCGCTCAAATAGGTGTTGCAGTGCTTATGACTTCTTTTCCAGCACCAGCACTACTTTGTTGAAGTTGGCGGCAGCGTTAACCACTTGGCGGAACACTTCAAAATCCTGCTTGGGCCAGTAGATCTGGTTGTAGCTTTCCTCGATTAGGATGGTCACCGTCTGGCCCTGCTGCTGGTAGCTGGAGTGGAAAAAATAGGCGGGGTTGTCAGCCGGACCGGCATCGGCCTTGATGTTCAGGTCGGCGAGGTTGCGCACCGAGTAGCCGGCCGGAATATCGAAGGCGATGGTGCGGTTGTAGCGGCGGTTGAATTCGTTTTCGATGTCCAGCTTCCGCTCTTCCTGCTGGTACAGTTGGGACTGCGGCCCGATTAGCTCGCCTACTTTAAAGAGGTATTTGGGACCAGCCCGGTCTAGCACCGCTGCCGATTCCACGGTGGCATCCACGGTAAACGGGTGTTGCAGAGCATTGCGGCCCGTTTCGCCGTTGGTTACCTCCAAAGACTTAAACACGGCATCGGGTACAGCGCTTTTTATCAGGCCTTGTAGGGCCTCGGTACGCTTATCGGCCGGGATGAGCGGAAAGTAAGGCTGAATTGGCTGCGCATTGTAGCCCCCCAGAATCTGGCGCAGCGCCACGGTAGCCTTGTCCAGCGTGGGCGCGAAGGTTACTTTGATCTGCATGTCGTGCGGGCTCAGGCTGGCTGGCAGGGCCGGCACGTCGCGCACCGTACCCACCGCCGACTCAGCCTTCCCAAACTTCACCAGCTTCACGTAGAGCGCCTTACAGGCCGTCCATTCGGCCGGAATCATGCCGTAGCGGTAATCAGCCCGGCCGGGGGCGAGGTACTGCTTGGTAGCCGGGAAATACAGCACGTGATGGTCGAGCAGGTTCCAAGAATCGAAATCGGCGTCCAGCGGCGCTTCGCTGCGGTCGGCTACTACTACCAGTTCGTGCTCGATGTTGCGGGCGCGCAGCAGGCCTGCCATCAGGCGCGCCATGCCCAGCTCCGAGGCCGTGCGCGTGGCCAGCACCTGCGTGAGGCGGTAGCCGCCACCCGCCGAGTTGATGTAGGTCTTGATGCCTTGCTCCAGCCCCCGAATCTGCTCTTCCACGGGCAGAGAGGTGGCCACATTCAGTTGCTTGTCCAGCTTCTGTACGGCTTTTTGCTCGTCTTTATCCAACTCCCACACCTGCCCGTAGAATAGCTGGCTGGCATCGTTCCAGGTGAAAAGGCGGGCGCTGCCGCGCTGGGCCGTGTAGGCAATCTTGTACTCCACGCGCATGCGCTGGGCCTGCGTGTGGGCGAAGGCTTCGTCGCGCAGGGCAGGCACATCGGCTAGCTGCACGCGCAGGCGGCGCTTATCGCCGGCCAGCGAATCGGTCAGCAGCGCCGGGCCGTGGTAGTTGCGGGCCTCGAAGGTGATGGCGCGGGGCGAAATCAGCTCGAAGCTCACGTCGTGAGCCGGCACTTCGCTTTGCAGCCATTCGCGGCCGAAGTACTCGGCCGGTGTCACGCGGGCGTAGATGTATTCCACCTCGCTGCCTTTCTCCACGCCTTCCAGCGCGAAGATGCGATAGTTGCGCTGCCCACCGTTGCCGTCGCGCAGCTCCTTCATGTTCTTCTCATCCACTTCCACCACCTGCCCCTTGGGGCTGATGGTGCGGGCCCGCAGCTGCACCACCTGGCCGTTCTCGTTCAGGGGCAAGTAGATCTTGTTGTACCGCTCGATACCGTCGTCGGAATTCACGCGCACGATGCGGTGGTCGATGGAGTACAGCACTGCCTTCTGCTCTCTGTTGTAAGCAAACTCATGGGCCGAAAAGTCGCGCAGCACCACCGCAGGCTGGCTTTCATCGGCCTTGGGCACGGGCAGACGGCTGCGGCGGTCCTGCCACTTGTAATTGGAGTGGGTAAGGCCCATGGGCACGCCCAGCTTTTGCGCGGCCAGCGGCAAGGCGGTCAGCAGTGACGCCGTCAGCAAGGATAGGCGAAAGGAAATACGGGAAATCATGCGTAGCTAAAAAAGAAATCGGTAGTCTGCTGGGGCAGCGTAGTCACGCACTTGGCGCGGCACACCGGACAGTTACAGGGGTTTGCGCTTCAGGATCAGGGCGTCGCGGTAGGCTTCGCTGAGCTGCCCTACCACACGGTTGTAAGCTTCAAATTGCTTGGGCTCAAGCAGCAGGTAATTCACGTACACCTCCTTTTCCTGCACCACTTTGTTGCCTTGGCGGCGGTAGCTGATGCGGAAGCCTGCCACCTCGTCGTCGGCCTGCACATTGGCGGGCAGGTGCGTGAGGTCGTAACCAACGGGAATCTCAAACTCAGTCTGCTGGCGCGAACGGCGACGGTAGTCGTTGGCACGGGGCAAGCGCCGCCGGCTCAGGTCGATCTGGTCGTTCATCAGCTCCTTGTCGAGGTTTAGGTTTACGTACAGCTCGTCGTCGGCGCGCTGTACGTAGTCCTCCAGGTGGAAGCGGTAGTCCACGGCCAGCGGCTTTTCGGCCTCTCCCAAACCATCGACTTTGTAATCATCGACGAAAAACTTATTGCTGCCGCGCTCCAGAATGTGGCGCACGGTGCGCTGCTGAGCCTTCTCATCGGCGCCGCGCAGGGCGGCGGTAGCGCGGTTGCGGCTGTAGCCAGCCAGTTCCAGCCGGCCGCTACCGCGCAGGGCCGTACCGTCCAGCGTCAGCCGCGATACATCAGTGCTGGCGTTTTGCTCGCGCGTAACCACGGGCACCGTAGCCACCCGGCTGCGCTCCGCATCCAGCCCGATGAGCACTTCCTTGCCCTGTATCATCGACGTAGGTAAGCCGAAAGGATTGTAGGAGTCGGTGGCGTCGAGGTACACCAGTTCGCCGTTGGGACGCTCGTACACCGCTATCATGTGGTTGTCGACGCCGGGCGTGGCCAGCTCGGAGTAGCGGTACGGCAGGTCGCGGGTTCCGATCCAGGCCAGGTGGGCGTTCAGGCCGGCCAGCTTGAGCATGCCGCGGGTAAGGCTGGCCATGTCTTTACAGTCGCCGTAGCGGCGGGCGTACACGGCGCTGGCCGGCAGCGGCACAAAGCCGCGCATGCCCTGTTCGAAAGCGATGTAGCGCACGTGGTCCTGCACCCAGTGGTAGATGTTGCGGGCTTTCTCATCGGGCGTAGCGGCCTTGGCCGTGAGCGAATCCACGAGCTGGCGCAAGGCCGGTTCGGGCGCCTGCTTGTCGAGGTCTTTCACAAAGCTGCTGTAGAGCGTGTACAGCTCGGGTACGCCCGAGAGCAGCTTGCGCGCCTTGCCGCCGAGCGGTGCTTCCTCTACATAGTACACCACGTGCGGCAGGTACCAGGCTTCTTCCGGCGCGTCACTTTCGCGGGGCGGAGCAGGTAGGTTGTCGGCTGCCCAGCGGTACACCACGTTGTTGCCCTTCTCTTCGCGGGTAAACTTGATAGCCGTCTGATCGGCCCCAAACAGCTTGTAGCTGAGCCGTACGCTGCGCGGGGCCGTCACTGTAAGCTCGGCGTGGCGCACGGGTACGCCGCTAGCGAAGTAAAACGGCAGCAGAAAGCGCGCATCGGGGTAACGCACGCTGTAGTCGCTCACGGTGCGGGCGCCGGGTCCCACGGCCGGGTACGTGAAGCTCACGGAACGCACATCGTCGAAGAAGATGCCCGGGCGTACCTCAAACTTATCCTGAAAGTGCTGCACTTTCTGGGTGCGGTAGCTGGTACCGGCCGGCACCAGCGTTTTGGCTTCGATTTTCTGCAGGCGCGCAAAATGCGAGCTAAACACGCGGTCGGATGCAAAGGCGGCGGTGCCTTCCGTGACGTGCAGCAGGTCGCGGTGGTGGCGGGCTACCACGGCCAGCGAATCGCCGCGCAGCTCCAGCGTCACGTCCTGCCGGTAATCCATAAATACGGCCGGCTGCCCAGGAAATTGCTGCTGCACCTGCGCCAGCACCTGCGCAGGCTGTTGTTGGGCGTGCAGCGGCGCAGCACTTAGCAGTAGCGCCGCCACGGCCAGTGCCCGCAGCCATTGCTTATTTGGCATCATACACGTTGTTGTTCCAGTACTGTTCGGTGCGTTCGGGCTTGCCTTGGGCAGAGTAGTATACCGTGGGGCCCTGCCGCTCCCCGCAGCGCCAGCTTTCTTCCCGCTCCAGCGCGCCATCGGGGCGGAAATAGCGGCTGCGGCCGTGCTGCTCGTCGTGCAGGTAGTTTTCCTCGATTAGTAGCTTGCCCTCGGCCGAGTAGGTGCGCTGCAGCCCGGTAGTGAGGCCGTCGCGCACTTCGGTTTCGCGGTACAGCTGACCGTTGCTGTGGTAGAGGTGGCTCTTGCCATCGAGCAGACCGTTTTTGTAGGTTTCTTCCGCCGATGGCTTGCCATTGGCAAAGAAGCTGCGCACGGTGCCGTTCTGGCTGCTCAGGTCCTGCCACGGGCCGGGCTGGCCGTTGGGCTGCAAATGGCGCCAAGCCATGATGTCGCCGCTCACGTAATTTTTCTCATAGATGAGCTGACCGTTGTCGTCGAAGCGGCGGCTGGTGCCGTGCTGCCGGCCGTTGCGGTAGGTTTCCACGTGGGTCACCTGCCCGTTGGCGTTGTACCAGGTCCACTCCCCGTCCTGCTCACCCTGCACAAAGCTGCCCTTGCTGCGGAGCTTGCCATCGGCAGAGTAATATTTCCACTCGCCCACGGTCTTGTTGCCTTCGTACTGACCTTCGGTGGCCAGCTTGCCGTTGGCGTAGTAGGTTTTGGAAGCACCTTCCCGGCTACCCAGGCGCATGGCCGCCGTCGCCGAGGCCTTGCCCGAAGGCAGCAACCACTCGCCTCCCGCGTACAGGCCGCAGGTCAGGGCCATGCGCAGCCGGGGCTTGCCGGAGGCGTAGGGCAGCACGTAGCTGGTAGCGTCCGGCTTCAACTGCACATCAGCCAGCTTTTTGCCCACTGAGTCGTACTCCACGATGCGCGTGGGCAGGCTGGCCGCAGTCCACATTTCGCTCCACAGCTTGCCGCTGGTGGTATAGCTGCGCCGCAGGCCGTTCTGCTGCCCCAGGTGGTAGCCGTATTCTTCGTTCAGGTGGCCGTCGGCGTAATAGTCGCGCCAGGCACCGTGCTCCTGGCCGCGGTGGTACCAGCCCTCTTGCCGCAGCACGCCATCGGCTGCGTACTGCTCGTAGCGGCCGTGCTTTTCGCCGTTCTCGTAAGTAGTGCGGGTTTTGAGCTTGCCGTTCGGGTGAAATTCCTCCTGCACACCGTCGAGCTTGTCATCGCGCCAGCGCCGCTTCTCCGATACGGTGCCATGCCGGTACACGTAAGTCCATTCGCCGTGCGTCAGGCCGTTGCGGTAGCTGCCGGTGTACAGCGGCGAGCCGTCGGGGCGCAGGCCGCGCACTTCGGAAGTTTTGCTACCGACGCTATTCTGCTGCAACGGCTTGCCGGCCTTGTCCAGGTACACCGATTTGCGCAGCTGGTCGCGGTCGTAGGTCATTTCATTGTATACCACCCCGTCGAGGTCGTAGTCGCGGTAACTGCCGTGCAGACGACCTTCGTTGTCGAAGTTGCGCTCCTCAGAGAGCTTGCCATCGGCGTAATAAGTACGCCAGAGGCCCGTGCGCTTGCCACGGGTAAAGGTGCCCGTGGTGCGCACCTGCCCGTTGGGGAAGTAGTTCGTGTAAGTGCCGTGCACCAGCCCCTGCTCCGTGGTGCCACGGGTTTCTACGCGCTTGCCCGGTCCGGCCCAATACGAGGTGAACGGGCCGTGCTCCTTGCCGGCCACCATGACCAACTCGGTTTCTACCGTGCCATCGGCGTAGAAATTGGTAACGGGGCCATCCATCTCATCGCGGCGGTAAGTACCGCGCGCTTCCACTTGCCCGTTGGCGTAGTACTTGGTGAAAGCGCCCTCTGCGCTGCCGGTGTTGTCGTACGTGCGCTCTTCCTTGAGCGCCCCGCACGAATGGTAGATTTTGGCCACCCCCACGGGCTTATCGTCGCGGTACATGCCCTCGATGTAGCGTTGGCCATTCTCATGGTACTCGCGGTAGGCTCCGTTACGCTTGCCTTGGTCGTCGTAAGTGGTTTCGCGCAGCAGCGTGCCGTCGTCGTAGTAATAGCGCCAGGAACCGGCCGGCTCGTTGTTTTTGTAGCTGCCTTCGGCCGACAGATTGCCTTCGGCATCAAAATGCTCCCACGGGCCTTCGTAAAATATCTTGCCGGCGGCATCCCGCCGAGCGTCGCCGAGGCCGTTGATACCGCCCGAGTTGTTAAACCAGGCTTCCACGCGCGTCGGCTTGCCGTTGCGCACCACCGTCTGAAAGTCGCGCAAGGTCATCATCCTCGGGCTCAGCGCCTCCATCAGCTTTTTTACCTTGGCGGAGTTGCCATTCACCCACTTCAGCGCCGATTTATCATTGGCCGAGCTGAGGATGAAGTACGTGAACGTAGTCAGGTTGTCGCCCTGGCGCAGTACTTCCACCATGGGGCCGTAGGCGCGCTGCCAAAAGTCAGCCTGGGCGGCATCGGTGGCCAAGGGAAATTTCTCCACCAGCAGTTGCGTCTGCTTTACCACGGCGGCCTGAAACTTCACGGCACTGCGGTAGTCTTTGCGTAGAGCCACACGAGCATTGAGGAGTTGGTCTAGTTCCGCAAAGGCATCATTTGGCGACGTAGGCTTCCGCTTTTCCTTTTCTTCCACCGCGAGGCTGCCCACCGATAACTGCTCGGCCATCAGCAGTATTTCGTTGCTGTTGGGGCCATCTGGCTCGTACAGCAAATAACCCAACAAGCCGAGCAGGCCGTGCGTGGTATGTCCCTGCTGAATTTCGGTGCGCGCCAACTGCAGGTGGCTGCCGGGGTGCATGGGCTTCAGCTCCAGGCTGCGCTGGTACGAGGCCACAGCGGCGGCCGTCTGGTTGGGCTGGTTGGCCTGCGTTACGGCTTGATTGTACCACAGCATGCTATGCAGCGGGTAACGCTTCAGGCCGGTTCGAAAGGTTTCGAGCGACTTATCGATCTGCCCCAGGTCCTCTAGTGCATTGGCCAGCGACACATAGGGCATTGGGCTGTTCATGCCTAGGTCGATGGCGCGCTGCGCGGCTGCTGCCGCTTCGTCGTACTGCTTATTGGCCCAGTAGGAAAGCGACAGTTCACCCTGCGCAGTGGCGTACGACGAGTCGCTGGCGGGTACGCGCAGGTAGGTGGCAATGGCAGCGGCATAATCCTGCTTATCGTGCAGCTCAATGCCGGCTCTGATGGCCTCGCGCCCCAACAGTGGCGCGGCGGCAGGCGTGGTAGCGGGAATAGAAGAAGTCGGAGCAACAGGGGCCGACGGCTGAGCCTCCGCAGAGGCAGCCAATAAGCTCAGTGCCAGAGCGGCACCAGCGTAGCGGTGGGTCATAAAACGCGTAAAATAAAACTACATCATACCCGGCAGTAACAGGTTCTGCCGACCGGATATTGCTACAAGTATACAGAATTGCGAGGGGCAAACCGCGGCCCAAACGGCTATCTGCCGGCTAATTTTTCGGCTGCTTACGCCCACGGGTGGACGGTACCGGTTTGGCTGGCGCAGCCGGATACACCGTCAGTTCCTTGTAACCGAAGGTTGGATCTGCTTCGCGCCGAAACTCTACATCCTCTAACACGCCCAGCACTATTTCGGCAGTAGTGTATACCAGGTTGCCATCGAGTAGATGCCCGCCAATGGTACGCCCGGTGGAATCCGAAACCGATAGGTGGAGGTGGCTGCCGCTTTCGGCCAGTGTGCCCACCAAGGACACAATCTCAAAATGGCCGCGGTACACGCTTGGCCCTTCCTGATTAGCCAGCCGCAGCGTAACGTGCGTAAGGCTGCCCACGCACGTTACCACGGCCGCGGCACGCAGCTGCTGCGCTTGCACCACGGCCAGCAGTTGCTGCCGCAGATCCTGCCCCGGTCGCAGCCGTAACGTGAGCGTAGACATGCGCGACGGCACGGCAGAGACAGCGGCTGAGGAAGACATAAGGGTGGTGGTTTGGGCTTGGCTGCCAAAGCCGATCAAATTCAGCCCCAGCACGAGTAGCAGCTTGCGCATGCGTCAAAGGTAGGGCCCGCTACGGCCTTTCCTCAAAACAGAAAAAGCCGGTTGCAGCCGGCTTTTTCCTTCACTCCGTCCCCTCGGGCCTTCACATAATGGTAACTAAGCAGTTCAAGCGCCGCGGCGCCGAAGCCGTTTAGCGGTTAAAGCTCACGCTGCTATAGCGGGTTTTGATGTTGACGCTGCCACCGTTTCGGGCCTGGGCAGTTCCGTAGCGCCCCTGCATTTCCGTCGACGAGGCGCTGTTATCTTCGGCACGCACTTTCACCAAGCGCTTATCTATCAATACTTTCCCATTCTCAGCGTTTACATCGAACACGAAGCCAGCGTCGTCGGGAAAGTTTAGCAGAATGGTGCTGTACCCGCCGTCTACATTGATGCTCTTAAAGTTACGCCCGGTGGTACGCACTTCGAAGGAGGGGCAGTATTGCACCTTCATATCCAGCTGATCCGATACCTTATCGATGCTGAAGCGCGAGTAGCCAGTAGATCCTTGCAGCGAGCGAACGGTGCCCAGGTTCACGTCGCCGTAGCGGCTGTGCACCACCAGATCCTGCACCGTGCCGATATCGATATCGGAACCGTTGTTACGCAGGTCCACGGTCTGGCCTTCTACCAAGCGCAGGCGCGAGTGCGTAGCATCGACGGAGGCCTGCCGGGCATACTGCACCACTGCGGCGCCATTGCTTACCCGTATGCTGTTTTGGGGGCCTTCCAAGCGGCCAGTGCGCAGGCTGCCGTAGCACACTTTCAGATCGGCCGCGGCGGTCAGGTCGCCGGTGATGCTCACATCGCCAAAGCTGTTTTTGACCTTCAGCGGCGTGTTTTTGGGCATCCAAATGGTGAAATTGATTTCGTAGAGGCGCTGACGGCTGTAACATTCACGCGGCATTTCGCCGAGGCGTGTTTGCAGCGTAATACCACCCTCTGCACCAGAGTGCTCCTGTATCAGCACCTGGATCATATCCAGCAGCTGCTGCGCTTTCTCGTCTTCCTCGGCGCGGGCCACGATGTCGACTTCCGTCTTGATTTCGGCGCGGCTCCAGGTGTTGATCTGCACGCGGCCGTAGCGGGTGTCCAGCGTAAGCGAGCGGCCCGCAGGGGCTTTAAACGTGCGGCTGATCTTGCGGCTTTTTTCCACCGCCGGCACGGGCGCCGTGGGGTCGGGTTGTGGGCCGGTCTGCTGCACCTGCTGCCCGTCTTGGGAGGGCTGCTCCCAGTAGCGGTCGGCAAGGCCGGGCTGCTCAAAGCCACCCACTGGCACCGCCATGCGCCCTTGCGCGGCGGCTGGGCCAACTGCGGCAGCCAGCACGGCTGCCAGCGGCAGCATCCAGCGAAAGGAAAAACGGAACGAGGAATGCATGGTGTGTTGTGGGGAGGAAGCTTACTTGGCGGCCGAAGCGGAGTACGACTCGTCGTGGTACTGCCGGATCTGCTCGCGGGTGCGCAACTGCTGGTTCAGAATGTCTAACCGGATTTGCAGGTTGCGGTTCATGGCTTCGAGCACGGCATCCGGATCGGGGTTCTGGTACAGTTCGGTGCGCAGTTGGCGGTAGGTCGAGTCGAGCGCCGTCAGCTCCTGCTTCCAATCGGCCACTTTGGGCATGGTGCCAGAAGCTGCATCGGCATCAAACTGCTGCAACTCGTGCTGCTTTTCCAGGATTTGGGAGGCGTAATAAGCTTCCATGCGCCGTACAGCAGCATTTACCCGGCGGGCCGGGGCACTGGCCGATACGGTAATGGGCTCAGGGTTACCTACAGCTTCGGTTACTGCTGTGGGCTGGTCCTGCATAGAGGGCAGCGCGGCCGCAACGTCAGCCACCGGGGCAGCGGTCATTTCATCGGCGCGGCGCAGGCCGTAGCCACCGGCCATCAGCATGATGGCAACCGCAGCGGCGGCGGCGTAGCGCTGCCAGGCAAAGGCAGGCGCAGTAGAAGTTTTATTTGTATTGGCCGACGGCATGCTTGGGTTCAGCGGCAAGACGTGGGTGGGCGTCTCATCGGTGCCGGCCGGCTCATCCAGGCGCGCTTCGATGGCGTCCCACAGGTCGGGGCGCGGCTCGAACGCGTCGAGGTCGGCGCGGTGCCGCTCGACGAAGCCTTCTAATCCGGAGTTGGGTTTCATGACAGTCATAGTCTTTCGCACGTGGCTCCCCGCGGCCGGGGCGCTGTTTGGGTGGGGCGCTCTGGGTGGCCGCTGTTCTGTGAAACGATTATTACAATCCTTGTTGCCGTGCCAGTTCCAGCAATTTCTTGCGGGCCCGGCTGTATTGCGACTTGGAGGTGGATTCGGTGATGTCGAGGATGGTGGCTATTTCGCCGTGGTCGTAGCCTTCCAGCAGATACAGCGTCAGCACCAGGCGGTAGCCATCGGGCAGGTCCTGAATGCAGCGGCGCAGGATGTCGGCCCGCCACTGTACGTCATCCACCTCGCCCGGGGTTGCCGGCTCCTCAGCGCCGGCACCATCGTGCTGCTCAGCCAGCGACACCAGCTGCAGGCGGCGGTTGCGCAGGCAGTTGATGCTTTTGTTGATGACGATGCGCTTCAGCCAAGAGCCGAAAGACGAATCGCCTTTGTAAGTGTGTAGCTCGCGAAAAGCGCTCAGAAACGACTCCTGCAGCACATCTTCAGCCTCGGCGTAGTCGCCGGTGATGCGCAACGAGGCGTTGAACATGGCTTTGGCGTAGCGCTTGTAAATCTCCGCTTGGGCGCGCCGGTCGCCAAGACGGCAGCGTTCTACTAGCGGAGCATTGATATCAACGTAAGCAACAGCTTCCATAGGCGCAGCAGTTGGGGGCGTGGTTTCGCTAACAGCAGGGGGTGGAGGATAAAGTTCGGACATCGGCGGCATATTTTCCACTCTCTTGACCATCAGCACTCCAAAGACCACCGCGCAGGCACGAGGTTGCACCAGTTACAAAAACAGACGAAGCCGCCGCTTTTCACGAACTTTAAGCCCGATTCCTTTTGCTCCTGCCGTTCGGCCATGAAAGAAGTGCTCAAATCCATTCTGAAGCGGTTGCCCATCGCCTTTACCAAAAACCAGCAGTACGACGAGCAAAGCCTCGCCGTGATTCGCCGCGTGTGCCAGCCAGCTTCTACCTGTATCGACATCGGCTGCCACAAGGGCGAGGTGCTGGACCTGATGCTGGCCGCCGCGCCGCAGGGCAAGCACTTCGGTTTCGAGCCCCTCCCCGACCTCTACGCCGAGCTGAAGCGCCGCTACCACGATACCGGCCGGGCCACCATTTCCAACGTGGCGCTGAGCAACCAGCGCGGTACCGCCACTTTCAATTACGTTATCAGCAACCCCGCCTACAGCGGCCTGCAGAAGCGCAACTACGATAAGGCCGACGAGCAGGACACCACCATCGACGTGCAGACGGATTTGATGGACCACATCATCGCCGCCGATCAGCGCGTCGACCTGATCAAAATCGATGTGGAAGGTGCCGAGCTGCAGGTACTGCAGGGTGCCGTGCAGACGCTGCGCCGCACCCGGCCGGTCATCATCTTTGAGCACGGCCTTGGCGCCGCCGACTGCTACGGTACCCGCCCCGAGCAGGTGTACGACCTGCTCACGCAGGAAGCCGGTCTGCAAGTGTCGCTCATGAAGCGCTGGCTGAGCGGCGCCGCACCGCTTACGCGGGTGGAATTTGTGCAGCAGTTTGAGCAGAGCAAGAACTACTATTTCATTGCGTATCCGGCGTAAGCCGATGTTTCACGCCTTGCATTTCACACCCAGCTGTAGCACACGGCTGGGTGTTGTTTTTTGTGCAGCAGTTGACTTGCTGTGGGTGCCCGGGCATGTGGTAGACTGAGGTTCATATAGGATATTAGAAAACCCGTATGCAACGTAGCGGCGGTTGAAGGACTCTTCAGTATAGCTTCTCACTCACGCACTATTGAGCCCGCCAATGCGTCAATTATACCTCACTCTCGCCCTGTTATTGGGTTTAGCCCAAGCTTACGCCCAGACGGCGGCCCCGTTTACTTTCTCCAGCGCCCGGCAGCAGCCGTACGTGACGCTGCCTTCCATGCAAGTCGTAAACAACAACCAGACATGGAACCGTAGCGCATCCTTTCCGCTTGCCTTGGGGTTTACCTTCATGTTTCGCAATCAACCCGTCTCCACCATTAATGTGCTTGCCAGGGGCGTGCAGTTCGGCGGAGCGGGCTACCTGTTTGTTTACAACACTCCCTTCGGCGGCGGCCTGATTCAGGATGCAAACTTTAACGGCGGTGGCTCCAGCGCTTCGCCCATCTACTACCAACTAACAGGTCCCGTAGGCGACCGGATCGGCAAGATTGAGTGGAAAGACGCCGGCATTGCTCAAACTACTCCTACCCTACCCGACCCTTCGCACTACGTGCGGTTTCAGGTGTGGCTGTATGAGCGGACCGGGCAAATGGAGATTCGCTTTGGGCCCAACAATACCACGGCCACTACTTTCAACAACAATCACATCTTTATCAAAGCTGTGACCGACAACAACGTCGCGGTGACTCCAACCGGCTCGGCTGACAATCCCGGTTTGCAGGTGGAAAACTGCAGCTCGCCGTGCTACGGAGCCATTACGGGGGTTCCGTCATTGGGAGTGGTATACACATTTACTCCCGCCTTGGTAGCCACTGCTGCAGCGAAGCCTGCGCAGAACGAGTTCAGCGTTTACCCCAATCCGGCTTCCGAGCAGCTGTATCTACGCTTGCACCACCCGTCCGCCGAGCCGCTGACGGGGCGTCTGTTCGATGGCCATGGTCGGGTGGTACACCAATTCCCGCTTGAGCGCAGCCCTACATCAGAGCCCCAGCTCCTCTCCACGAAGCTACCAAAGCTACCGGGTGGGTTGTATCGTCTGCAGGTGCGCGGCACAAATGGAACAGCCTACACCCAGACACTGATGATTCAATAGGCGAGCAGCATGCACTTACAAAAAAGCCCGGCCAATTCATTGGCCGGGCTTTTTTAATGGTATTGGTTTAGATATCAAATTTGATACCCTGGGCCAGCGGTAGTTGCGTGCTGTAATTAATCGTGTTGGTCTGCCGGCGCATGTAGATTTTCCAGGCATCCGAGCCCGATTCGCGGCCGCCGCCGGTTTCCTTCTCGCCACCGAAGGCACCACCGATTTCGGCGCCCGAAGTACCGATGTTCACGTTGGCAATGCCGCAGTCGGAGCCGGTAGCGGCCAGGAAGGCTTCGGTTTCGCGCATGTTCAGCGAGAAAATCGAGGACGACAAACCTTGGCGCACGCCGTTCTGCAGCGCAATGGCGTTTTCTACGTCACCAGAGTACTTGATCAGGTACAGAATCGGGGCGAAGGTTTCTTCTTGCACGGTGTGGTACTCATTCTGAGCTTCCACCAGCGCAGGCTGCACGTAGGTACCGGTTTCGTAACCCGAGCCGCTGAGCACTTCGCCGCCGGTGAGCAGTTTGCCGCCTTCCTGCTGCACCGCCTCCAAGGCTTTGGTGAAGCCCTGCACGGCGTCGGTATCGATCAGCGGGCCGACGAGGTTGCCGTCCTGTAGCGGGTGGCCAATGGGCAGCTTCGGGTACGCGTTGAGCAGGCGCTGCTTCACGTCCTCGTAAATGCTGTCGTGGATGATGAGGCGGCGCGTGGTGGTGCAGCGCTGTCCCGCCGTGCCCACAGCCCCGAACAGTACCGCGCGAATGGCAATGTCGAGGTCGGCGTTAGCCGTGAGGATAATGGCATTGTTGCCGCCGAGTTCCAGCAGGGCCTTGCCGAGGCGGGCACCTACTACAGCACCTACCTTCTTGCCCATACGCGTCGAGCCTGTAGCCGACACCAGCGGTACGCGCTCATCGGCCGACATCAGCCCCCCGATTTCAGCATCCCCAATGATGACGTTGAAGATACCCTCCGGCAATTCGTTTTCGCGCAGTACATCTTTAATGATGTGCTGCACGGCCACGGCCACCAGCGGCGTCTTTTCCGAAGGCTTCCAGATATTCACATCGCCGCACACGGCGGCCAGCATGGCATTCCAGCTCCACACAGCCACCGGGAAGTTGAAGGCCGAAATAATGCCTACCACGCCCAACGGGTGGTACTGCTCGTACATGCGGTGCGCGGGGCGCTCCGAGTGCATGGTGAGGCCATGCAACTGACGCGACAGACCCACCGCAAAGTCGCAGATATCAATCATCTCCTGCACTTCGCCGAGGCCTTCCTGCAGGATCTTGCCCATTTCGTAGCTTACCAGCTTACCCAGCGGCTCCTTGTACTCGCGCAGCTTGTTGCCGATTTGCCGCACGATTTCACCACGCTTGGGCGCGGGCACCTGCCGCCAGCTTTTGAAAGCTTCCTGTGCCGTCTGTACCACTTGCTCATAATCGGCAGCGGTAGCCATGCGCACTTTGGCAATCAGCTTGCCATCGGTGGGCGAGCTGATGCTGCGCACCTGCTCGTTGGCTTCGCCGCCCCACTGCAGACCGGTGCTGAAGGCCGCGTTGGTTTCCTGAATGCCCAGCTCGCGCAGCACTTGGCGAATGCCGTGATGGTCGTGTTCCTGAACGTCGGCGCCGGTGGCGGTGGCTTCTTCAATGGCTAGTTTCATGGGTGGGTATGTAGGGTTTGTGTCGGTAAGATGGATTTGTCATCCGGATTAAGAAAGGGCTTTTTAACGCCTGAACGGAAGGACTCAACAAGCCACCGTCCAGCTTGAAAAGGCCCCTCCTTAATCCGGATGACGGACGCTTTCGTGTAGAAACAAAGCTAACAAAAAAGCCCCCGCCCGGAAGGCGGAGGCTCTTGTCAGGTTATTAACGCAGCAAGTGCAGTATTTATTCTGCCTGCCCGATGGGGTAATACGCTTTGCGGCCGTCGGGGTACACACCCTCTACCAAGGCGCCTTGGTTGTCCTTGGCGGCTTCCAGGAAGCGTTTCACGTCCTGAGGCTTGGTCACCTTGTTCTTGTCGATGCGGGTGATGATGAACCCGTCGCCGATACCCGTTTCGCGGAAGTTGGAGCCGCGCACGCCGCTGATCTTGGCACCGCCTTCAATGTCCAGCTTGTTCTGCTCTTGCCGGGTGAGGGGCGAGAACTTAGCGCCTTCATACTCAATGGCCGCCGTGGTTTCCTCGCGCACGATGTCGGTAGTACCCGAAGAGTTGCGCAGGGTGGCGGTGGCCGTCTTCCGGTCGTCGCCGCGCAGGTAAGTTACCTTAATCTTGTCGCCGGGGCGGAAGCGGGCCACCTGCTCCTGCAGCTGCGAAGAGGTATTCACCTTCACGCCGTTAATTTCGGTGATGATGTCGCCTTCTTTCAGGCCGGCATCGGCGGCAGCACTGCTCTTGCTCATGCCCACCACATACACCCCGTCCAGGGACTTCAGCTTTTTCTCCGAAGCCAGCGTAGCATCTACCTCACGGATGTTCACGCCCAGCAGCGCGCGTTGCACCACTTTGTATTTCAGCAGGTCGTCAATCACCTTGCTCACGATGGAGCTAGGCACGGCAAACGAATAGCCTTCAAACGAGCCGGTACGCGAGGCAATGGCCGAGTTGATACCGATCAGGTCGCCCTTCAGGTTGACGAGTGCGCCACCAGAGTTGCCGGGGTTTACCACCGCGTCGGTCTGCAGAAACGACTCGATACCCATGCGGTCTTCGCGGTTCAGGATATTGATGTTACGTCCTTTAGCCGAAATAATGCCAGCCGTGACGGTCGAGTTCAGGTTGAAGGGGTTGCCCACAGCCAACACCCATTCGCCCACTCTCACTTGGTCGGAGTTGGCGTAGCGCACGTAGGGCAGGTTGTCAGCCTCTACTTTGAGCAGGGCCAAGTCGGTAGTCGGGTCAGCACCTACCAGCGTCGCGCTGTACTTACGCTTATCGTCCAGTACTACCTCGATTTTGTCGGCTTTATCGATAACGTGATTGTTGGTCACGATGTAGCCGTTGGCGGCGATGATTACACCCGAACCCGAGCCAACCTGCGGTCCGCGCTGTGGTGAACGGTACCCGTTAAAGTCGTCGCCGAAAAACTGCCGCAGGAACGGATCCATCCGGATCTGGTCGTTCTGCGCCACTTTCGGGGCGTACTCCGTCATTACGTGCACTACGGCAGGCGTCACGGCAGCCGCAGCGGCCACGAAGTTCAGGCCTTCCGGCACGTTGTAAGTGGAGTTACGCAGTGCACTGGTGTAGCGCACGTTGGGGTCAGTTGCCACGGTCTGGGACTCTACCGAGCGCTCCGGCTCCAGCAACTTGTACCCACCAACGGCCACGCTCCCACCGAGCACAGCGGAGGCCATGAGGCCGAGCATCATTTGTTTGGCTTGCATGGGTAAGAGAAATATGGAAGTGTTGAGAGTCTGAAATTAAAGTACGAAATGTTTCGTGTCAAGGCAATGCCTTGCTCGTTCCATAACGTGAGATACCCGGCGCTTCGTGCGGGGTTGCATTGACATTACGAGTATTACAACAGTTGGACCAACAAAAAAGGCACCACAAAAGGGTGCCTTTTTTTCAGATTCAGCTGACAGTTAGCGCACTTCAATCAGGCGCTTGGTCGTTTTCTGCGTGTCAAAAGGCAGCAACAGGCGCAGCACACCATCGGTGAGTTCGGCCTGAATTCCATCTACGTTTACGGTCTCAGGCAGGCGGAACTTGCGGGTGAAGGCACCGTAGCTCGACTCCACGCGGCGCACCTTGGGAGCGTTTTCGCCTTCGGTGGCCGGGGCTTTACGCTCGCCGCTTACCGTAAGGGCGCCTTCGTGCACGTCAATAGTCAAGGCGTCTTTAGGAATACCCGGCAAGGTCAGCAGCAACTCGAAGCCCTCAGAGGTTTCGAGCACATCGGCTGCTGGCATGAAGCCCGTGCCGGCATTAGCAAAACCCGGCAGCGTGTCGTTCAACAACTGGTTCATCATCGCGTCGATGGAGCGTGTAGGACGCAGGGCAGGAAGCGAATTAAACATGGTTGCCATAGTTGTATGAAAGTGGTTTCGGTTTCTGATCAAGGCGTCTTGCACTGTGCGAGACACCTGTTCATTTATAAATTCCGTACCACTCAAATCAACCTGACTAAATGTCTTATTTCATGAATAAATATAACTAGCCTGCCAAAGCCTAAGGCAAAAAACAACGAATAGGCTTGCATGACCCAGATTACAAGTTGTCAATTTTGCTGACACATTGTCAACTACCCTAGTGCTGCGTTGGCAACTGAATCCTGTCGAATGTTTGCTTGCCTTGGAATAAGGTAAATCGAACATCCAAGCCAATGATGGGCGACACTAGGTTGGTACGCCCGCCCGACGTGATGTTGCCACTCGAATCAAACTGAAACTGCGTGACGATATAATTGGTCTGCCAGGCGAAATAAGGCGTCAAGTCAACGTGGTCGGAAAGCCGAACTCCTACTTCTGCCCGAAAACCGCCCTGATCCAGCGTACGCTCCTCGGGTTGGTCATCCTCAGGCTGCAGACGCACGTTCAGAGCACCTTCCCAGGCCACGCGCGGGCGAAGCATCAGTTTACCGACTGGTAGCAGGCGCTCCACATCAAGGCGCAGCCGGGTGGTACCCAGGTTACGCTCCCCGGCGGGCAAAAAGGCGTACTCCAGGCCCAGGCGCTGGCCCCAAGTCAGCCCGAGCCAGCTGCCGCGGTGACGCAGCAACAGCTCCGGCGCAAAAATATTGTTGCCCGACGATGCGGTAGCCGCGTAGCGGGCCATAATGCCGCCGCTCCATTGCGGGCTCCAGAACCTTTCGTAGGCAGCGCGCAGCAACACGTAATCAAACGTACCGCTGTTATAACGCGACTCTACCGACCGCCGATTCTGTGCGCTCAGCAGCACATACGAGTTGTCCTGCAAAGCCAGCTCGGTCTGTAGCTCCGGCCAGAGCTGGGTGGGGTTACTGATGCGTCGCTGGGCTACTGCCGCCAGCGGCAAGCCCAGCAGCAAGGCAAGCCATAGTCCTTTCTTCATGTTCAGTGCGGTGCGCTTCGTGCTGGCACGTGCCAGCTTAACCCTGCAACTCGTTTAACGCTAGCCAAGCCATGAGGCCGGGCCCCACCGTAAGGGCGTGCGCTTCGACGTCGAAGGTAGGCGTGTGTACGGAAGAAGCGTAGCGGCCGTCGAGGGCGCGGGTGCCGAGGCGGTAAAAGCACGACGGCGCGGCCTGCGAGAAGTAGGCGAAGTCTTCAGCCGCCATCCACTGATCCAGCTCAATTACGTTCTCCGCGCCGAGGTATGCCACGGCCGCGGCGCGGATGCGCTCGGTGGTAGCAGGATCGTTTTCGAGGCAGGGATACCCATTGCGAATTTCCAATTCGCAGGTAGTCCCCATCGATTCGGCCAAGCCTTCGCAAAGCTGGCGCAGGTGACGGTGCGCTTCCTGGCGCCACTGCTCGTTCATGGTGCGGAACGTGCCTTCGATGTAGACCTCATTTGGAATAACGTTGGTGGCGCCGTTGGCAATGACTTTACCAAACGACAGCACCGAGGGCAATTTGGGATTGGCCCGGCGGCTCACAATCTGCTGTGCCGCTACAATAATGTGCGCTGCTACCAGCACCGGATCAAGGTTGTGTTCGGGCATGGCACCGTGGCCACCTTTGCCGCGCACAGTCAGGTACAACTCATCGGTGCTGGCCATGTATCGCCCGGAGCGCACCCCGATCTGGCCGGCGGGCAGGTGCGGAAACACGTGCTGGCCGAGCACGCTTTGGGGCTGCGGGTTTTCCAGCACGCCTTCCTTGATCATAATAGAGGCGCCACCGGGTAGTCGCTCTTCGCCGGGCTGAAACATTAGCTTGATGGTGCCTTCAAACTCGTCGCGCAGTTGCGTGAGGATACGGGCAGCTCCCAGCAGCGAGGAAGTATGCACGTCGTGGCCGCAGGCGTGCATCACCCCGGGGTTCTGCGAGCGGTACGGAACGTCGTTTTGCTCCTGGATGGGTAGTGCGTCCATATCAGCCCGCAGCGCTACGGTACGGGCGCCGGGGTTGCGGCCCTCAATGAGGGCCACGAGACCCGTAGTAGCAATGGGTTGTGGGTCGAGACCAAGCTTGCGCAGCTCGGCGGCTACGAAAGCACACGTCTCGTATTCTTCAAACGAAAGCTCGGGATGAGCGTGCAAGTGGTGGCGCAGCCCAACCACGTCGGCGGCTTGAGCGGCGGCTAGTTCCTGAATCCGGGAAAGCAAATGCTGCATAGCCCGCAAGGTACAACCATTCGGAGCACCTCTCTACGGCGTTACTCGAACAGCACGCTCATGTGCGGGCGCACCGACACCAGCATGGAGCGCCCGATCAGATTGGGGCTGAACGCACTTTCTTCTTCCCCGAAACCCAGCCGGCTGATCAGCACGCAGTCTGGGAATTCCAGGTATTCACCACGTTTGTCGTTGTTGTAGCGCACCGGGCCTCGCACGGCCACGCGCAGGTCCAGCAAAATGGCATCGGAGGCCGGATGCGTCAGGGTGACGTCCACGATGCCGTTGGCCGGCCACAGCGACAGCAGCAGCACCAGACCATCCTTTCTGACGCGGTACTGCTGGCCAGAGCCGTCTTCGTATTCGATGGGGATAACCTCAAGACCTTGCAACAAATCCAGTTCATCCCATTGCAGCTGGCGGATTAGCGGCATGGTTAGAAGCGGGTTTTGTTGATAAGCACCTGGGTTACCTGCAGTTCAGCTTTGGGGGCCAACGGCCGAATACGTAATAGGGCCCGCTCAGCCTCTAGGCGCGAAACGTAGTCGCCGATGTACAGCCGGTAAATGGGCTGCTTGAAAGTCAAGTAATCGGTTTCTTCCGGGTAGCGGCTGATAACGGACCGACGAATGGCCATGGCCTGGTCACGCTCCAGCCCGATGTAGGCCTGAATGCGCCAGCCGTCAGTGTACTTTACGTTCTGGTTGGTGAAAGCCAGGTCGCGCAGGCGTTGGTCTACCTGAGCGTTGACGTGGTTGGTAGGCGCCACGTACGCCTTAGCGGCAGCAGCTTTCGGCGCCGCAGGCGGCGTGAATTTGGGGCGGTACTTGGCCAGGTCTTCGGCCACCGGCTGGCTGCCCTTGCCGGCTGAGGCGTTGCCGGGCCGCGTGGTATCGGGTTTGGAGGAAGCCGAAGGCGACCCAGGGCCTGAAGTAGCACAAGCCGCCAGCGCAAGCAGAGCAGTAATCGACAGCACGTTAGTAAGCGGACGTTTCATGGGTGGAGTCGTCATCGGGGGAGAGCAAAGCTAGGCCGGCGGAAGCGCCGAGGCGGTCGGCACCGGCCAGCACCAGCGCCAGGGCCTGTACGTGGGTGCGGATACCGCCAGCAGCTTTTATACGCACGTGGCTCGGCAGTTGGTCGCGCATCAGCCGCACATCTTCCACCGAAGCACCACGGCTAGCAAAGCCGGTGGAGGTCTTCACAAAATCCGCGCCGGCTGCGGCACACAGGTCGCAGGCACGGCGAATTTCATCAGGCGTGAGCAGGGCAGTCTCGATGATGACCTTCAGGATGGCCTCGTGGCTGTGGCAAAGCTCGGCCAGCTGCCGGATATCGTGCTGCACGGCCACATCCTCATTTGATTTGAAAGCCGCGACGTTCATCACCATGTCCAGCTCGGTAGCGCCCATGGCCAGTGCTTCCGTAGCCTCCGCCAGCTTTACAGCTGAGGTGCTATAGCCCAGCGGAAACCCAATGACGGTACACACCATCACCTCCGAGCCGCGCAAGGCCGCATCGGCCACCGGCACAAAGTGCGGCGGCACGCACACGCTGGCAAAACCCGCGTCGCGGGCCTCGGCACACAGCTCTTCGATTTGTTCGCGCGTGGCGTCGGGCTTCAGCAGTGTATGATCGATGCGGGCGGCGAGGTTTTCGGCAGTAGACATAGGCAGCAAAGGTAGAGCGTGTTGAAAATTTCGCGGCGCTCTTTATTTAAGCGTCATTGATGCAACGGCTTTCTGAACCATATTCAAAGTGCCGTCTTCATTGGGCTGGTCCGTGGTAAAGGTGCAAAACGCTTTGCATCTCTCGCCGCCCACTATCCAGCAGTGCATTGGATACCCTTCACGCCTTTGGATGTAGTACACCATTTGCCTGTTGGCTAACGTGACTATTCTAGCGTCAGGATGGGCACGAAGCTCTTTTTGTAGTTCAGCCTGCAAGCTGAAGTCTGAGATTGTATCAGCAACTGCCTTATAAGCCGAAATCTGAAAGGCCCAATCTGGATTAGTAGGGTCAGTGAACGTGTAAAGTTCTTTCTCAAAGCCGTGTTGCCAGGCAGTAGGCACCCTTAGTTGAAACCACCCGTTGGCAGCTGTGAAGTTTTCAGTAGTCGGAGAGTTATCATACGAACAACTAGTCATCATTGCTGCTAAGAGGAGCTTTACCAGGTAGCTGCTTAGACGCAACATCAATTCAGAATTTAAACGAAGAAACGAACTCAAGAAGTAACGCAGCTATGCAACTCTAAGCCGCCTACAGACGCTTGGTGACAATGTAAGCAACCATGGCTGCCATTACGCAAACGATGCTTAGGCCACTTGAAACAGCAATGCCACGGCGAAAGCCGTGGCATTGCTGTTTCAACCATTTGTTAAATCCGCTAGAATTCGCGCTAACTAGTATTTAATCGATCAGCACGGCGCGGTTGTTCATCACGTCTTCTTCCACGCTCTTGAACTTTACGTCACGTACGATGCGGCCGTCCATGTACTGCACGCTCACTTTATCGTTGCGGTTGGCGACCTTCTGCGAGCGTACCGGCACCTGCTTTTCCAGCGGTTCCAGGCCCAAGTCGTGCGCTTGTTCGAGGTCCTCGGGGCCAGCGCCCAGCGAAGTGGTCGAGACTTCCTTCTCAGCCTTCAGCTTGGGCTGCGGCATACGCGGCGCAGCAGCGGCCTCCTCGAAGAAAATTTCGGGTTCTTCGGTCGGACCGCCCTGCGTAGCGGGGATATCGGCGTGGAACAGGAAGGAAACGGTGTCTTCGTTTACCTTGCTGATCATGCGTTTGAACAGCTCAAACGACTCGAACTTGTACACCAGCAACGGGTCTTTCTGCTCGTACACGGCGTTCTGCACCACCTGCTTCAGGTCGTCCATGGCGCGCAGGTGCTGGGTCCAGGCCTCGTCGATAATCGACAGCGCCACCACTTTCTCCATGGCGCGGATCAGTTCTAAACCGTTGTTGGCTTGCGCCTTGCGCAGGCTGGCTACGGCCGTCACTTGCTTGCGCTGATCCGAGAAGGGCACGGCGATGTTCTCAAACGGGGCGTTCTGCTCGATCAGGTCGTTGATGAGCGGCAGCGCCGACTCGCCAATCACCTCGTTTTTCGAGTGGTAGTAGCCCAGCGCCTCGTCGTACAGGCGCTGCGTGAGCTGCGCCGGCTGCTGGCCAGCAAACTCAGCCGCCGTGATGTGTGTGTCGTAGCCGAATACGCGGATGATGGCCAGCTTGAAGTCTTCGTAGTCACCGCTGATCTTGTGACCGGCCACGGTGTCGTCGGCCACGTCGTAGATCATGTTCCACACGTCCAGTTCCAGACGCTCGCCGAAGAGAGCATTGCGGCGGCGGCGGTACACCACCTCGCGCTGGGCGTTCATCACGTCGTCGTACTCCAGCAGGCGCTTACGGATGCCGAAGTTGTTTTCCTCTACTTTCTTCTGCGCCCGCTCAATCGACGAAGTAATCATCGAGTGCTGAATCACCTCGCCTTCTTCCAGACCCATACGGTCCATGAGGCGGGCAATACGGTCCGAGCCGAACAGACGCATCAAGTTGTCTTCCAAGCTCACGAAGAACTGCGACGTACCCGGGTCACCCTGGCGGCCGGCACGACCCCGCAGCTGGCGGTCGACGCGGCGGGACTCGTGGCGCTCCGTACCAATGATGGCCAGACCGCCCGCCTCACGTGAGGTTTCGCGCAGCTTGATGTCGGTACCGCGACCAGCCATGTTCGTGGCGATGGTTACGGTGCCGGGGTAACCGGCGCCGGCCACAATTTCGGCTTCGCGCTGGTTTTGCTTTGCGTTCAGCACCTGGTGCGGAATCTTGCGCAGCTTCAGCATGCGGCTGATGATTTCCGAGTTTTCTACCGAAGTAGTACCCACCAGCACCGGGCGACCGGCTTGTACCAGCTCCTGGATTTCCTCGGCCACGGCGTTGTACTTCTCACGCGTGGTCTTGTACACCTTGTCGTGCTGGTCTTTGCGGGCAATGCCGCGGTTGGTCGGAATCACGACCACGTCTAGCTTGTAGATCTGCCAGAATTCGCCCGCTTCCGTTTCAGCTGTACCGGTCATGCCGCCCAGCTTGTGGTACATGCGGAAGTAGTTCTGCAGCGTCACGGTAGCGTAGGTCTGCGTGGCATCTTCAATGCGCACGTTTTCCTTGGCTTCGATGGCCTGGTGCAGACCATCAGAGTACCGGCGGCCTTCCATTACACGACCAGTCTGCTCGTCCACAATTTTCACCTTGTGGTCGTCGGTCACGATGTACTGGTCGTCGCGCTCAAACAGCGTGTACGCCTTCAGCAGCTGGTTTACCGTGTGAATGCGCTCCGACTTCTCCTGATACTCCTGCATCAGGTGCTCTTTCTGGTGCAGGCGCTCTTCGGCGGTCAGGGCCTTGTTGTTTTCAATGGCCGCGATGTCCATGCCGATGTCGGGCATGATGAAGAAACTGGCATCCTCACCCTGGCCGGTAATCAGGTCGATGCCCTTTTCGGTCAGCTCGATCTGGTTGTTCTTCTCATCGATGGTGAAGAGCAGCGGCTTGTCGGCCTGCGGCATCTGGCGCTGGTTGTCCTGCAGGTAGTGGTTTTCCACTTTCTGCAGAATGGCGCGGTTACCGGTTTCCGAGAGGAACTTGATCAGTGGCTTGCTCTTGGGCAAGCCACGGAACGCGCGGAACAGTGCCAAGCCGCCCTCCCCTTCCTTGGGGCCGTCGTTGCCTTCCTTGATGAGGCGCTTAGCGTCGAGCAAGTACTGCTGCACCATTTTACGCTGCTCCTCCACGAGGCGCTGAATGCGCGGCTTCAGAATCAGGAACTCATGCACGTCGCCTTTGGGCACCGGGCCTGAGATGATGAGCGGCGTCCGGGCGTCGTCAATCAGTACGGAGTCAACTTCGTCGACGATGGCGTAGTGGTGCTTGCGCTGCACCAGTTCCTCCGGGTCGCGCGCCATATTGTCGCGCAGGTAGTCGAAGCCGAATTCGTTGTTGGTACCGTAGGTGATGTCGGCAGCGTAAGCGCGGCGGCGGGCATCGGTGTTGGGCTGGTGCTTGTCGATGCAATCCACGGTGATGCCGTGGAACTCGAACAGCGGCGCATTCCACTCCGAGTCACGCTTGGCGAGGTAGTCGTTGACAGTTACCAAGTGTACCCCGCGTTTCGACAGCGCGTTGAGGAATGCCGGCAAGGTCGACACGAGCGTTTTACCCTCACCGGTGGCCATTTCGGCAATTTTGCCTTGGTGCAAGGTTACGCCACCGATCAGCTGCACGTCGTAGTGCACCATGTCCCACACGATTTCCGCCCCGGCAGCCATCCATTTGTTGGCCCAGATAGCTTTGCCATCAGGCGTAATGGTGACGTTGGGTGCCCGGCGGGCGTATTCCCGGTCGTGGTCGTTGGCGGTTACCACCAGCTGGCCATTCTCCTTGTAGCGGCGTGCCGTCTCCTTCACGATGGCAAAGGATTGCGGCAACACCTCCAGCAGTACTTCTTCCAGCTGCGTGTTGCGCTGTTTCTCCAGCGCATCGATTTGCTCGAATACGTTTTCTTTCTGCTGGATATCCAGGTTGGGCTCGTCGGCGATGCGCTGGTGCAGGGCCGCAATCTGGGAATCGATGTTCTGCAGATACTCGCTGATGCGGGCCCGCACCTGGTCGGTCTGACCGCGAAGCTCGTCGTCGGATAGACCTGCCAGTTTGGCGTATTCGGCGTTGATGGTCGCCACGTAAGGGATGATGCCTTTCAAGTCCCGTTCCGACTTGGTGCCGAAGACTTTGGTGACGGCCTTCCCGATAAAATCGAACATGCTGTGTAGGAGAATTTGCTGAAAACGCTGGGGCGCACCTCAAAAATACGTTGTTTGGCGGAAAAGCCCCAGACGCCTTATCGGTTGCCCTAAAAATGACAAACCCCGCAACCTCAAAAAGAGTGCGGGGTTTGTGCAGAAGGTTAAGTTGTCAGGTTCGCTGGTAAGGGCCAGCCGCTGCAGCAGGCTAGTTTTTGACCTTTGCTCCTTTCGTGGCGCAGCCCGCTGATAAGAGTCCAAAGTCCTGAACGGGAACTACCCCCACGTCAAGCAAATATTGTCGCAGCGATACTTCGAGCGGTGGCAATAGCACTCCTTGCTCACTGCTCAACACACTTTGTACCGGACGCGGCGCCCGTAAGCCTAAAGCTTCCATGGGTCGGCCAATCACAAAATCGGAGCTGAAGCCCGCGCCCTCGGCTGCCATCCGGGCCAGATCTGCCCAGGAGCAGGAGCCTTGGTTGGCCAAGTGCCATAGGCCCCGCTCCTCGTCAATGAGCAAGTCCAAGGAGGAATTGACCAGGTTGGGCACATACGTCGGGGCTATTTGCACATTGTCAGCAGCTTCGAAGGCAGTGCCTTCGCGAGCCGAGCGCAATACGAAATGCACGAAGTTAAACTCGTCCCATGGTCCAAAAAAGGCGCTGGTACGTACTACCAACGCGTTTTTCATGTGTTTGAGCACATCGCGCTCGGCACGCTTCTTACTCTCCCCGTACACGTTTAGCGGCCTGGTTTGGTCGCTTTCGACATACGGATGGCTTTTATACCCATCGAACACCAAGTCCGATGAGAAGGTGAGCAGTTGCACGCCGTGGGTTTTGCAAACCTCAGCCAGCAAAGCCGGCCCGAGGCTGTTTTCGCGGAAGCACCGTTCAGCATCGGTTTCGGCATCATCCACCCGTACGTAGCCGGCCGTATTCACCACTGCCCAGGGATTGTGGCGCTCCATGGCCCGCTCGATACTTTGCAGGTCCGTGATATCCAGCTCACTGCGGGTCAGTGCTACAGCCTCGAGGCCGCGGATCTGACAAATGCGAGCAAAGGCCTTGCCCAACGTGCCATTGGCACCAGTAATAAGCAAGGGCCGACGGGGTTGCGGCGCAGGAACAAATAGATTATTAGCCATAGCTTCAGACAATAGGTGAAGTGCGGTACACGAAACGATCCGAACGCTGCCACCAGCCTTCACCGGACAGCACAGGGTGCGTGTAGCGGCCCGAACGGGCTAGGCTTTGCACCATTTTGAACAAAGCAGTAGGCCGGGGCTGACCGTTGCGCACGTCGAACACGCCACTTTCATAGCTACCGCCGCGGCGAGTAAGCAGACTGTCCCAATCGAAGGCCCCGAGCAGAGACCAAACGGTCACAGCACGAATATTCACCCCTTCGTTGCGGAGCAAGTTGGCCGCGTCCCAGGCTTCCAGGATCCAGCGCATCTGCTCCTCGCGGGTGCAGCCCAAGTGTGACTCCGTTATGGCAATCGGCAGTTTGTACCGATCCCACACTTCACTCAGGATGCTTTTGATACCGGCCGACTCCAGTGACAGCACCCGCACGGCCTCTACATCTGCGTAGCGGTCCTTGTGGTTGCGACTGAAGCATCGCGGCGGGTACTGGCCGAAGTCGTGGTCGAGAAACCGCTCGCTCGTCACGTAGTAGTTGATACCCATCACGTCGGGCGGTAACGGGTCGTTCACCAGATCGAACAGCTCGGCCTTAGTAGCCCCATTAGCGCGCAAAAAGCGCCACAGGGGGTGTGACGCGTCTACCTGGCCGCAAAGCAAGTCGAAAGTCAGCCATCGTCGGTTATTCTCGAACTCGGCCTGGTAAGCCATTGGCGTGGTGCTGTGCACCTTGCCCATGTCCTCGGTCTGAACCAACTTAGCCTTCGGATTCACTTCCCGGATGGCTTTCATGGCCGCTTTGGTGCCGTGAATTTCGTTCAGCAACATCCGCACAAACGTACGGTCGTCGGTGGCGTGCGGGTACCAGAGGCCGTAGAGGCCGCTGAAGCGTGCGGTGGTCAGCGGTTCGTTTACCGGGGTGTAATAGTTGACCCACGGATAACGCTCGGCCACCATACGGGCAAAGCGAGCAAGGCCACTTACAAAGTTGTCGGCGTTCATGGCCGTGTAGCGCGGGCCGCTGCCGTGGTGTAATAGCCCCACGATAGGGTCGACACCCAGGTCGCGCAGGCGAGGCAGGCGTTCATCGGCCCAGTCCCAGTTGGGTTGGTCGAGGCTCTCGGGTGCTACCGACTCCCAGAGTACTGGGTAGCGCAATTTGCGTACGCCCAGCTCGGCAATCAGGTCCAGATCGGAGAGGCGGGTACGATGCCCGCTCAACTCCAGCTGGTCCATGTATTCATTATGGACGCGGTTGACTGTACACTCAACCCCGCCCCATAGCTCCACAGTTGCCATGCAGTAGGTGCAAAAGCGCGACGGGTAGCAGCACGGCAACTGTTGCTACCCGTCGCAGATGATCGGATCGGTTTATGCCTTTTTCTTGTCCGGGTCGCGCGGCAGCAGCTTCTCCATTAGGGAAGCCGAGCCCGTGATGGCCGGTTTGGCGGCCGCAGCCGTGCCCTTCTCTTCTTTCTCTTTTTCGGTGAGCTTCTTGTACGTGGTCAGGGCCTGCGCCACTACCTGGTCCATGTTGTAATACTTGTAGGTAGCCAAGCGGCCTACGAAGTGTACGTTGGGCGTTTCGTCGGCCAGCTTCTTGTACTTGTTGTACAGTTCGGCATTCTCAGGCTTCGGAATCGGGTAGTACGGGTCGCCTTCGGCACGCGGGAATTCGTACACGAGGCTTGTCTTGGGGTGCGTCTGGCCGGTGAGGGCCTTGAACTCCGTGATGCGCGTGTACAGGTGCTCGTTGGGGTAGTTTACCACCGGCGCCTCCAGGTGCTGCTCCTTATTCAAGGTTTCGTGCTTGAACTCGAGCGAACGGTAAGGCAGTTTGCCGAACTTGAAATCGAAATACTCGTCTACCGGACCCGTGAAGATCATTTCCTTATAGGGAATGACGTTGATGATGTCGTGGTAGTCGGTATTGAGCATGATTTTGATGTTCGGGTGGTCGAGCATCTTCTCGAACATCTTGGTGTAGCCGTGCAAAGGCATAGCTTGGTACGTATCGGTGAAGTACCGACGGTCCCGGTTGGTGCGGGTAGGCACGCGCGACGTCACCGACTTATCCAGCTCGGAGGGGTCGAGGCCCCACTGCTTGCGGGTGTAGTTGCGGAAGAACTTTTCGTACAGCTCGCGGCCTACTTTGCTTACCACTACGTCTTCCGACGTTTTGATAACAGCCACTTCCTCAGCCTGCGACTCAAAGAAGGCATCGACCTCGAAGGAAGTCATGTTGGTGCCGTAGAGCTTATTGATGGTGTCGAGGTTGATCGGAATCGGAACGTGCTGGCCGTCTACCGAGGCAAGAACCCAGTGCTCGTAGGGGCGCCAGTCGGTGAAGTTCGACAGGTATTCGAATACCTCCTTGGAGTTGGTATGGAAGATGTGCGGACCGTATTTGTGCACGAGGATGCCGTCCTCGTTGTAGTGGTCGTAGGCGTTGCCACCGATGTGGTTTCGCTTATCGATGATCAGAACTTTCTTATTAGACCGGGTAGCGAGACGCTCGGCCAATACGCTGCCGGCAAAACCGGCTCCTACGATCAGATAATCAAACATAGCTCAGAAGGGGCAGGTGGTGAATTGTTTAGAAAGATGTTGAGAGACTGGCTCTTGCGAACCGTGTACGGAGAAAAGCTACTGCGCGGCTACGCGGCGCAGTTCAGCTTGCATTAGGGTCACCATCTGCTGCCAGGTTTGGTCCCAAGAAATAGTGGCCAGATAGTTGTCTACGCGCTGCAGCCAGGCAGCGTCGTCCACTTCGTCAAGCGCCATTTCAATGGCCTTACCGAATTTCTCGGCGTTGGCGGCAATGTGTACGAGGCCCATTTCGCCGTAGGGGCGCACCACATCGCGGATGGGAGTGCTCACCACGGGCTTGCCAGCCGCCAGGTATTCCGGCGTCTTGGTGGGCGAGATAAACTTGGTGCTTTCGTTATCGGCAAAGAGCAACGTGGCCACGTCCCAGCCGTGCAGGTAAGTAGGCAACTCCTTGTAGTCCTTGCCACCGAGGTAGTGAATGTTGGCGCCTTGTGGCAAAACGCTCGGGTCGATCTTCACCACCGGACCGATAATGATGAACTGCCACTCCGGACGAGCCACAGCCAGTTCGCGCAGCAGCTCAATATCGAGGCGCTCATCCACCACCCCGAAGAAACCCACGCGCGGGTGCGGGATAGACTTCTGGTCTTCGGGTTCGGTCAGGCTTTGGCGTGCTTGCCCGAAGTGAGCTTTGTCGATGCTGCTCGGGAAGGCGTGGGCGCTGTGGTGCTGTTTCTGCTTGGCTTCGTACAGGCTCTGGCCACCGGTAAATACCAGCTGTGCTTTCTGGAACAGCTCCTGCTCGCGGCTGCGCAGCTCGGGGTGCGCGCCTTTGAAGTTGGCCAGCTCGTCCATGCAGTCGTAGATGGTCAGGGCGGGCTTAAGCTGCCGCGACTTGGCCAAGAACATGGGCGAGTAATACCAAGCGATGAAGTCCTTGATGTTCTCCTTCTCGAAGTATTCCGTCAGGATATCGGCTTGTACCTGGTCGGCGGCTTGTTCGGTCATGCCGCCGGGCAGGTGCACCACCACAATCTTTAGTCGGCCTTCTTCGCGGTCCTTGATTTCCAACCAAGGCTCCATCGTTGTTTCCTCGAAGTGCGTGCAGGGCTCCTCCACATAGAACACCCGCGTATGCTTGGCAAAGCGCGAGAGCAAATGCTGCGGACGCTGCCACACAAAGTCCCAGTGCAGGTGCGCAAAGCACACGAGGTCGGGCAGGCGTTGCACGGCAGTGGTATCAGGGGTATGGTTCAGCGAATCGGAGGTAGTGTTGGCGTTAAGAACAGAGGAGCTAGCGGCAGAATCAGCGTTCGACGCGAGGGTCGTGGCATCGAGTAGGGACATGCGGAAAGAGCGTCAAAAAGCGTTTTGGCGATTGGGCGTGGTGGTAAAAGCGGTTGGCTCAGTCGGGTGGGCCCTCCCAACCAAGCGCGGCATAGCTTCATACGAAGGCTCCCGGCAAAAGGATACCGCTGGCCGTATACTTGAGCTAGGGCAACTCCAAGAAAAACAAAAAATGGGCCTATTGGCCCATCAATAAACACTGCATTTCCACGGCATCCTGCCAGCCAAGTTCAGCTTTAAGCCACTGATAGCGAATCCCTACGCGCCGAAATCCCGCTGCCTTAAATAAGCGCAAGCTGGCCGTGTTGCTGGCTGCGATGGTGCAGTAAATTTGGTGCAGATGCAGCGTATCACGGGTGTACTGCTGCACCAACTGCAGCGCCGCAACAGCATAACCGCGCCGCCGCTCTTGGGCGGCTACCATGATGCCTACGGCAGCCCGCCGATGGTGCGGATCAAAATTGAATAAATCCACGGTGCCAACAGCTTGACCATCGGCTGAACTACAAATGACCAAGCGCATTTGGCGCACCTCGTAGATATCGGCGGCGGAATTATCTAAATACCGCTGCAGATTATAACGTGAAATCGGGGCAAGCGTGTCGGAAGCCAGGCCCCACACGCTCGCGTCGTTTTCCAGTTCGTAGAGAAATGCAAGGTCGCTGGCTTCGAGGGCCCGCAGGTAGACCGCATCGGAGCGCAGCATAGGCTAAAGTGCAATATCGCCTTCAAATACAAACTCTGCCGGGCCGTTCAGGTACACGTTGGTAAACGAGCCATCGGCTTGCTGCTCAAACGACACCGACAAATCCCCACCGATGGTGCGCAATGGGACTGGGCTTACCGCCCCGCGCCGGGCTGCTGCCAGAGCTACGGCCGTCACGCCGGTGCCACAGGAGTAAGTTTCGTCCTCCACACCCCGCTCATAGGTTCGTACTTGCCAGGGCTGCCCATTGGCGGCGGGTGCTTCCACGAAGTTGACGTTGGTGCCGCCCCGTTCGCGGAAAAGGTCGCCGTAGCGCACGGCGCGGCCTTCGTCGTACACGTTGTACCCGGCCAAGGTGCTGGCAGGCAGAAAGCGGACGATGTGCGGCGAACCAGTGTTCATAAAGACGTCGTCGGCCATTTGCTCGTGGCCGGCCACATCGATCATGCGCAGACGCACCAGCCCGTCGGCGTCGATACTGGCCTCGTGCGGGCCATCGGCGGCCAGGAAGTGGGCTTTATCCTGAATGACGCCCAGCTGCTTGGCAAAGGCTACGGTACAACGGCCACCGTTGCCGCACATGGAGCCCACGTAGCCATCGGCGTTGTAGTACACCATTTCGAAGTCGTAGCCGGGCAGGGTGCGCAGCAAGATCAGGCCATCGGCCCCGATGCCGCGTCGCCGGTCGCAGAGGCGCTCCACCAGGGCATTGTCGTCGGCGGGAAAGGTACGGGCGCGGTCGTCGATCATGACGAAGTCGTTGCCGGTGCCTTGGTATTTGAAGAAATGCATGAATCAGGAACGTTAGACCAGCTTGTGCAGCAGTGCCACCTGGCCGGCATGGTACAGGTAATGCTGCGCCGTACCATGCAACAATACATAAATCAATACGCCCGAACCATCGGCTCGGTCGCGCCCCTCCCCTAGCAGTTGGTAGAGGTCGGCGGCAGTCAAAAACTGCGTTACGGCCAGCAACTGCTCGTGGGCCCGGCAAAGTTCGTGGTTGGCGCGTTGCCAAGCTACTTCGTTGGCCACAGCGGGCACGGGAGGCCAGTCTTCGGCTACGGGCGGCAGGTTTTGGCGCTGCTCAATGCGCAGCCGTACGGTATCGGTCCAGGTGGTAAGGTGCAGCACCAGTTCCCAGATGCTGTGCGCTTCCGGGAGCGGCCGCGTGGTGGCCTGCGCGGCGGAGAGGCCACGCAGCGTATCCAGTAAGGCAGGGCCCGACCACGCGTTGCCGGCGAAGGCGCAGCGGAGTTGTTCAAGGATGCGAGTAGTTTCCGTCATACCGCCAAGGGGTTGTCGTGTTCTGCTGCCGTTTGTCGTCAACCCATCCGCTGCGCTGCCGTACCTTTGCCGGCCCGCCTGCGGGGTAGCTTAAAGGTAGCGTATGTACTCATTTCTGACCACCAGTCCCTGGCCCGATTACGAGCTGATCGACAGCGGCAATTTTCAAAAGCTGGAGCGCTTCGGGCGCTACGTCCTCAGCCGCCCCGAGCCGCAGGCCGTGTGGGACCCGCACCTGCCCCAGAGCGAGTGGGACCGGGCCCACGCCACCTTCACCCGCGAGGCCGGCAGCCAGGAACGCGGCAAGTGGAAACTGAAGCCCGGCATGGCTGAGCAATGGGTAATCAGCTACGAGCGCCCCGACGGGCTGAAGCTGCGCTTTCGCCTAGGCTTGTCGTCGTTTAAGCACGTAGGCCTGTTTCCGGAGCAAGACCCCAACTGGCAGTTTATCTACGAGCAAACCAAGAAGCGCCAGGCCGCCAAGCCACGCGTGCTGAATCTCTTCGCCTATACCGGCGGGGCTACGCTGGCTGCCCGCGCTGCCGGCGCCGATGTGACGCACCTCGACTCGGTAAAGCAGGTAAATTTCTGGGCCCGCGACAACATGGAAGCCTCCGGCCTCGACGGCGTGCGGTGGCTGGTGGAAGACGCATTCAAATACGTACAGCGCGAAGTAAAGCGCGGCAACAAGTACCAGGGCCTGATCTTGGACCCGCCCGCTTACGGCCGCGGACCCAACGGCGAAAAGTGGCAGCTGGAAGATCAGCTCAACGAAATGCTGAAACTCTGCCGCGAGCTGCTCGACCCGGAAGACCACTTTTACGTCATCAACCTCTACTCCATCGGTTTCTCGGCGCTGATTCTCGACAACCTGATGGAAAGCATTTACGCGCCGTACGGCAAGCAGCGCGAAATCGGGGAAATCTATCTGCAGGACAGCGGCCAGCGCAAGCTGCCGCTGGGCACGTTCTGCCGCTTCGCCACCTGAAGCAAGGTGGAGCGGTGGCCACCACTGCGCGGGAGCCACTATTGATTTCCGTCTTATCTTGACCGCGACGCCCTATCCTTCCCGCCCGTTACTGTCTCATCTGCCATTTGTTACCTGTAACGTGTCTACTCATCACCACCAGCGCCTTGCCCTGATCGACATGGGCACCAACACGTTTCACTTGCTCATTGTGGAACTCCCCCAGCACCGCGGCACCGAGCCAACGGTGCTGCTGCGCACTAAAGTGGGCGTAAAGCTCGGCGAAGGCGGCATCAGCCAGGGAGAAATAGCTCCGGCAGCTTTTGCTCGTGCCCTGCATACCCTGCAGGCTTTCCAGGAAGAAATTGAGCTGCACCAGGTCACGGAAGTGCGAGCTACGGCCACCAGTGCCGTGCGCGTGGCCCGCAACGGATCCGAGCTGGTCAAAGACATATTCGAGCAAACGGGCATTCGGGTAGAAGTCATCGATGGCGGACGCGAGGCAGAGCTGATCTGCCGGGGCATCCGGCAGGCCGTCCCGCTGGGCCCGGAGCCGCACCTGATGATGGACATCGGGGGCGGCTCCGTAGAGTTCATCATTGCCAATGCCGACACCATCTTCTGGAAGGAGAGCTTCGAGATAGGGGCGCAGCGGCTGTTGGACCGCTTTTTTCGCCACGACCCCATGCCTCCCGATGATGTTCTTGCCGAGCATGAGTTTCTGCAGACTGCGCTGGCACCGATGCTGATGGCAGCTGAAAAGTACCGGCCGGAAAGCCTGATTGGTGCTTCGGGCACGTTTGATACCCTGGGCGACATGCAGGCGGCCCGCCACGGGGAAGACTACACCCAGCAGCCCGCGGCCCGAGCCATTTCCCTCGACAGCTTCTACCACAGTTACGATCAGCTGCTGTCGATGACGCACGCCGAGCGCCTGCAACTGCCGGGCATGACGCCGCTGCGCGCCGACATGATCGTGGTGGCTTGTGTATTAATTGATTTTGTGCTGAAGGCTTGCCGCCTACCTCGAATCACCGCCTCAGCTCATGCGCTGAAAGAAGGCCTGCTAGCTGAAATGCTGGAGGCCTGATTGAGAACTTCGATGCCCTTCTGATCGCAGGCGGCCTTGCTGCATCTTTGCGGCATATCGGCCGCCGGCTTGTCTCCTGATTCCACCCTTCACTCCATGACGTTTGCTTACCCACACCTGTTCAGCTTTGCCGAAGGCGTATTTCATGCCATGGGCTGCACCGATGAGCACGCACGCCAAGCCACCGAAACCCTGCTATCGGCCGATCTGCGCGGCGTAGATTCGCACGGGGTGGCCCGCCTCAGTGGCTACGTACGCCTCTGGGAGGCTCAGCGCATCAATGCCAAGCCGCACATCGCCGTGGTGCACGAAACGCCCAGCACCGCTGTGGTAGATGGCGACGCCGGCCTGGGGCTGGTAGTGGCGCCGCATGCTATGCGGCTGGCCATTGAGAAGGCCCGGGTGGCCGGTACAGGCTGGGTGGCCGTGCGCAATTCCAACCACTTCGGAATTGCAGGCTACCACGCCATGCTGGCCCTGCCGCACGATATGATTGGCATTGCCCTCACCAACGCTTCGCCGCTGGTGGCGCCCACGTACTCGCTGGAGCGGCTGCTGGGCACCAATCCCATTTCAGTAGCTATTCCGGCGGGCGAGCAGCCGCCTTTCGTGCTGGATATGGCCACCACGACGGCGGCCAACGGCAAACTGGAAATTCTGGAACGCAAAAACCTGCCGGCCCCTGCTGGCTGGATTCAGGACCGCGACGGGCAACCAAGTACCAATCCGGTGGAAACCAAAAACGGCGGCGCCCTGATTCCGCTGGGTGGCGAAACCGGCAGCCACAAGGGCTATGGCCTGGGCGCGACGGTCGATATTCTGTCGGCTGTGCTATCCGGGGCCAATTACGGGCCGTGGGTGCCGCCTTTCGTGGCCTTCCTGCAGCCGCCGGCCGACCCGGTGGGCCAAGGAATCGGGCATTTCTTCGGAGTGATGCGCGTAGACGCCTTCCGGCCGGCAGCCGAGTTCAAGGCGCATATGGACAACTGGATTCAAACCTTCCGCCAAGCCCGTGCCGTGCCGGAGCAGCAAGTGCTGATTCCCGGTGACCCGGAACGCCGCATGACGGAAGAACGGCTACTCAATGGCATTCCGCTCCTGCAAAAAGTAGTCGACGACCTGCGCGGTGTAGGCGAAAAATTTGGAGTAGCGCTGTAAGCGCCAGCGACCAGCAACTTTACAGCCTATCGGACATCGGGCAAGCGAAAAGGCGCTTGCGGCAGTGCCGCAAGCGCCTTTTCTTCTCCCCTCCTAACCTACTGCAAATTGCTAGCAGCGCTTATACAGATTCGCCGGTTTCGGCGGCTACGTACGCCTCAGCTGCCGCGTCGGGGTCCAGAAACTGGGATTGATACTCGGGGTCGTTGCCGTTCAGGAACATGCAGCTGCCGTTCCCCAAAGCATCGATGATGGGGGCATAAATGTCCATGGGCAGGGCAGGGCAACCGAGGCTACGGCCCAGTCGGCCGTGCTGACGGATAAAGTCTTCGCTGACGTACTCAGCGCCGTGCATTACCACTGCCCGGTCGCGGGCGTTGTCGTTGAATCCTTCGTCCAGTCCTTCCAGCTTTAGCGAGCGGCCGTGCTTGCCTACATACTCCGTATCGGTTACGTAAAAGCCCACACTGCTCATGTTGGACTCAATCACGTTGGAGAAATTGGTGGCAACGTTTTCACCGGAGTTGTGACCGTGCGCCACCAAGGTGTGAAACAACACTTTCTTCTGGTTTAGATCCAGCACCCAGAGGCGCTTTTTCGTCGAAGGCAGTGTATAATCGGCTACCGTCAGCACCCCTCGGCTGGCATTGACCTTGCCCGAAGCGCGCAGGTTTAGGTAGCCCGTGTAAGCCTTCTCGAACACCTCGTAGCGTAAGCCTTGCTCGGCCACACTCAGCTGGTTATAGAGCTGGCGCGTGCCCTGCTCATACAAATCAGCCACCAATACGGGCCGTACGGGAATTTTCCACGTCGATCCATGGGCGCGGGCTTGGGTAGAGCTAACGGGTGCTGCCAGGGGCGTCGCCAAAAACAGCGAAGCCACGAACGGTAAGGCCCGCCTCATGACTCGCCGGGCGCGGACCTTCAAACGCAAACGATGAACAACACTGTGCTTTTCCATGCTAGTTAGGCTTATAGGGCGGCGGCGGAGCTGCCGGCCTTACTCTTTATACGCGAACGAGACGGAGTCGGGCACGGCAGTTGGCAAAACGTCACTGGGCCTCTGAGGGTTCCTTAGCTTTCAGTCAGGCTATGCAATCGTTTTCTGCAATCGTTTGAATAACCTAAAATAATTACGCAACTTATCCGCCCAAATCTGGTACGCCAGCACCGGGTTTGGCTACCATTCTTTCCCCTTTCCCAACCCAAACACCGTTACTCACAATGAGAAAAATGTGGCGCGCAGCCTCCCGATTGGGGGCGCTGCTCACAATTGGTATTGCCCTATTCGGCGGGCAACCAGCGCAGGCTCAAAAGGTAGTTCTGCAAGGCTTCTGGTGGGACTACTGGAACTCCAACTACCCCAATGGCTGGGCTAATTACTTGGCCGAACTCGCCCCCCGCCTCAAGGCCATGGGCGTAGACGCCGTCTGGATTCCGCCGACCATCAAGAACGGCAACCAAGGCAACGGCTACTCGCCCTTCGACCACTACGACTTGGGCGACAAGTACCAGAAAGGCTTCACCGCCACGCGCATGGGCACCAAGGACGAGCTGCTGCGCATGGTGGCCGTGCTGCACGCCAACGGCATTGAAGTAATTCAGGACGTAGTGCCAAACCACGTCGACAACGCCGGCTCGGCCAACGGCTCGGGCGGCCAGGATCCGGCTGCCTGGGAGGATAACACCACCAGCAAATACAAGAACTTCCGCTACGTATCGTACAACTCGCCAGCAACGAGTGAAGACGCCGCCAATTACCTCGCCCGTTCGGGCCGCTGGCCCAAAAACTGGCAAAACTTTAATCCCAACCCTGGCAACAACTCTACTTCCGGCGACCTGAACTCCATCTTGTTCGGCCCCGACGTGAGCTATTACAACGGCTCCTACGGCCAAAGCTCCAACGCCACTTTCAATCCTGCCCAAAGCGCCGACTACATGCGCAATCAGGGGCGCAACTGGATTATTTGGTACAAGAAACAGGTGGGTTTCGATGGCGTCCGGCTAGATGCCGTGAAGCACTTCCCGGCTTTTGTGACGGAAGACTTCCTGTACAATCTGCAGAGCAACGCCGGCTGGGCCAATGGTGGCGCTACCATGTACGCCGTAGGCGAATGGGTAGGCGGTGCATCGCAGCTCGACCAGTGGTGCACCGATGTGCAAAACCGCGCCGGCACGTTCGATTTTTCGCTGCGCAACGGCTTGTACAACATCGTGAGCGGCGGCGGCAACTTTGACATCGGCTCCTTGCCCGGCTACCAGCAAGGCCGCCGCGTGGTGCTTACCAATGGCGTGTACGTGCACCGCACGGTACCCTTTGTAAACAACCACGACACGTTCCGTCCGCAAGTGGGCTCCACCGGCAACTACACCGGCTGGAATACCGGCTCGGAGCTGGCCCCGCACATCGATCCGTTCGATCCGCGTCTGTCGGCCACCTATGCCGCTGCGCTGGCGCTGGACGGCTCGCCGCAGATTTTCTTCGAAGACCTGTTTAACGTGGGCAACACCGGCAAGCGCTACTCGCACCGCCCCACGTCCACGGCCGATCTGCCCGTGCGTTCCGATCTGGAAAACCTGATCTGGTGCCACCAGAACCTGCGCTTCAAGGATGGCGCTTACAAAGTGCGCTGGCAGGCTGCCGACCACTTGGTCATCGAGCGTAGCACCAAGGCCATCATCGGTATCAACGACAACTTCTCGGCCTGGCAGAACCACACCGTTTCGTGTGACTTTCCGGCGGGCACAGTGCTGAAGGACTACTCCGGCGCCAACGGTACGGCGACCGTGACGGTTAGTGCCTCGCAGACGGTGGCCATCAACACGCCGCCCTGCAACGGCACCGCTGCCGGCGGCCGCCGCGGCTACTCCGTGTGGGCACCCGTGAATGCGACGACCAATTACTCGCGCCCGGTCATGGCGACCACGCAGGAATGGGAACTAGCTGACGACCTCGGCGACCGGGACAGCCGCTCCCTGGGACAAGGCGGTCAGCTACCCGCCGGCTCCACGGCTTGGCGCACGGCCGGCCGCATCTACGTAGGCGCCAACAAGACCGTGACTTACACCCTTTACCCCGCCAATGGCGCTTACTCGCTGGTAGCCGGCCTCTACAACTCGGCCGGCACCCTCGTGAGCAGCCGCAGCGGCACTGGCACGCTCACTGGCACCTATACCCCTACTGCCGACGGCTGGCTTACCATCCGGGCCCGGCAGAACGCCACCACCAATCCCGGGCAAAAGGCCTGGGTTAAGGTGACGTACACGGCTCCGGCTACTATCAATACTGCCACCGCGGGCCGTACCGCTACCGTCACGGCTACCGAGCCCAGCAGCAAGCTCGATCTGGCCGCTGACCTGCAGCTCTACCCGAACCCAACGGCTTCGGACCGCATTGAGCTTACCTTGGTAACGCCGAGCGAACAGCCCGTTACCTTGCAATTGCACGATCTGACGGGCCGCCTAGTGCACAAAGAGGCAATTAAGCTCTACCCTGGCTCTAACCCGATGCGCATGCAGCCCGCTGGCACGCTGCCCGCCGGCATTTACACCGTGAGCGTGCCCGAACTGCACCTCACCCGTAAGCTGGTGATTAAGTAGTCACTAAGCAGGCACTGGCAGCTAAAACGTGGGCAGCCGGTGTCTTTGCTGAAGGTTTACTTATTCGTACTAAAACGCCCCGGCCGCCTAGCAGCCGGGGCGTTTTGATTTTCAGTTCGTCATACTTAATTCTCTGTTCCCGAACGCAGCAGTGGCAATTGCTTTCCTAGAAAAACAGGCTAGCGTTCAGCTTGGCGAAGAATGGCGTACCCGGCGTAAAGTGCAGCTCCGATACCGGGTCGGCTTCGCCGGGAAGCCGGCTTTCGGTATCAAACTGCGCCTCGTTCCAGGTAGTATTCAGCAGGTTTTCGATACTGAAGCCGACTTGGTAGCGGCTGCGGGTGTAACTGGCTACGGCATCGAGCACGGTATAGCCGCGGGCGCGCACGGAGTTGTCCTCATTGGCTGGCCGGCTATCTACGTGCCGGTAGCGCAGGCTGGCGCTCAAGCCGCTGGGGCTTTTGTACGTGAGGCCGCCGATGCTCGTCAGGCGCGGGGCCAGTGGAATGTAGTCTTCGCCCTTAGGTTCGCCCACAGCCCGACCACGGTTGACGTTGAAGTCTACATCGGCAAAGACAGCCGCACTGATCTGGTAACGCAGCGCCAGATCCAGGCCAAAGCGGCGCGTGGGGCCGGCACTTTCCACAATGCCTTCGTCGCCTACGTACACCAGCTCATCCTGCAGGTGCAAGGCCCAAACGGCCGCGTTGATAACCAGATCCGGCACGGGCTTGAAGTTGCTTCCTACCTCGTAGCCAATGGCGCGCGGCAAGGCTTTAACGGCACCGTTCACTACGGAGCGGGCATCGTTGGAGTGAAAGCCGAAACCGGAGCGCGCAAACAGCTGCACGGCTGGGCTCAGTTGGTAATACACATTCAGCTTGGGACTGACGCGCGGTTTGGTGGCCCGGCCCGAAAGCGAATCGTAGCGGTCTTCGAGGAACCGGAATCGGAAATAATCGATGCGTACGGCAGCGTTCAGGCTGAGGCGGTCAGTCAGACTCAGGGTTTCGTCGAGCCAGGCGTACAAGTTTTGCTGCTGCACGCGGCCGCTCACCACGGTATCCGTCACCTGCCGAAGCACGGCGCGGCGCAGCGCCAACTCCGCGTCATCGGCGCGGGTGCCGACGCCAGCGGTGGAGCGCAACGTACGGCTGCCCAGGGCGTAGCTGCGCTCGTAAGTGGCGCGGTAGCCGGCAAGGTGGCGTTGCTCGTGTTGCCGAATCTGGTCGCCCACGGCGGGGTTCTCCTTGAAAAAGGTGAAGTTGGAGTACAGGTTGAAGCGGTAGCGGGTATAATACAGCTGCTGGGTCAGCACCGCGTCGTTGGGCAGGTCCAACGTCAGCAGCAGGTTGGCATTGGTGCGGTCGGTATTGCCACCTTCGGTGTTATCAATAGCGCCGAAGCGGGAAATCAGACCTTCCCGCACCGCGCGCTCCGGCACCTGCCCGGAAGCATTCCAGCGGGAATTAAAGTGCCAGCCGCTGGCCGTGAGCGTGGCGCGGTCGGAGAGTTGACCGGTGTACTTCAGCAGGCCGTTGAAGCGGTTCAAGTGCTGCGGACTGTCGAAGTAAGCATTGGTGAAGTAGTACTCCGTGGCGAGGTAAGCGCTTTCGCGGCGCTTCTGACTGAACAGCCGGCCGCGGTTGCCGAGCAAGTCGAGCATCAGCAGGCCGCGGCGAGTATCAAACTGACCCACTTCCACCTTGGCTTGATTTTGCTCCAAGCTGGTTTTGGTGGTGAACTCACCCGCGCCGGCCGTGGCAAAATCGCCAAAGCGCGCCGTGTAGGGCCCCTTGTACACGCGCAGCTGCTCCACCGTTTCGGGTATCACAAAGTGAAAATCGGCGTAGCCCTGCCCGTGGGCATGCGACACCATGTTTACCGGCAGTCCATCGATGCTCACGGCGAAATCGGTGCCGTGGTCCACATCGAAACCGCGCAGAAAAATCTGCTCAGCCTTGCCGCCGCCCGCGTGCTGAGCGATAAACAGCCCCGGCACCAGCCGCAGCAGGTCCTGGGCCGAGTTGACGGGCCGCAACTGCCGGTCGATGTTGGCAATGGCTGCCACGCTCTGGTTCAGGTCGCGCGGCTGAGCCACGGTCACCTCCGCCAACTGCAGCGCCGTAGCAGTCATGGCAACCGAAACATCGCCCGGCACCCCATCGGCAACGGCTACGCGCACCTCCTCGGAGCGGTAGCCCAGCGCCGACAGGCGCAGTTGGTAAATGCCCGCAGGCAAGCTGCTGATGCGGAAGCGGCCTAGCTCATCGGTGGTAGCACCGTTTGGGAGGTCCAGCACCTGCACCCCTACCCCGCCGAGCGGGCGGCTACTCAGCGAATCGAACACGAAGCCGCGAATGATGCCCGTGGTCTGAGCCGGCGCCGCGAGGCCTAGCAAGCAACACAAAAGCGTAAGCAGTGCCCGGCCCGTGCCATAGCGCGGGCTACTCATGCGTAGCAGTGCGGTCATAAAAAAAGTCGGAGAATGATGCCCCGTGCGGCAAACCCAGCCGGCGGGCATCCAAACAATGGATAAGTAAAGCGTGGTGGCAGCCAGCAACGGCTACCCGGAAAGCGCGGCCCTAGGCCGCACGACTCACTACTTATCCGCGTCGTGGCGGCGATTCAAGCACTTTCATTTCTCCCGCCGTGAGAGCCGGCACCCACCGCGCATAGGCGGGCCGGGGGTGGCGTAGGGTGAAACGGGGCCACAGCACTGCTGTTTCCGCCAGACAGTGCAGGTCGAGCCCTTTCACCTGCGCCAGTACGTGCTGCCACGCGTCGTCGCCCGGCAACTGCTGCTCCACGCGCTGCTGATTGCCGTTGCAGCGGTCGAAGCAGTCGAGGCGCATGTAATTATCGCGCTGGCAGCTGGCACTGTGCTCGTAGGCCCGCAGGGGCTTGTGCCGTTCCCAAGCATCGTCGCGGCCAATGCAGCCGGTGCCTACTACCGACAGGTAGTTGAGCAAGAGCAGCAATATGGCGAGCTGACGAATCATGGGGAGAAGTGAGTATTGAAAAATGTGAGGTGTAATGGTTGTCGGCGGCTAGGCGAAAAACACGCGCTCCACCGTCCAGTAAACCGCAACGCCGGCAATGAGCAGTGACATGGGTACGAGCACGCGCTGCCGGTACCAGGGCTTCTGCCCAAACCAACGCCCTACCAGCAGCCAGGCCAGTAGAATGATGGCCAGTTGCCCGAGCTCCACGCCGATGTTGAAGCTCAACAAGGCCTCGAAAAACAGGTGTCGCGGCAAGCCGATATCAGCCAGTACCCCGGCAAAACCCAGCCCGTGCAGCAGCCCAAAGCCGAACACAATGGCGATGCGCCCCGGGTACAGCCGGCCGGCAATGAGGTTTTCGAGCGCTACAAAAAGAATTGTCAGCGCAATGAGTGGCTCCACGATGGCCGGCGCCGCCGTAACTACGCCCGCCGCTGCTAATCCCAATGTAATTGAGTGCGCAACGGTAAAAGCCGTGGCTTGCAGCAACACAGGCTTCAGCTTCGGCTCCAGCACAAATAGGCTCAACACGAACAGAATATGATCGAGGCCCAAGGGCAGAATGTGCTGAAAGCCCAGCCGAAGGTAACCCCACATGGCCTGCGGCCGCGACAGGCGGTCGATGTCCACGTTGTCGAAGGGATGCGCGGCGGCAGCCAAGGGCAGCAACAGCAGCACCAGCGGCAGCAGCCAGCGGCCCAGACGGGAAGCAGATGAGGCGGTAGCGACGGGAAGCATGCGGAGCAAAGCTTGGAGGCTAGAATAAATTGGAACTTACTGCGCCGCTGCTACCAGCGTAGGTTGGGGTTCGGCCGGGTCGGTTTGCAGGTGTGGGTTTAGCGCGCGGGCCTGGCGTAGCAGGGCCTGCCCGCCGGCCACGTCCCCGTTGCGCACGGCAATGCAGCCGGCGCGGTAGAGCAGCTGCGGATTTTGACAACCGGTGCGGCGGGCTTGCTGCACGTAGCGCTGGGCTTCGCGATACTCGCCACGGCGGTAGTGCACCCAGGCCATGGTTTCGCACACGTCAATGTTGTCGGGGCGGCGCTCGTATTCGGTCCGGGCGTGCTGCAGAGCTAGCTTTAGCTCACCGGCTTTCAGGTAAGCATAGGCCAGCTCGCGGTCGGTGTAGTGGCCTTCGGAGTCGTCTTCGTCCTCTGTGTTGGCGTGGGCTTTGAGGCTTTTGATGACTTCCTGAGCCGCCGCAGCTGCTTTTTGCGGCTCGCGGTTCAGGCGGTAAAGATCGGTAAGCTCGTCGGTGAAGGCGTAGTCCTGAACTTGGGCGCGGGCCAGCTGCAGGTGCTTAATGGCGGTGGCATAGTCACGGCGGGCGCGGGCTACGCGAGCTAGGCCGGCCAGGGCATACGCGTAGCCGGGCCGCATTTGCAAGGACTCTTTATACAGCGCCTCGGCACTAGCTAGGTCACCGGTATTCTCAAGCAAGTGGCCGAGCATCACGCGGCACCATTCCGTTTGTTCGAAGCCCGGTACGCCGGCTTTCACAGCCATCAACATGGCTTCCTTCGCACCGTTCAGGTCGCCGTGGATTTCGCGCAGGTAAGCCACGCGGGCGTAAGCGCGTAAGTCGGGCCGGAGCTGATTCATGCGGTCGGCAGCCTGCACGGCTTCTTTGTAGCGGCCCAGTTCCACGTGTGCGTCGCAGAGTAGGCCTTGCACGAAACCGTTGTAGGGGTTCAATTCGGCAGCCTGTTCGGCCAGTCGCAGCCCCTGGGCAAAATGGTGCTGCGAAAGGCTGATGACGGCCTTGGTGCAGAGAGCTTCGAAGTTGTTGGGCTGCTCGCGCAGCACGTCGTTGATGAGCCGCAGTGCGGCGGCATCGTAGTACGGATGGTCGCCGGTGATGCGGCCTTCCTGCACGTAGAGCTGCGCCAGTTGCAGGCGCGCTTCCTGGTCTTCGGGTTTTTGCCGCAGCCTGGCTTGCAGGCCATCCACCGCTTGGCGGGTGTTCAACCACTCTCCGCTCAGGGCAGCGGTGCCCTGCCGGGCTTTTAAAGCGGGTACTGCCGTGGGCTGGCGGTTCAGCAGCACTACCGCTACCGATACCCCAAAACCAATCAGCAGGAAAAAGTAGAGTATGCGTCGGCCAATAGACATGAGAACAGCGGAGGTAAAACCTACAATGGGCGCCGGGCAGAGCACCGGCGCGCTCGGCATCACCAGCAAACCACGGAGCCGCCCTTGTTAAGCGACTCCGTGGCTATTACTGATGCATTAGAAGCTGCCGACGACTAGTCTTTGTGCAGCACGTGAATGGATTGTAGCGTGGTCTTGCCCGATTTGATGCTCACCACATACTGGCCAGCGGCCAGTCTGCCGGGCTTCCAGCTAAACTCGTGCAGGCCGGCGCTTACCATCTTGCCGCGTACGGGGGTATCCACCAGCCGGCCCATCATGTCGACCACCGTGATGGTAATGGGCATGCGCATGGCCACTTCGTAGCGAATAGTTGCCGATTCGATGAACGGGTTCGGATACACCTGCGCTTGCAGCACCTGCGGCTGCAGCCCCAGGCCCGGTCCCCGTTGCGAAGTCACCGTCGTTTGGGCGGTGGTGCCGCGCCACGGCGTCTGCAGGTAGGGGAAGGCGGCGCGCAGCGTCGTGTCGTTGGCGCTGATGCCGTCGTTGTAGCCCAGTACACTTTGCAGGCGCGGCGTCACGGGGTTGGTCCCACCAGGCGTGTAGTCGTCGTACCAGAGGCCGATGGCAGCCAGCACCACACCACTCACTGCCTGTAGCTCGATGCGCTCCACGTCATCTTCCAAGCGACGGCCATTTGGGAAGCCATCCATGTTCGGTATGTTTTCCAAGTTGGCGTTGCCGTTAAAGCGCGCATCCGTCAGGCCGAGCACCGCGGCTTGCAGCAGGCCCATGCTGCTGAAGTCAGCCGAGTTGCGCGGCGTAACCGGCACGGCCATGTTCAAGCGCAGCATATCGCCCTGCACCGGCAGGAAGTTGTTGATAAAGGGCTTGCCGGCGGCCAGGGGGTTACCGTTTTTACCGGTGGCCAGCTGGTATGGACGTAGGTTGGGTACGCCGGTATGGAAGATTGGCAGCAAGTCTACCGAGCGCGGTTTGCCGGGGCGCAGCAGGTACGGGCCAAACGTAGGATCGGCAAACACGGTACCGGCTACCGCTGCCGAGCCTGCCAGACCGGATAAGCCGGCGGCCCCGTTGCGGAAGTCAAATCCGTTGGCCGGCAGGCCGGGCGCCCCCGCCAAAGAGCGGCTCTGGATGCGCAGCGCCGAGAAACCGGGCACGGCCTGCCCGAAATAAGTCTGGCCGTTGGCCATGCCTTCGGCCATGTAAAGGCCTAGCTCCGGGTTCATGAAGTACTCGTCGAAAGCCCGGTTCTCGGTGTAGGGCGTGCGCGAGTTCCACTCGTCTTTGCTACCGATGGGGTTTACGGCCTCGTTGGTGAGCGGCATGCCCAGGCGCGACACCTGCACAAAGTTGCCGGAATGCGTCTGGGTACCGTTGGTGTTCAGCGTACGCAGAGCCGGGCGGCTGGCCGAAGCCCACACGCCAATGACGAAGTCCGGATCAAGAATGTTGACGGCCTGCGAAGGCGTTTTGCCGTCTTTTTGCAGCATGCTGATGGGTATCTGCAGCGCAATAGCGTGCACGTTCTTGCGCGCCAAGCCGTCGCGGGCGCGGCCAGCAGCTCGGATGTTGCCCAAGTCAGCAATGCCGCCAATATCCACAAAGAACGGATCATCCACCGAGCCGCAGAATACCTTCATGCCGTTGCCCAGGTCGCGGATGGCACTGGTCATGAGGGTGTTGTACGAGCCGGCGTTTAGGCCTACCGGGCTTTCGATCAGGCGCGGGCCACCGTTGTATGGCGGCACTACGCCGTTGGTCACCAGGGTGGTAGTTTGCCCGCCCTGTACCCGCTCCATGGTGTAGGTGGTTTTGAGGTTCTGCTGCCCCAGGCGCGCGTAGAAGAACGTGGTCGGGTCTTCGTTGGTGCGCGTGAAGGTGAAGCGGTACACAATGTCGTCACCGGTCGTGGTGGCGCTGTTCTTGACGTGTATCTCGTAGCGCACGTTTTCCCCAAAGGTGTAGTAGTTGGGGCCGGCCTGCGGCAACTGCATCGGGATGTAGTTGGCGATGATGGTTACCTTATCCGGGTCGTCAGGCGAGCGGAAGGCGTACACATCGGTGTTGTCGGCTACAGGGTCGTCGGCAATCAGTGGCGCTTCGCGGTGGCTTGAGGCTTCTAGCGGCGCATGCAGCGCGCTGTAGCTCACAACGCCTAGCGCCGTGGCTGCCGACAAGCCCAAGAAGAGTAACGGGCGGAAACCGTTCTTCATAGGATTTGGGGTGAATGGTTGGGGAATAAAAAACAGCTACTCGCCGTAGGCAAGCAGCGAAAGCGCATGCAACGATTAGGCGGCTTGCCGCCCATGCCTGCCTCTTAGGAAAGTAGCCTAGCCATTTCCCCACCGACAGCGAACTGCATCTGAATAACGCTTGCTGGCCAAGCGCCTACCCCAAAGCAATTCCATGTTCACCCTCCACCGACGGAACAGCGCATGCTATTCCGCGGCGTCTTGTACGTAGTCGGATGTAACTACCCTAGCACTTACGATATGAATTGTATATATGGATTTACAAAGTTTAGTTTTCCACGAAAAACTTTCAACTACCTATAAATTAGCTTATCAATAACGATGATTACTTTCCAGCTTCTCTGCTACCACTGCTTACTTCGTTCCCAAAAACCACTGGCCGCCAAGGGCTGCAGATAAGCTGAAGTGTATTGTTCATCGTGGCCGTGAATAAACAGGCAGCTGCCAGCTGGGAGGTCTTTGATGATTCCACGGTATTGATCCGGCGGCAAGGCGGGGCAGCCGCGGCTGTTGCCAAGCTGACCATACTGCTTTAAGTAATCCGCGGCCGCGTATGAGGCCGCGTGCAGCACTACGTAGCGGTCGATGGCGCGCCCGTTGTGGCCCTTGTCCAGCCCGTGTAGCCGCTGCGAAAGACCGTGCTTGCCCTGGTATGTCTCGCCGGTGCGGTAAAAGCCCAGCGCAGTGCACGCCGACTTCAGCCGATCAGAAAAGCGGCGGGCTCGCAGCCCGCCCGAACCGCGCCCGTGCGCCACGTGGCTGTGGTGCAACAAGCGCGCCCGGCGCAAATCAATTACCCACAGCCGCTGCTCAGAGGAAGGCAGCTCCATATCGGCCACCGCCAGCACGGCCAGGCCCGTCACGCGTCGTTGCCGCCGCAGGTTCAGGTAGCCCACGCAGGCGCGCTCCAGCACTTCCGGCCGCAGCATTTGCGCTTCGGGCCCTAGTTGGGCATGCAGCGTTTGAATAGCCACGCGCAAAGAATCCGATAGATCGGCCAGCGGCGCTAGCGGCTGCGGCTGCAGCGAATCGGCCAACCCCGGCCATAGCTTTAGTGGTGCAGTCTTCGTAGTAGCCAGGTGAGCTGGCAGAGCGTTGCTTACCAGGCTGGCGGCTGGCTGGCCGGTGCTGGCTTCTGGCTGCTGACACGCGCCGGCGCCCCAACTTAGGGTCACCCACAACCCCAAACGAGTAATCGTTGTTACTTTATTCATGAGCGCTGCTACCCTGCGGCTACTTGACTGCCCCGGCGGCAGTTTCCGTTGTACTTTTGCGCCCCGGCGCACCAGCCCCAATTCCGGCTGGGTTCTGAGCACAAATTATGGCCAAAGTTTCCATCAACCTATCGACCGGCGCCCTCCAGCAGGAGGAAATTATCGTCGGCATCGACTTGGGTACGACCAATAGCCTCGTCGCCTATATCCACCCCGAGTCGCGCCAGCCACTGGCTATCAACGACCAGGGCCGCGGCACCATCGTGCCGTCGGTGGTGCACTTCCCTGCCGATGGCACGGCCCCCATCGTGGGCAACGACGCCAAGCAATACCTTGAAACCGAGCCGCAGAACACGATTTACTCGGTGAAGCGCCTGCTCGGCAAATCGTACCGCGACTTGGGCGGACACGCCGGCGACCTGGGCTATAAGGTAATCGACGACGACACCGAGGGCTTGGTAAAGATTCGCGTGGCCGACCGCTTTTACTCGCCCATCGAGTTGTCAGCCGAAATCCTGAAAGAATTGCGCGCCCGCGCCGAGCACGCCCTCAAAACGCCCGTCAACAAGGCCGTTATTACCGTGCCGGCGTACTTCAACGACTCGCAGCGCCAAGCCACCCGCGACGCCGGCCGCCTCGCTGGGCTGGAAGTGCTGCGCATCGTGAACGAGCCCACGGCCGCCGCCCTGGCTTACGGCATCGGCCTGAACCCCGAGGAGGAGAAAACTGTGGCCGTGTACGACCTCGGCGGTGGCACTTTTGATATCAGCATCCTGAGCCTGCACCAAGGCATTTTTGAGGTGCTCAGCACTAATGGCGATACTTACCTCGGCGGCGACGATTTCGACCGCGTGGTGGTAAACCATTGGGTACACCGCCACGAGCTGCAGAGTGCCGTGGCGGCTGATGCGCTGCTGAAGCAGCGCCTGCGCCTCATGGCCGAGCAAGCCAAGCGGCACCTGAGCCAAAACGACCATTTCGGCGCGGCCCTGAACGCCGACGTGAACCTGACGCTCACCCGCGCCGAGTTTGACCAGCTGATTCAGCCGCTGGTGGCCCGCACCATCGATTCCTGCCGCCGGGCCCTGGCCGATGCCAAACTCATGGCGGACAAACTCGACGCGGTGCTATTGGTGGGCGGCTCTACCCGCGTGCCGCTGGTGTTCGACAGTGTATCGGAATTCTTTGGCCAAACGGCCAATAATTCACTTAATCCCGACGAGGTAGTGGCCCTCGGCGCCGCCATTCAGGCCGACATCCTGGCCGGCAACCGCCGCGACATCCTGCTCCTCGACGTGACGCCGCTCACGTTGGGCATCGAAACCCTGGGCGGGCTGATGGACCCCATCATTCCGCGTAATTCCAAGATTCCGACCAAAGCCGGCCGCCAGTACACTACTTCCGTCGACGGGCAGGTGAACATGAAGATTTCGGTGTTTCAGGGCGAGCGGGACCTAGTGCGCGAAAACCGCAAGCTGGCCGAGTTTGATTTGCGCGGCATCCCAGCTATGCCCGCCGGCCTGCCCAAAATCGACGTCAATTTTATTCTCAATGCCGACGGCATTCTGAAAGTCGAAGCCATTGAGCTACGCTCGGGCACGCAGCAGAGCATCGAGGTAAAGCCCCAATACGGCCTTACCGACGAGCAAGTCGAGCAGATGCTCATGGACTCGCTCACCCACGCCAAGGACGACGTGGCGGCGCGCATGGTTATCGAGGCCCGTACCGCCGCCGAGCAGATGCTGTACCAGGTGGACCGCTTCGTGCACAACAACGGCCAGCACCTGACGGAAGAGGAAATCACGCAAACGCGCCAGAAAGCCGACAACCTGCGCGGCGTGCTCGGCTCCAACGATAAAGACGCCATTTACCGCGCCGTGGACGAGCTGGAGGAACTGACGCGGCCCTTCGCCGAGCGCATCATGCAAATCAGCATTAAGCAGGCCATGGCGGGCAAGAAGATTCTGTAGAATCACTTAACTGAGCACAGCGACCCTACAGTTCTCAACTGTGGGGCCGCTGTGTTTTTATCTAGCTGCCGACTGTCAGTTCTTCCGCGCCGGTGGGTAAAGCGCGCGATTCTGCTCGGCCAATTCCACCGCTTGTGCCACCCGTTTCTGCCGCGTTTCGGGCCGCTTGGCGCTGAGAAGCCATTGCAGAATCTGTTTTTTAGTCGATGGCGCGAAGGCCTTAAAGTTGCGCCGGGCGGTGTCGTTAGCCGCCAAGGCTTGTTGCAGGTCCGCTGGCACTTCCAGGTTCTCGGCAGAATCGATGGAGGACCACGAGCCATTGGCGCGGGCAATTTCAATGGAACGCAACCCCGCGGGCATCAGTAAGCCTTGAGCCTGCAACTCCTCTATGCGCTGCTTATTAACCTTCGACCATACGCTTTTGGGCTTGCGGGGCGTAAACACCTGCTTGTAGCGCGCTTCATCTACCACGTTTACCTTCGAGTCGATCCAGCCAAAGCACAACGCTTCTTCCACGGCCTCGGCATAGGATACGCTGGGCTGCCCGCTGCCTTTCTTGTAGTACACCAGCCAGATGCCTGCCGAAGTGGCGTGGTTGTCGGCCAGCCACTGCCGCCACTGCTGGCGGTCAGCAGCGTACACTTCTGGTAGGTCTGCAAGGGTAACTTTTGGCATAGCTAGGCACGTTTTGTTCGGCGCCAACTTACAACTCATCCTGCCACTTGCTGTTGTCCGGCGTCTTACTTTCGTAGCATGAACGCGCACCTCGCCCACCTCTGCCAAGTAGCCCAGCAGCCCAGCCGCCGCATTATCGGCCTTATGTCCGGCACTTCTTTGGATGGGCTTGATGTGGCTTTGTGCCGCATCGAAGGCAGTGGCCCGGGCACGCGGCTACAGTTGGAGCAGTTTGCTACCGTACCTTACGCCGATGAGGTGCGCACGCGCATCCGGCGAGTGTTTGCCCGGGAGCAGGTTTCCTTGGAAGAGCTGACTTTGCTCAACGCCTGGCTTGGAACGCTACACGGCCAATTGGTGCTGGAATGCCTGCAGAGCTGGGGCATCGAGCCCGTCAACATCGATGCCGTAGCCAGCCACGGTCAGACAATCTACCACGCTCCGCAGCACCAGCATCAGCGTCCCGAATACCCACATAATGCCACCCTTCAGCTCGGCGACGGCGACCATCTGGCCGTGCGCACGGGCATCGTCACGCTTAGCGACTTTCGCCAGAAGCACGTAGCAGCCGGCGGCGAAGGCGCCCCGCTGGCCGTGTATGGCGACTATCTGCTGTTCTCAAGCGCCGAAGAAAACCGCCTGCTGCTCAACCTCGGCGGCATTGCCAATTTCACTTACCTACCTGCGTCGCTGGACGCTGCAGCCGTCTTCAGCACTGATGTCGGCCCCGGCAACACGCTGCTTGATGCTTTTGTGCGCGAGTTTTATCCCGAGCACAGCTACGACCCCGATGGCCGGTTGGCAGCAGCTGGCACGCCCGATTCGGCCTTGCTGCAAGCTTTGCTAGACCACCCGTTCTTTGCTGCGCCGCTGCCCAAAACCACCGGCCCCGAGCTGTTCAACCCCGCGTACGTTCGCGTGGCCCAGCAGCGAAGCTCTACCACCAGCCTCTCCCCTGCCGATCTGCTGGCCACGCTCACTGAGTTGAGCGCCGAAGGCATCCTGCAGGCAGTGCGCCTGGCGTTTGGCCCCGAACCGCGGGCCGCGGTATACGCCAGCGGCGGCGGCATGCACAATCCCACGCTCATGCAGGCCATTCGGCAACGCTTGCCCCACTGCCGCTTCGCCGATACGCAGGCTCTGGGAGTAGCTCCCGATGCGAAGGAAGCCGTGCTGTTTGCGGTACTAGCCAACGAGGCGCTGGCCGGTTCGGCGGTAGCCATGGGCACTGGCCGGCAACGCGTACCGGCCGTGCACATGGGGAAGATCAGCCTGCCCGGTTAGGGTTTGGCAGCCGATTTAGGCAACGGTAGCACCATTACGTTGAGCACTTGCCGCGCGGCTTCGTTTTTAAATGATACATCGAGCTGTACACTGGGTACGCGCTGGAGTGTGTCGCTGCGAAACATGAAGGTGTAGAATAGGTGTGAGTCGTCGGCATCGCCGATGCGCACGCCCAGCTTGTATAGGTCGATGACAGCACCGCGGGCCTTGCCCTGCTTGTACACCGGTTCCACCTTGGCCCGGAACTGCTGCGGGGTCATTTGCTGCCGGGCCTCGGGGCTCAGGTGCTTGTAAGCATCATTATACTGCCCCGCCAATACTGACAGCCAGAATTGCCGAGCCACCTGCACCTGCGTAGGAGCATCGGCGGCCAAAGCAATGGTGCTCAGCAGCAGCAGTCCTACCACACTTATGCGGCAACCCACGGCGCCCAGGCGCTTGAAAAAGGATAGATGCATAACGTGCTTAACGCAAAACCAAGCCAAACTACTCCCCGCCTTCAATAAGAAGCGGCACCAGTTGCGGAAGTTTTCCGCAACTGGTGCCGCTCATAACCTTTGGCCTGTAGGACCGATCAGGCTTACTCTACTACGATGCGCCGCGTTACGTTCACACCCTTGCCTACAGCCCGCAGGGTGTAGACGCCGGTGCTCAACGTGCCCGTGTTGAACGTGGCCGTGGCCGAGGTGCTGCGCAGGCTCAGGCCCTGCTGGCTTACCTTCTGTCCCAGGCTGTTGTAGAGGGTCAGCTCCACCGCGCTGTTTACACCGGCACCGTCAAACTGTACGGCCACTGTGCCGGAGCTGGTGGGGTTGGGGAACACGCTGATGGCGTAGCCACCAGCTTGCTCGCGCACCGGCAGCAGACGGTCTACTACCAGTACTGTGCTAGCCACGTTGTTCATTTCATTGGTTTCGCTCACCTGGTTCAGGCGGTCCGCCACAAAGATGACGTAGTAAGTGCCCAGCGGCGTGCTGGCCGGAATGGTTAGGTTGCTCATCATCCGCGTGGCGGCGAAGCCGCTAGGCATGATGCTGACGTTGCTGCTACCCAGCAACACATCGTTTGCGCTCCAGGTATTGTCCGTCGACAAGTACACGCCGAGGCTGTGGGCAGCGGCTGCACCGTTGCCGATATTCTGCTGGAAGCAGCTGGCGCTGATGGTCCCACCAGCGGCGGCTGGCGAGGTGAACACCGCCGGCTGCGATACCGTCAAGTCGGCGCTGGCCGCGTTAATGGTCAGCGGAGTGGCATAGACGCTTACGTTGTTGTTCTCGTTGGTTTCGCTAACCGCGTTTAACGGGTCAGCCACTACCAGCAGATAGTAAGTACCTGCCGGCACCGTAGTGGGCACGATATACGAACCACCGCGGGTGGCTTGCTGATTGGCCGACAAGGCACCGCCAGCGCTGTTAGCCAGCAGAATATCGTTGGCGTCGAGCGTATTGTTCGTGGAGAGGTAGAACCCAACGGCGCTGCTGCTGGCGTCGCTGGTTCCTTGGTTGCGGATCGTAGCTCCCAGCGTCACGTTGCCACCGGCGTTCAGCGTAGTGGCCGATACGGTCGCTTGCGTGATTATTAGGTCGGCATTACTGCTGCCCGTCACGCAGGTAACAGTGCCTTCGAAACCGGGCGCCGCAATGATGTTGTCACTGGTAAATACCAGTGTGAGGGCACCAGCAGTGTTGGTAGCGGTCAGAACCATGCCATTGCCCATGGTACCGGTGTAGGTACCTAGCAGGTTGGAGTTGGAAGTGGTACCGTCGTACACGCGCAGGTAATCGTACCCCGACTCAGTGACAAAGGAAGTAAGCGTCAAACGGACTCTGCCTCCTGCGGTGCCCGGCAGAATGGTCAGGCTACCGTTCGATGAGTTGGAGTAATCGTCCGTGCCGCCGTTGTCGTACACGGTGGTGCCACACGTAGTGATTGTAGCGTTGCCCGAGAAGGGAACTACTGTGCCGTTGAACGGGGCCGTAACCGTCAGCGGCAACGACATTACGTTGTTGTTTTCGTTGGTTTCCGCCACCACGTTTTGCGGGTCGGCCACGAAGAGCACGTGGTAGCTGCCGGGCGTTGTGCTAGCCGGGATGGTCAGGCTGGCCGTGCGGCCCTGGTAGTCACCCGCCGATAGAAATCCGCCCGCAGAAGTGGTCAGCAGCACGTCGCTGCTATTCCACACGTTGTCGGCCGAGAGATAGTACCCAACGGTGCTGCTGCTGGCGCTGGTGGTACCACTGTTCATTATGGTAGCCCCGGCGCTCAGCATTCCGCCAGCGGCCGACGTGGTCCGGTTCAGGTACGGCTGTTGCGTCTGCAAGTCTATACCAGGAGCCAGCACGCTAAAGGCCAATGCTGTTACGTTGTTGTTTTCGTTGGTTTCGCTCACCACATTCAAGTGGTCAGCCACAAACAGCATATAGTAAGCACCCGGAGCAGTGTTGGCCGGAATGGTCACATAACCCGAACGCGTCGACCATTGCCCGCTGCTGAGCATGCCGCCGGTTGATTGCCCCAGCAATTGGTCGTTTGCATCCAGCGTTTGGTTGGCAGAGAGGTAGTACCCCACCGACGAAGAAGTTGCCGGCGTGTTACCCTGATTGTAGATGTAGCTGTACGTAGAAACAGCGGCCCCCGGCACGGGGTTGTAAGGACTCATGCTCGGCTGTTGCACCATCAGGTCCACGCTTGGGTTCAGGACCTGCAAGGTTTGGTAGCTGATGTTGTTCTGCTCGTTTGACTCGTTTACCGCGTTTTGGTAGTCGGCTACGAACAGAATGTAGTAAGTGCCCGGCGTTATGCTGGTCGGAAGCACCAGGTTCGCGTAACCCGACGCGTAGTACCCGGCTGATATGCTCCCGTTGGCGTACTGGCTCAGCAACACGTCCGAAGCGTCCAGGGTAATATTAGTAGAGAGGTAATAACCCGTGCTCGACGCGGCCGCAGGGGCGTTGCCTTGGTTGTACACGTAGTTGGAAGCTGCCACTGTTCCCCCGGCTACGGTGCTGCCAGGGCTGAGATAAGCCTGCTGAATCACCAGGTCCACTGTGGGTGGTACCACAGTCAGTGTGCGGCTGGCCACGTTGTTGTTTTCATTGATTTCCGTTACCTGGTTTTGCGGGTCGGCCACAAACAGCAAGTAGTAGGAACCGGCTGCCACGCTAGCCGGCAGCACCACGGTGGTGCTGCGGTAGCTGCTCGTATTTGCCGCCAGAGCGCCACCCGGTACGCCTCCCAGCACCTGATCATTGGCATCGAACGTAGCGTCGGCCGACAGATAGATACCCAGCGTGCTGCTGTTGGCCATGGTGTTGCCTTGGTTAAAGACATAGGCATTCACCGACATCGAAGTGCCAGGCGAGGCCGTCGTTGGGCTGAAAGCCTGCTGTATTACCAGATCCACGCTGGGCGCCGATACCGTAATGGCTACGCTCGCCACGTTGTTGTTTTCGTTGGTTTCGCTGACCACGTTCTGGTAGTCGGCCACGAACAGCACGTAGTAGGTGCCCGGCGTCACGTTGGCTGGGATGTTGGTTGTAGCGTAGCGGCTCGACCCGTAAGGAGGCGACAAAGCGCTGCCAAAGGTCGAGGTCAGCAGCTGATCGTTCGTGTCCAGCGTCTGATTCGACGATAAGTAGTAGCCCACGCTGCTGCTGCTGGCCATTGTGGTACCTTGGTTCACAATGTTGCACGAGAAGTTTACCACGTTGCCAGGGGCCGTGTTGATCGGCTGAGCTACGGCTCCTTGGATAACCAGGTCAACACCAGGCGGTATCACTGTCAGGGCTGCTGCGGCCACGTTGTTCTGCTCGTTCGACTCGCTGACCACGTTCTGGTGGTCGGCCACAAACAACACAAAGTAGTTGCCTGCTGCAGTGCTGGCGGGAATGTTCAGGTTTGCGTAGCGAGTGCTGCTGCTCGGGCCAAACATCGACCCGCCTGATGTGCTCGTCAGCAGCAAATCATTAGTGTCCAACGTGTTGTCGGCCGAGAGGTAGTAGCCGATGGAGCTACTGCTGGCCGTAGTCGTGGAAGTATTAACGATGGTGCTGTTGACTGATAGGCTCCCACCCGCTACCGTCGCCTGTGGCGACAAGAACGGTGACTGAATGAGCAGATCGGGCAGGGGCGCGCCCGCTACGCAGCTGATAGTAGCCGCGAAGCCAGCGTAGTTGTCCACACCGTCGCTGGTGAGCTTCAGCGTGAGGCTCCCGCTAGCATTGGTAGCTGTTACGGTCCCCGGTAAGGTGGTGCCGTCGTAGACTCCTAGCACCGGCGACGATGTGCTGGCCCCGTCGTAGATGGTAAGCCGGTCGTAATACGACTCCGTAGCAAACGATGTGAATTGCAGCCGTACGCGGCTCCCCGTGGTGGCCGGCGTGATGGTGGTAGCTCCACTCGCGTTGAAAGAGTAATTGCCGGTTGGTCCGCCGTCGTCGTATACCGTGCCGGCGCAGGTAGTTACCGTGTTGGAACCAGTAACGGGCAATTGATAAGTCTGAGCTCCCGCGCTTCCAATGGTCAGCAGCAGCAGACTGATACACTGCCACCACGGTGACAGCAACCGAACGTATCGGTTTTTCATACGGTAAGGTGAAATATGAAGAGTAGTTTCGGAGGCAAGCTAATTTGCCTTGAAAAAGGCATAAAAAAAGCGCAGGCTTATTTGCGCGCTCTAAATTACATCCAAGTGGATGCCACTAAATGCAAACATCTGATTTTATTCCTCTTCTTCAGGAACTAAGACGAATACATCTTCGCCGGGCCGTTTCATAACGTACTTCTCCCGAGCAAACTTCTCAAGCATTTCTGGGCTGCTGAGCAGTTCGGCGCGGTCTTTCTTTACTTCCGCAATCTTGCCGGTGTAGTAATCCTTCTGCACCTGCAGCTCGCGCCACTTGTCGTACATCTCGTACTGCTTTACCAAGTCATTGGCATCAAAAAGCAGCATCCACATCAGGAAGGCAAACCCTGTTAGGAAGTAAAAACTCCGCAGGAAGCGTGGAACGCGAGCAAGTAGGTCCGGGAAACGCATATTCCAAAGTTAGTCGCAGATCAGGCTGGTTCCATCGGCATTGCGCATAATTTACTACTGGCTTATCTCTGCTCGTCGTTTAAAAGCAAAAGCGCTGCGGCTCTTGTGAGCCGCAGCGCCTCGCCTCCAAATGCCCGGAGGTCAAATGTATTACATGTTGCGCCCCGGGTAGTAAGCTACTTCGCCCAGTTCCTCCTCAATGCGGAGCAGCTGGTTGTACTTAGCCATCCGGTCCGAACGCGACATCGAGCCCGTCTTGATTTGGCCCGTGTTCAGCGCCACAGCCAGGTCGGCGATGGTGTTGTCTTCCGTCTCCCCTGAGCGGTGCGACATTACGCTCTTGTACTGGTGACGGCGACCCAGGTTGATGGCATCGATGGTTTCAGTAAGCGAGCCAATCTGGTTTACCTTAATCAGGATGGCATTGGCCACGCCTTTCTCGATGCCTTCCTGCAAGCGCTTCACGTTGGTCACAAACAGGTCGTCGCCAACCAACTGCACTTTGCTGCCGACTTCGTCGGTCAGCTGCTTCCAGCCGCTCCAGTCATCTTCGTCCAAGCCATCTTCGATGCTGATTATGGGGTACTTCCGGGTCCAATCGGCCCAGTAGCTCGCCATTTCGCTTGATGTCAGCTTGTCGCCGCTGCTCTTCTTGAAGTGATAATGACCATCGGAGTAAAACTCCGATGCCGCCGCATCCAACGCAATCATTACGTCGTCGCCGGGCTTGTAGCCAGCAGCCTCAATGGCCTGCAGCACTACTTCGATAGCCGCTTCGTTTGACTCAATGTTCGGCGCGAAACCGCCTTCATCGCCCACGTTTGTGCTTAGGCCTTTTTTCTTCAGCACCGCCTTCAAGTGGTGGAAGATTTCCGAACCCCAGCGCATGGCTTCTGAAAATGACTCTGCCCCTACCGGCATGATCATGAATTCCTGGAAGTCGATGCTGTTGTCGGCGTGCGAACCGCCGTTCAGGATGTTCATCATTGGCACCGGCAGCGTAGAGGCGTTTACACCACCAACGTAGCGGTACAGCGGCATGCCAGCTTCTTGTGCGGCTGCGCGCGCAATGGCCAAGGAAACGCCTAGAATAGCGTTGGCCCCGAGATTAGCTTTGTTGTGCGTGCCATCCAGTTCAAGCATGATTTTATCGAGCAGGCTCTGCTCAAATACCGAGAAGCCTACCAGCTCTTCGGCAATCTTGCTGTTTACATTCTCCACGGCTCTGAGCACACCTTTGCCCATGTAACGGCCCTTATCGTCGTCGCGCAATTCCACGGCTTCGTGTTTGCCCGTCGAAGCGCCCGAAGGCACGGCGGCGCGGCCTACTACTCCGTTATCGGTGGTTACGTCTACTTCCACAGTGGGATTGCCACGCGAGTCAAAGATTTGTCGGGCGTTGATGGCGGCGATTATGCTCATAGCTGAATGAGTGAGAAAGGTGAAACAGGCGCTTCCGCCCGTCAATGGTTGTCGTCAATACCGGTTAATCAGACCGGCCTCGGCCGCAAAGAAACACAAGTGCTACTTAACCGCCTAAAAAGACAAAAGGACGAACCCAGTTTGGATTCGTCCTTTTGCGTTATCGTAGCAGGCTACGTTGCACTTACGAAGCAGTTTCTTCCGTCGAAGCAGCATCAGCGGACGGAGCTTCAGGAGCTTCCGTAGCCGGTGCGGCGGCCTCAGCAGCCGGAGCGGCAGCAGCACCTTCAGCCTTCTTACCACCGCGGCGCGAACGACGGGTCGTCGTCTTAGCAGCGCCAGCATTTTTGGCTTCTAGCAGTACCTCGTTGTAATCTACCAGTTCGATTACGCACATATCAGCGTTGTCACCGGCACGGCCGGCGCTCAGCTTGATGATGCGGGTGTAACCACCAGGGCGGTTGGCAATTTTGCCAGCTACTTCGCCGTACAGCTCCTTGATAGCCTCTTTGTTTTGCAACTCCGAAAATACCAAGCGACGCGAGTGCGTCGTGTCGTCCTTCGAACGGGTCAGGATTGGCTCTACGTACTTACGCAGTTCCTTAGCCTTAGCCGTTGTCGTCGTCAGACGCTTGTGCATGATCAGCGAAATGGCCATGTTCGACAGCATTGCGCTGCGGTGGGCGGTAGTCCGGCCCAGGTGATTGTCTTTTTTACCGTGTCTCATCGGACAAGAAAGAAATGAATGTGATGTGCTTGCGGGCGGCGACCACGGCGGGCCAAGGCCTCATTTGAACCGCCGCCCCTAGGGCACACTAGAAAGGAAAAGTGAAAAAGGAGATGGCCAAACCACCCGCGCCTGTAGTTGAGTTCAACCGTCGGGCAGGTAGTTTGACCATTTAATATTAGTCTTCTTCGAGGCGGAACTTCGCCACGTCCATGCCGAAGTGAAGACCTTTTTCTTCTACCAGGTTCTCCAGCTCCGTCAACGACTTCTTACCGAAGTTGCGGAACTTCATCATGTCGGCCAAGTCCAGCTGCACCAGGTCGCCGAGTGTTTTGATGTCGGCAGCCTTGAGGCAGTTGTAAGCACGTACCGACAGATCCATGTCCTGCAGCGGGGTCTTGAGGACCTTACGCATGTGCAACGTCTCTTCGTCCACGCTGGTTTCCTCTTCGGCTTTTGCCGTCTCGAAGGTCATCGTGTTGTCAGAGAACAACATGAAGTGTTGGATCAGGATATTGGCGGCACCTTTCAGCGCATCTTCCGGATGAATCGAGCCGTCCGTGTGGATTTCCAGCAACAACCGCTCGTAGTCGGTCTTCTGCTCCACGCGGGTGTTTTCGATGCTGTACTTCACGTTCTTAATGGGCGTGAAGATGGCGTCGATGGCAATCTGACCGAAGATTTGGTCAGTGGGCTTGTTCTCTTCGGCGGGTACGTAGCCGCGGCCCTTCTGAACCGTAAATTCGAACTCCAGCGAGGTGCTCGGGTCAATGTTGCAAATCACCAAGTCCGGGTTCAGCACTTCAAAGCCGTTAGTGAACTTGTTGATTTCACCGGCTGTGAAGGCTTCTTGGCCGCTGATGCGAACCGTGATTTTGTCTTCGATAACATCGTTGATCTTCTTGAACCGAACTTGCTTCAGGTTCAAGATGATTTCCGACATGTCCTCGATAACGCCTTCGATGGTCTGGAACTCGTGCAGCACGTTGCTCGTGCGGACCGAGGTAATCGCGTACCCCTCGAGCGACGACAGCAGGATACGCCGCAGCGCGTTACCAATCGTCACGCCGTAACCCTTCTCCAGCGGTTTAAACTCAAACGTTCCGTAGAAATCGTCGGATTTCTCCATTACGACCTTCTCCGGCATTTGAAAAGCGAGAATTGACATAGATGCGGATGTAAGGGATGTTGTAGGAAGGAAGAAACCAATGCAGGAGCCGGCCCTGCCCAAGAAAGCTCTCGGGCAGCAACCGGCTCACTGTCAGGATTACTTCGAATACAGTTCGACGATCAGCTGCTCCTCGATTTTCTCGGGGATCTGGTCGCGCTGCGGCGTAGAGATAACCTTACCGGCCAACTCCTTGCCGTCCCACTCGAGCCAGCCGAACTGACGTGCGTTGCGCACGGCCAGGCTGTTCACGATGGCTTCCAGCGACTTCGACTTTTCACGCACGGCTACGATAGCACCGGGCTTCACGTGGAACGAAGGAATGTTTACTACTTCGCCATCTACCGTGATGTGCTTGTGCGATACCAGCTGACGGGCAGCGCGGCGCGTCGGAGCAATGCCCAGACGATATACCACGTTGTCCAGACGCGTCTCGAGGAAAGCCAGCAGGTTTTCACCGGTAATACCCGGTACGCGGGCGGCTTTGTCGAAGAGGTTAGCGAACTGCTTTTCCAGTACCCCGTAGAGGTACTTCACTTTTTGCTTCTCCATCAGCTGCACAGCGTATTCCGACTGCTTCTTGCGGCGGCCGCGGCCGTGCTGGCCCGGAGGATATGCTTTTTTGGTAAGTGCCTTGCTCGGGCCGAAAATGGCTTCCCCGAAGCGACGGGCAACTTTGGTTTTAGGGCCGGTATAACGTGCCATTCTAAAGAGGTGATTTTTCTGAAAAGAAAAGGAAACTGCCTGGCTTCGGTAGCTCCCTCACGGGGCGGTAGAAGCCACGCGTCTGCCGTTACTCAGACGCGGCGACGTTTGGGCGGACGGCAGCCGTTGTGCGGCAGCGGCGTCACGTCGCGGATGGTCGTCACCTCAATGCCCATGTTCTGGAACGCCCGGATAGCCGACTCACGGCCAGCGCCCGGACCTTTCACGAACACCTCGCACTTACGCATGCCGAGGTCATAGGCTACTTTGCCACAGTCTTGTGCTGCGGTTTGGGCGGCGTAGGGCGTGTTCTTCTTAGAACCACGGAAACCCATTTTGCCGGCCGAAGCCCACGAAATCACCTGGCCGTTGTTGTTCGTTACCGAGATGATGATGTTGTTGAACGAAGCCTTGATGTGCACCTGACCGGTTGCTTCAACCTGGACGACGCGCTTCTTAGCTTTGTCTTTTCTCTTTTGTGCCATTTGGTTATCGCAAAAAAGGCGAGAGGTGTTGGCGGCAGTTGGAAAGTCATGAAGGCCCGCCGCCGATTCCCGCTATGATTTATTTCGTAGCCTTCTTTTTGCCGGCAACGGTCTTCCGTTTGCCTTTGCGGGTGCGCGAGTTGTTCTTGGTGCGCTGACCCCGAACCGGCAGCCCTTTGCGGTGACGGAGGCCACGGTACGAACCGATGTCCATCAGACGCTTAATGTTGAGCTGAACTTCCGAGCGCAACACACCCTCAGTTTTGTACCCCGCTGCAATAACGCTACGGATTTCACCCGACTCGGCATCCGTCCACTCGCTCACCTTTTTATTCAGGTCTACACCTGCTTTAGTGAGGATGGCTTGAGCCGACGAGCGGCCAATACCGAAGATATAGGTGAGGGCGATTTCGCCGCGCTTTTTGTCCGGGATGTCTACCCCTGCAATACGTGCCATGTTCTTCCTATTGCTTGTGTTGCTTAACCCTGACGCTGCTTGTAGCGGGGGTTCTTCTTGTTGATCACGTAAAGCTTCCCTTTACGGCGGATCACTTTGCAGTCGGCGCTGCGCTTTTTAACCGATGCTTTGACTTTCATGTCCGGGGTTATTTGTAACGGTAAACGATTCGGCCCTTCGACAAATCGTAGGGAGACATTTCGAGCTTCACCTTATCGCCGGGCAGAATCTTGATGTAGTGCATGCGCATCTTACCAGAGATGTGCGCAATTACCTGGTGCCCGTTTTCCAGTTCCACCCGGAACATGGCGTTCGACAAGGCTTCCAGGATGGTACCGTCCTGCTCAATCGATGACTGTTTGGCCATAAGGCTGCGAGGTCTGCTGTAACGCTTTTTCTATGTAGGCGAAAGAAGTTAAAATCTCCGCTTTGTTCTGGCGAACCACCACGGTATGCTCGAAGTGCGCCGAGGGTTGCCGATCTTTGGTCCGGATCGTCCAGCCGTCCTTCTCCTGCACCACAAACTTGGTTCCTAGATTCACCATCGGTTCGATGGCCATAACCAAGCCGCTCTGCAGTTTCAGACCAGATCCACGCTTGCCGTAGTTTGGCACTTCGGGCTTTTCGTGCAGGCTCTTACCGATGCCGTGCCCAACAAGTTCCCGAACCACTGAATATCCACGCTTTTCCACGTAGCTCTGGATGGCGTAGCCAACGTCACCCATACGGTTGCCAGCTACTGCCTGCTCAATACCCTCATACAAGGATTGCTTGGTGGCTTCGAGCAAGGCCGTTACTTCCGGTTTCACCTCCCCTACCGGGTAGGTGTAGGCGCTGTCACTGTGGTAGCCGTTCAGCTTAACGCCGCAGTCTACCGAAATGACGTCGCCACTTTTCAATACATGGTTGCCGGGAAACCCGTGCACCACCACCGAATTAGGCGAGATGCACAGGCTATACTGGAACCCGTTGTAACCTTTGAAAGAAGGTACTCCGCCGTGGTCCCGAATGAATTCCTCAGCGCGCTTATCCAGTTCGCCAGTAGTTATTCCTTCGCGGATCATGGCCGCAACTTCCCCATGGGCACGAGCCAGCACCTCGGCGCTGGCTCGAATCAATTCAATTTCTTCTTCGGTCTTGTATAGGATCATGGCTTAGGAGGCCAGCGCAACGTTTTGCGTCCGACCTTTCAGCTTACCCGTTTTCATCATCCCATCGTAATGACGCATGAGCAGATAGCTTTCGATCTGGTTCATGGTGTCTAGCACCACACCCACCATAATGATGAGCGAGGTACCTCCATAAAATGCTGAAAACGGACGGGTAATCCCAAACAACAACGCAATGGCAGGAAAGATTGCAATCAGTGCCAAAGCTATTGCGCCAGGCAGAGTGATGTGAGTCAGTACTTCGTCAATGTATTCCGAAGTAGCATCCCCAGGTTTCACTCCTGGAACAAAACCACCACTGCGTTTCAAATCGTCCGCAATCTGCTTTGGATTGACGCTAATGGCTGTGTAGAAGTACGTGAACAAAATGATCAGTACTGCAAACATCAGGTTATACTGCCAAGACGTGTAGTCCGAAAACTTCTGCCCGATGTAATTTGCAGTGTCACTGTCTTGCCATGCTGAAGCTGCAATAGCCGGCACGAACATCAGAGACTGAGCAAAGATGATCGGCATAACCCCAGCAGCATTAACCTTCAACGGAATGAACTGCCGTTGAGAATTGAGCTGGCTCACACCTCCGACCTGCTTAGCGTACTGTACCGGAATCCGGCGAACAGCTTGGGTCAGGATGATTACTCCCATTACGACAAAGAACAGTACCGCAATTTCAATCAAGAAGATCAATGAACCACGCATGCCTTTGGCAGCGGCTTCACCGATAATAGCTCCAGGGAAACGTGATACAATCCCAATCATAATGAGCATGGAAATACCATTGCCAATGCCCTTATCAGTAATCTTCTCCCCTAGCCACATGCAAAATAGCGTGCCAGCTGTGAGGATAATCATCGTTGAAATCGTGAAGAACATGCCCGGATTAATGAGCGCGTCCTGGTTGATTGTCGCGATAAATCCCACCGATTGAGCCATCACAATTGGGATGGTCAGGAAGCGGGTATACTGATTGATCTTCTTACGTCCCGATTCGCCTTCCTTCTGCAGCTTCTGAAAATACGGCACTGCGATAGTGAGCAGTTGCAGTACGATAGAAGCGGAGATGTAGGGCATGATGCCCAAAGCGAATATGGAGGCGTTGCTGAACGCACCGCCCAGCAACGTATCCAGGATACCGAAGATGCCGCCGGCCTTGTCGTCGAGACGATTTGGATCGACGCCCGGCAGCACAACGAAAGAACCTAGCCGGTAAATGGCGATGAAAAAAAGCGTATTGAGAATCCGCGTACGCAGATCCTCAATCGCAAAAATGTTCTTAATCGTCGTGATAAACTTGTTCATCGCCGGCGTGCTTTGACTTACAGGGTCACTGCTTTGCCACCTGCCTTCTCAATGGCTTCGATAGCCGACTGAGAGAAAGCGTGGGCGTGTACTTCCAGCGCAGCGGTCAGTTCGCCACGGCCGAGAACTTTGATCTTGGCATTTTTAGATACCAGACCGTTCGTGATGAAGTAGGCAGCATCCATCGTGGTAGCCTGAGACTTTTCGTTCAGGCCCTGGAGTACATCAAGGTTAATAGCCTTGTACTCCACACGGTTGATGTTTTTGAAGCCGAACTTCGGCACGCGGCGCTGCAGGGGCATCTGGCCACCTTCAAAGCCAATTTTCTTGGAGAAGCCCGAACGCGACTTGGCACCCTTGTGGCCACGGGTTGACGTGCCGCCACGAGTAGAGCCTTCACCACGGCCCAGACGCTTGTTGTTGCGTACCGAGCCTTCAGCGGGCTTAAGATTGCTGAGATTCATGATCGAGGTGATTCTACAGTTCGGTTACTTCTATCAGGTGGCCAACTTTGGCTACCATGCCGGCAATGCCTGCGGTGTTTTCCACCTCGCGCACTGCACCGATTTTGGTCAGGCCGAGGGCCTTCATCGTGCGCTTCTGCCGCTCGGGGCGGTCGATTACGCTGCGCACCTGTTTGATTTGGATCCGTGCCATCGTCGCTTAGCCGTTAAATACTTTGGCGAGAGAGATGCCGCGTTGCTGAGCAACTTGCATCGGGTCGCGCATCTTGTTCAAGGCGTCGAAGGTAGCCTTCACCACGTTGTGGGGGTTCGACGAACCTTTCGACTTAGCCAGTACGTCCTTAATGCCGGCGCTTTCAAACACAGCACGCATGGCACCACCAGCAATTACGCCGGTACCGGCAGCAGCTGGCTGTACCAGCACAAAGCCACCAGAGTATTTGCCTTCCATTACGTGAGGAACGGTGTGCTTGTACAGCGGCACCTTCACCAGGTTCTTTTTAGCATCATCAATGGCTTTAGCAATTGCATCGGTTACTTCGTTGGCTTTGCCAAGACCATAACCAACGGTGCCGTTGCCGTCACCTACTACCACAATGGCCGAGAAGCTGAAGCGACGACCACCTTTTACCACCTTCGCTACGCGGTTGATGGCAACTACTTTTTCCTTCAGGTCAGACTCTGCGGTCTTAGCCGTGGGTTTATTTTGCTCGCGCATAGCTGCTTAGAAATTGAGGCCGCCTTCGCGGGCACCTTCTGCCAATGATTTTACACGACCGTGGTAGAGGTAACCCGAGCGGTCAAACACCACTTGCGTGATGCCAGCAGCCGTCGCACGCGAGGCCAGCTCTTTACCCACAGCAGCAGCCGTGGCTACCGGCGAATCACCGGCCGTTACGTTCTTCGACGAAGCCGAAACCAGCGTGCGGCCAGCCGTGTCGTCGATAATCTGGGCGTAAATGCCCTTGTTGCTGCGGAACACCGACAGGCGGGGGCGCTCAGTAGTACCCGATACTTTCGTACGGATGTGGCGCTTGATCCGGAGTCTTCTCTCTGTTTTATTGAAAGCCATGATGCTCGGTTATTTCGAGGCAGTCTTACCAGCCTTACGACGAATCTGCTCACCAACGAAGCGTACACCTTTGCCTTTGTAAGGCTCGACTTTGCGCAACGAACGAATCTTAGCAGCCACTTGGCCGATCAGTTCCTTATCGATGCTAGTCAAGGTGATGATCGGGTTCTTACCTTTTTCCGTAACGGCCGTAGCGGTTACTTCTTTCGGCAGCGCCAGGAAGATGTTGTGCGAGTAGCCCAAAGCAAGCTCCAGCGTTGAGCCGGTAGCGGTAGCTTTGAAACCTACACCCACCAGCTCCAACTGATGCGAGTACCCGGTGCTTACGCCCGTTACCATGTTGTTGAGCAGCGAACGGTAGAGGCCGTGCATGGCCTTGTGGCGCTTTTGCTCGGTAGGACGTTCTACGACTACGGTGTTGTCTTCGGTGCGTACCGTAATGTCGCGGTCGACAGCGGTTTTCAGCTCCCCTTTCGGGCCCTTAACCGTGATTGTGTTGTCGTTATCAACCGATACCTGCACGCCCGAGGGCAGGCTGATCGGGAGTTTACCAATGCGGGACATATTGTCGGGGTTTTCTGCTTATTGCTCGCTTAGTACACGTAGCACAGCACCTCGCCGCCTACGTTCTGGGTGCGGGCTTCCTTCTCCGTCATTACCCCTTTCGAAGTCGACAGGATAGCAATACCCAGACCGCTCAACACGCGCGGCAGGTTTTCTACGTGGGCGTACGTACGCAAGCCCGGGGTGCTGATCCGCTCGAGTTTCACGATGGCGGGCTTCTTCGTTACCGGGTGGTACTTCAGCGCGATTTTGATCGTGCCTTGTACTGCCGAGTCATCAAAACGGTAGCTCTGAATGTACCCTTTCTCGTAGAGCACTTTCGTGATTTCCTTTTTGATTTTGTTGGCCGGAATCTCAACTACCCGGTGGTTGGCCTTGATGGCGTTGCGTACCCGGGTCAGGTAGTCGGCAATCGGATCTGTGTTCATTTGGATGTTTAGAAGGGCATCCCGTTTTAGGGGAACCGCAAAGGTAGGAAAATTTCGCAGCCATAGTCTATACCTATGACGGCGAAATCCTCGGTTAAGACTACTTGGCATCCACAGCGTTTCCGCCGCAGCCAATGGTTTCTTGTGGCAACCTGCCAAATGGTGTGGAGCGTCCTCCACGGCCCTAGAGCATTATGGGGTGCAAAGATACGTAAAGGCTTAACACAAAAGCAATAGACGTAAGTGCTTAATTGGTAAAAAGTTCGATGTACATTCTTACGTTGTTATCCCTTCAATCACCATACAACACGATGATTCCATCTGGTTGATCTGAGGGTATTCGGACCTTAATGTCGATTAGCCGTTGCGCCGGATAACCTAGCGTCCACGCAAGTTTTATCAGATTTTCCCACTGATTTATATAAAGCCGGGCTTTACCATAAGGATCAATAGGAACACCACATTGTTGGCCGAATTGGAATCGCAAGGCATCAAGTGCGTTATCTATTTCCAAACTACCGATCCAAGTCTCCACTTGAGCTGCACTCCAATATATATCCAGTGACATAACGGCTTACACATTAGTAGGAGTGCAAGTTGCAGACTACTTGACAACCTATGATAGCTCGTGCGTAAAAGAAAACAGCTCAGCCAAAACCCCCGAGAGAGTTTCAGCTGAGCTGTTTTGCTGAGCATCGCTTGCGGTAGCGGACTACCAGCTAGCTTTCGTTACGCCGGGGATTTTACCAGCCGAAGCCATTTCTCGGAACGTTACGCGGCTGATGCCAAACTTGCGCATGTAACCACGCGGACGGCCGGTCAGTTTGCAACGGTTGTGCAGACGTACGGGCGAAGCGTTACGGGGCAGCTTGTCGAGACCTTCGTAGTCACCGGCAGCTTTCAGCGCCTTACGCTTTTCAGCGAAACGAGCCACCATTGCCTCGCGCTTCCGCTCTCTTGCTTTGATTGATTCCTTTGCCATGGGTCAAATTACTTCTTAGCGTTGGCAAACGGCATCCCGAAGGCGCGGAGCAATTCATAGCTCTGCTCATCGTTCTCGGCCGTCGTCACGAAGGTGATATCCATGCCGGAGATTTCCTTGATTTTGTCAATGGAGATTTCCGGGAAGATGATTTGTTCTTTGATGCCGAGCGTGTAGTTGCCACGGCCGTCGAAGCCCTTGTCGCTGATGCCCTTGAAGTCGCGTACGCGGGGCAGAGCAACGGTCAGGAGGCGGTCGAGGAATTCGTACATCTGCTCACCGCGCAGGGTAACGCGGGCGCCGATCGGCATGCCTTCGCGCAGCTTGAAGTTCGAAACCGAACGCTTGGCGATGGTTGGAACAGCTTTCTGACCGGTGATGGTCGTCAGCTCATCCACACCGTTGTCAACAAGCTTCTTGTCGGCTACAGCCTTACCAATACCGCGGTTAATGCAGATTTTGGTAATGCGCGGCACCTGCATGGTGCTCTTGAACTGGAACTTCTCCTGCAGCTGCTGGCGAATCTCCTTGTTGTAAATTTCTTTCAGTCGAGCCATTGTCGGGGACTTGATTAAGCGTTAGCCGAGCTAACAAGCTTGACATTGCTGACGTGAATCGGCGACTCGATCTTGGTGATGCCACCCTGCGGGTTTTTCGCGCTGGGCTTGTTGTGCTTGGTCACCAGGTTCAGGCCTTCGATGATGACGCGCTGCGTCTGGCGGTTCACCGATTTGATGACGCCAGTCTTGCCGCGCTCGTCACCGGCGATTACCTGGACGGTATCACCGGTTTTCACGTGCAGCTTCGCGGGCTTTGCTTCTTTGGTTTTCAGTGCCATTAGCTTAGAGAACTTCAGGAGCCAGCGAAACGATCTTCATGAACTGCTTTTCGCGCAGTTCACGGGCCACCGGGCCGAAGATACGCGTGCCGCGAGGCTCGTCGTTGTTATTGAGCAACACGGCGGCGTTGTCGTCGAAGCGGATGTACGAGCCGTCTTTGCGACGTATCTCCTTCTTCGTGCGAACCACCACAGCTTTTGATACGGCACCCTTCTTGGCATTGCCCGAAGGGATGGCCGACTTGATAGCTACGACAATTTTGTCGCCTACCGAAGCGTACTTTTTGCCAGTGCCACCGAGGACACGGATGCAGAGCACTTCTTTGGCGCCGCTGTTGTCGGCTACCGTCAGACGGGATTCTTGCTGGATCATCTTACTTGGCTCGCTCTACGATTTCTACCAAACGCCACCGCTTGCGCTTGCTCAGCGGGCGGGTTTCCATGATGCGCACCGTATCGCCTTCGCCGCACTCGTTGTTCTCGTCGTGAGCAACAAACTTAGTGGACTTGGTTACGAACTTGCCGTAAATCGGGTGCTTCATTTTGCTCTCGACCACAACGGTGATGGTTTTATCCATCTTGTTGCTCGTTACGCGGCCGATACGCTCTTTGCGCAGGTTACGCTCTACTGTAGCGCCGCCCTGCTGTTCTGCGTTGTTTTCCATTACTGTTCAGCGGGTGGACTACGAGTTTTGCTCCTGCTCGCGACGCTTCAGCTCGGTGAGCAGGCGGGCGATGTTCCGACGACCGGTTTTGATGCGGGTCGGGTTTTCGAGCGGGGAAATAGCATGAGCGAAACGCAGGGTTTGCGCGTTCGACTGCTCCTTGTTGATTTGCTCTTTCAGATCCTCGATCGAAAGGGCGCGGATTTCAGCGTTTTTCATGTTGCTTATGCCTCAACGAAGTCACGACGAACAACAAACTTGGTGCGCACCGGCAGCTTCTGGGCGGCCAAACGCAGCGACTCCTGCGCAAGTTCCAGCGAAACCCCATCCGATTCAAACAGGATGGTGCCGGGCTTCACGATGGCTACCCAATATTCGGGCGAGCCTTTGCCTTTACCCATACGTACCTCAGCAGGCTTTTTCGTAATGGGCTTGTCTGGGAAGATGCGGATCCACACTTGACCTTCACGCTTCATAGCGCGGGTCATGGCGATACGAGCGGCTTCGATCTGACGCGCGGTGATCCAAGCGGCCTCCAACGACTTGATGCCAAATGAACCGAAGTCCAGCGAGCTGCCACGGTAGGCCAGGCCGTTTACGCGGCCCTTCTGCATCTTCCGATACTTGGTTCTTTTCGGTTGTAACATGTTCTAGTTCTCGAAAAAGAATGGAAGGAAGAAGGACTAGCGACGCGGGCCACGGTTTGCACCGCCGCCTTGACCGCCACGATTGCCGCCACCCTGGCCGCCGCGATTACCGCCGCCTTGGCCACCGCCAAAGCCACCACGGTTGTCGCCGCCACCACGCGGGCCACGGTCGTTACCACCACGGCCACCACGGTCACCGCCACGACCACCACGGTCGCCACGCTCACCACGGTCACCACGCGGACCACGGTCACCGCGGTCGTTGCCACCTTGGCCTTGCTGCTGGCTCAGCAGTTGGTTGGGCGACAGGTCGGGCTTGCCGAACACTTCACCGCGCATGATCCACACCTTGATGCCGATTTTGCCATACACCGTCTGAGCCTCAGACAAAGCGTAGTCGATATCAGCGCGGAGGGTGTGCAGCGGGGTGCGGCCTTCCTTATACTGTTCTGAACGGGCAATTTCAGCACCACCGAGGCGGCCGCCGCACTGCACCTTGATGCCTTCAGCGCCCACACGGAGTGCGCCCTGAATAGCTTGCTTCATCGCACGGCGGAACGAGATACGAGCCTGCAACTGCTGAGCGATGCTTTCGCCTACCAGTTTGGCGTCGAGTTCCGGACGCTTGATTTCGAAGATGTTGATTTGAACGTCTTTGCTGGTCAGACGCTTCAATTCATCCTTAATCTTATCAACTTCCTGACCGCCTTTGCCGATTACTACACCCGGACGAGCCGTGTTGATGGTGATAGTAATACGCTTCAGGGTACGCTCGATGATGATCTTCGAGATGCCGCCCTTCGGGATGCGTGCCAGGATGTATTTGCGGATCTTTTCGTCCTCTACCAGTTTGTCGGCGAAATCTTTGCCGCCGTACCAGTTAGAGTCCCAGCCTTTAACGATACCCAGGCGGAGGCCAACCGGATTAACTTTCTGTCCCATGGTTATTATTCGGTGGCGTCAGCCGCGTTTTGGGTGTCAGCTTTCTTGGTCGAACGACGGGTGGTCTTCTTCGAAGCTTCTTCAGCAGCCGGAGCGGCGTCGGTAGCTACGGCTTGCTGCTGGGCAGCTTGCTTCAGACCAGCACGGCTACCGATGGCTTCCACCTTCGAGTCGATGATGATCGTCACGTGGTTGCTGCGCTTGCGGATGCGGTGGCCACGGCCCTGGGGGGCGGGGCGCAGACGCTTCAGCTGGCGGCCTTCATCCACGAAAATCTCTTTGATGTAGAGGTTGGCGTCTTCGATGCGCTCGTCCTCGTTCTTCTGCTGCCAGTTGGCCAGAGCCGACAGGAGCAGTTTCTCGATACGCTCGGCACCCGAATTGGCCTCGAACTTCAACAAGCCCAAGGCACGGGTAACGCTCTTCCCGCGTACTAGGCCGGCCACGAGGCGCATCTTGCGCGGCGAGGTCGGTACGTTACGGAGTTTGGCTACTGCTTCCATGTCTTAGCGCTTGCCTTTGTCTTTCTTGGCGATGTGACCACGGAAGTTGCGAGTCGGCGCGAATTCGCCAAGCTTATGCCCTACCATGTTCTCGGTCACATACACCGGGATGAACTTATTGCCGTTGTGCACGGCGAAGGTATGCCCTACGAAGTCCGGCGAAATCATCGAGCGGCGCGACCAAGTCTTCACCACCGATTTCTTATTGGACTCCTCCATCACCTGCACCTTCCGCTCCAGGCGGAAGTCGATGTACGGGCCTTTTTTAAGCGAACGTGCCATTACTTCTTGCCTTTACGCGAAACGATGAGTTGCTCAGAGTACTTGTTCTTGTTGCGGGTCTTAGCACCTTTCGCGAGCAGACCTTTGCGGCTGCGCGGGTGACCACCGCTCGAGCGGCCTTCACCACCACCCATTGGGTGATCTACAGGGTTCATGGCCACACCACGTACACGCGGACGGTAACCCAACCAACGGTGACGACCGGCTTTGCCAAGGCGCACGTTCATGTGGTCAGCGTTCGAAACCGTACCAACCGTAGCCATGCAGGTAACCAGTACCATGCGCATTTCGCCGGAAGGCAGTTTAAGCGTCGCGTATTTTTCTTCGCGGGCTACCAACTGAGCGTAAGTACCAGCCGAACGGGCCAGAACGGCACCGCCACCGGGCATCAGCTCGATGTTGTGAACGATCGTACCCAGCGGCATTTCGCGCAGAGGAAGAGCATTACCTACTTCCGGAGCGGCGCCAGGGCCAGCTACTACGGTAGCGCCTACTTGCAGGCCAGCCGGGGCGATGATGTAAGCCTTCTCGCCGTCAGCGTAGCTGATCAGGGCGATGCGAGCCGTACGATTAGGATCGTATTCTATCTCCTTCACGGTAGCAGGCACCGAGTGCTTGCTGCGCTTAAAGTCGATTACACGATACTTCTGCTTGTGACCACCACCGATGTAACGGTTGGTCATTTTTCCGGAATCATTCCGGCCACCGGTTTTTTTGAGGGGTGCCAACAGCGACTTCTCCGGCGTCGACGTCGTAATCTCGTCGAAGGCCGGGGCGATGCGGAAGCGCTGACCCGGTGATGTTGGTCTTAGTTTTTTGAGTGCCATTTTATAGCGAAAATGCTCTAGCGAGGGGCCTCGGTCAAAAAATCAGTCGGCTTAGATGCCGCTGTAGAAGTCGATTACTTCGCCTTCCTTTACCGTTACGATAGCCTTCTTGCTGGAAGCACGACGGCCGGTAACTGCTCCGGTCTTGGTGAAGCGCGACTTGAGTTTGCCCTGGCTGCGGATGGTGCTAATGCCCACCACGGTCACACCGTAGAGCTTCTCGATTTCTTTTTTGATTTCAACCTTGTTAGCGGTGCGCTCAACTTCGAAGGCATATTGGCCTTTTTCGTTTAGCGACGTGGCTTTCTCGGTCACGATGGGCTTCTTGATGATGCTCATTACTCAGCGGCCGTATAAAGTTGGGTGAGCGTCTCCAGACCAGCTTCCGACAGCAACAGCGTGTCCGTGTTCAGCAGGTCGTGGGTGTTCAGGGCCGTAGGAACGGCAACCTTTATCTTTTGCAGGTTGCGAGCCGACAGAACAACGTTTTTATCAACTGAACCGGTTACCAGCAGGGTCTTTTTGCCAGTGTTCAGGTTCAAGCCGCTCAGGATGTTCAGGAAGTCTTTCGTCTTGGGGCCCTCCAGTGAGAAGTTCTCAACCAGAGCCAGACGGTTTTCGCGAGCAAGTACCGACAGGGCCGACAGACGGGCCAACTGCTTGGTTTTCTTGTTCACCTTGAAGCCGTAGTCACGGGGCTTGGGACCGAATACGCGGCCACCACCAATAAACACCGGCGACTTCATCGAACCAGCACGAGCACCACCGGTGCCCTTCTGCTTCTTCAGTTTCTTGGTCGTGCGGGCGATTTCAGCGCGCTCCTTCGACTTGTGCGTGCCTTGGCGCTGGTTGGCCAAGTACAGCTTCACGTCGAGGTACATGGCGTGCTCATTCGGCTCCAGCCCGAAGATTGCGTCAGACAGCGTAACCTTACGGCCGGTGTCTTCGCCTTTGATCGTCAATACAGAGAGTTCCATCGCGCCTATTTCTCCAGAATCACGTAACCGTTTTTAGCACCGGGTACCGAGCCGCTTACCAGGATCAGGTTGTGCTCGTTCATCACGCGCATAACTTTCAGGTTCTGGATTTTCACACGGTCACCGCCCATGCGGCCAGCCATACGCATGCCCTTAAACACGCGCGAGGGCCACGAGCAGGCGCCGATCGAACCAGGGTGACGGCCACGGTTGTGCTGGCCGTGAGTCTGGCCGCCAACACCGGCGAAATTGTGGCGTTTTACAACGCCTTGGAAGCCCTTGCCTTTCGAGGTACCTACTACATCTACGAAGTCACCTTCGGCGAAGTAGTCAGCCTTTACTTCGGCGCCGAGCGAGTAGGAGGCTACGTCGTCGGTGCGGAATTCCACGAGTTTCTTACGGGGGGTAACTCCCGCCTTAGCGAAATGGCCAGCCAACGGTTTGTTGGTGTTCTTGGCCTTCTTCTCGCCGTACCCGAGCTGAACAGCAGTGTAGCCGTCGGTCTCGAGCGTTTTCACCTGCGTCACTACGCACGGACCAGCTTGGATGAGCGTGCAAGGCACGTTCCGACCGTCCGCAGTGAAGAGGCTTGTCATACCGATTTTTTTACCGATAATGCCAGGCATTCGAATGGGGTTTAAGAAAAGACACAGTGAAAACGCCCGAACAGCGTTTTCGGAAACGGAGTGCAAAGCTACAAGATTATTAAGATAATATTACTACTGACTTTGAAATATTTTCATAGACCAGCATATTGCCTTACTCCTATGAGTCAGCGTGTTTGCTCTTTTTAGCGATGCGCTGCTGCACTCATCAGTTCATCTTCTACTTAGAAATGGCCAATAATTTGCTGCTCCTTGTATAGGTCCGCTTATTAGTGGAAGAAATAGCTACGCGGGACGCCATTCGGGCCCTTTCCTTACCCCTTGCTCCTCTTTAGTTTCCTCCATACTACTTAAGGGCAGCAGCAGATAAAAAAGAGAGAAGATCAAGCCTGTCTGTGATTCTAAGGTGTATTCGGCCAAGAAGGAGGTAGTAACAATGACGTATTGGGCGACCAACAGAGGTGCTCGTCGGTATCTCGCCCACCACAAGGGATAATAAAAGCCTGTTACAAACAAGGCAGTTCCCAAGGCACCAAAGGCCACTAAGTAGTAGAGGAATTGATTATGCGGCTTGATGTGGTGTTCCTCGTTAATCTGAGGAAAGAGTCGCCGGTAATAACCTGAAATTTCCGGCTGCAAGTCACCTTTACCAACCCCAATAAGCGGGTGGTCGCGCAATACATGCAAGGCGACTTGGTAGGAATAGACCCGGCCAACAAGTGAATAATTGTTGGCTGACCTCGTTTGCTCTACCCTGCCCGCATCTTCACGGGTGTTGTGATACTTGTTCTGATATGTTGGCAGCAGAAAATAACTAAGAAAAGGCAGGACAATTAGTATTGTCACTACACCAGCAGCCTTATTCCATAGCTTTCTACGGATTAGATAGAAGATGGCAACTACTCCCAATAAGTTGAAGGCTAGCAAACCGCTCCGCACTGCTAATAGGTGTAGAAAGCCTGCTAAGAAGATAGTGGATACCAACACGACCAAGCGGCGCCACCCGCGTAGCATTTCGCGGTTCAACAATACAGCTCCCACTGCTACTGCCAAAGCAACCAGTAGACTGAATCGAATATGATCCGGCACTGTTGGCATTACCTTAGAATGGATATAAAGCTGATCGATCCGCTCATTATTAAGCAAATAGAAAAACGTACTTCCCACTGCCGATAATGTCGTAAGTCCCAGCAGCAGTTTATAAAGCCGCCCTAAGGTCGGCACTGGTAGCGGCGGTAGAATCCAGAAGGCCAGCGGTAAGATTAGAAAAGCTGACTGCAGTGTTAGGTCCCGTACAAACTCCTTAGCATTGTCAGAGCTAGTATTCAGACCAGCCAGCAGATGCATCAGAAAAATAGCACCAAAGCCAGCGTACACGGGCCACTTACGTAGCTGAGCTATTTGCCTGAAGCCAGCAAGATAGGCTAGAGCAGAAAGTAGAAGGCAGCCTTGACCTATACTGGATAGTATTCGAAAAAACGGGATAGTATACAGCCCCGTCACAATCATTCCACAACTAATTCCCGCAGCAAGTTGGATGCGAGGCACGGTTAGCCATGGGAAACGAGAAGAAACGGAAGCGGAAATATTCACAGACGTAAAGCACAGGCCCACAGCTGCACGTGCAGGCGCAACGCAAGATACCTATTTCGTCCCAGCCTCTTTCAAGGCATCTTTCTGTAAAACCTAGAATTGCGTTTCAGCGCTGGGAAATGAGTAGCAAATAAAAAACCCCGCTAGCGGATACTAGCGGGGTTTTTCGGATGAGCAAGATTACTCAGACTTTAATTTCGACGTCAACGCCGCTCGGCAGTTCGAGCTTCATCAGGGCGTCTACCGTCTTCGACGAAGTCGAGTAGATGTCCACGAGACGCTTGTAGGTGCAGAGCTGGAATTGCTCACGCGACTTCTTGTTCACGTGGGGCGAACGGAGCACGGTGAACTTTTCTTTTTCCGTCGGCAAAGGAATCGGGCCGCTTACGATAGCACCCGTTGCTTTCACCGCCTTCACGATCTTCTCCGACGACTTGTCGACGAGATTATGATCGTAAGACTTCAGTTTGATACGAATTTTCTGGTTCATGATGTCAGCTTGTGAAAGCAAGTATTACTTACCGCCTTTTACTTTGGCGATGATGCCCTCGGCGAGGTTCTGCGGCACCTGCTCGTAGTGCGAGAAGGTCAGCGAAGCCGAAGCGCGGCCCGAAGAGATGGTACGCAGGTCGGTTACGTAGCCGAACAGTTCCGATAGCGGAACGTCAGCTTTGATAACCTGAGCACCAGCTTTCGTGTCCATACCCTTCATGATGCCACGACGACGGTTCAGGTCACCCGTTACCGGGCCCGTGTACTCGTCCGGCGACACTACCTCAACAGCCATGATGGGCTCGAGCAGCTTCGGAGCGCAGCGCGGAGCAGCTTCCTTGTAGCCGAGGCGGGCAGCCATTTCGAACGACAGGGCGTCCGAGTCCACATCGTGGTACGAACCGTGGTAGATCTTCACGCGCATCGAGTCCAGCGGGAAGCCAGCAAGTACGCCGCTCTTCATAGCTTCTTCGAAGCCCTTCTGGATCGGAGCGATGAATTCCTTCGGGATAACGCCACCGGTGATACCGTTGACGAACTCCAGACCCGGCTTTTCCGGCTCGGTTTCTTTCGGACCAAGTTCGAATTCGATGTGAGCGAATTTACCACGACCACCCGTCTGCTTTTTGTAGACTTCGCGGTGTTCGATTTTCTTGGTAATCATCTCCTTGTACGCAACCTGCGGAGCACCCTGGTTGATTTCAACCTTAAACTCGCGACGCATACGGTCGATGATAATTTCCAAGTGAAGCTCACCCATACCACGCAGTACCGTCTGGCCAGTTTCCTGGTCCGTGAATACCGTCAGGGTGGGGTCTTCTTCTACGAGTTTGGCAATAGCCATACCCATCTTGTCTACGTCGGCCTGGGTCTTAGGCTCAATAGCGTAGCCAATTACAGGCTCGGGGAACGACATCGACTCGAGAACGAGACGGTCTTTCTCTTCCGTCAGCGTGTCACCGGTCTTAATGTCTTTGAAACCAACGCCAGCAGCAATGTCACCAGCTTGGATTTTGTCGATGGGGTTCTGCTTGTTGGAGTGCATCTGCATCAGACGCGAGATGCGCTCCTTCTTGCCCGTACGGTTGTTGAACACATACGAACCCGACTCGAGCTGACCCGAGTAGCAGCGGAAGAAGCACAGACGGCCCACGAAGGGGTCGGTGGCAATCTTAAACGCCAGAGCAGTAAAGGGCTCGTCGTTGTCGGGGTGACGCTCTACTTCCTCGCCAGTGTCGGGGTTGGTACCGATAATGGCAGGCATGTCGAGCGGCGAAGGCAGGTAGGCCATTACGCCGTCCAGCATCGACTGTACACCCTTGTTTTTGAAGGCTGAGCCGCACATTACGGGCGAGAACTTCATGTCGATAACCGCTTGGCGGATTACCGTCATCATTTCCTCGCGGGTGATGCTGTCCGGATCTTCAAAGAATTTCTCCAGCAGAGCGTCGTCGTATTCGGCTACGCTTTCTACCAGCTTCTGACGCCACTCGGCTACGGTGTCCACCAGATCCTCGGGAACCGGGATTTCGTGGTACGACTTGCCCTGGGTAGCATCATCCCATACGATGGCTTTACCGGTCAGCAAGTCGACAACACCTTTGAAGGTATCCTCAGCGCCGATGGGGATTTGCAGCGGCACGGGGTTAGCGCCCAGCTTGTCCTTGATTTCGGTTACGGCCTTGAAGAAGTCAGCACCAGCGCGGTCCATCTTGTTGACGAAGCAGATGCGCGGCACTTTGTATTTGTCGGCTTGACGCCATACGGTTTCCGACTGTGGCTCTACGCCCGATACAGCGCAGAACAGAGCAACGGCACCATCAAGCACACGCAGCGAACGTTCAACTTCTACGGTGAAGTCAACGTGGCCGGGGGTGTCGATCAAGTTAATCTTGTACTGCTTGGTGTCCGGAGTCGGGTCACCTTGCTCGTTGGTCGGGTAGTTCCAGAACGTGGTGGTAGCGGCCGAGGTGATGGTGATACCACGCTCCTGCTCCTGCTCCATCCAGTCCATCGTGGCTGCACCTTCGTGCACTTCCCCGATTTTGTGGGTCTTACCCGTGTAGTAGAGAATGCGCTCCGACGTCGTGGTCTTACCGGCGTCGATGTGCGCCATAATCCCAATGTTGCGGAGGTACTTCAGGTTTTCGTTAACAGCCATTTCAGTGTGGGGCTTAGGAACTTGGGGACCTAGGGTCTTGGTCAGATGCTAGAACAAAAAACCAAGACCTAAAGTCCCCAAGCTTCTAATTTCCTTAATTAGAATCGGAAGTGCGAGAAAGCCTTGTTGGCTTCGGCCATCCGGTGGGTATCGTCCTTCTTCTTGACGGCAGCACCTTCACCTTTGGCGGCGGCGATAATCTCGCCAGCCAGCTTGTCCTTCATGGTCTTCTCACCGCGACGACGCGAGTACTGAATCAGCCACTTCGAGCCAACGGCGATGCGACGGTCGGGACGAACTTCAGTCGGCACCTGGAAGGTAGCACCACCTACACGGCGGCTTTTCACTTCCACGGTCGGCATCACGTTGTTAAGGGCTTTGCGCCACTGCTCAAGGCCGTTCTCTTTGGTGCGGGCTTCTACCTGCTCCAGGGCATCGTAAAAAATGCCGTACGCCAGGCTCTTCTTGCCGTCGTACATCAGGTAGTTTACGAAACGGGTTACCAGCGTCTCGCCGAACTTGGGGTCCGGCAGCAGAATGCGCTTCTTTGGTTTTGCTTTTCTCATGATATATGAGGAGTCTTGGGGACTGGGGTTACTGGCGACCTAGCTTCACACGCCATTGGGCGCATTACTCAGACCCGTGGCCGTCGTTCAGGCCCCAAATACCTGATTACTTTTTCTTACCTGCGGGTTTGCCGCCTTTGCCAGCTGCTGCAGCCGGTTGGCCGGGCTTCGGACGCTTGGCACCGTACTTCGAACGACGCTGCAGACGGCCGTTTACACCAGCGGTATCAAGAGCACCACGGATAATGTGGTAACGCACGCCGGGAAGGTCTTTCACACGACCGCCGCGGATCAGCACGATGCTGTGCTCCTGGAGGTTGTGGCCTTCGCCCGGAATGTAGGCGTTAACCTCTTTGCCGTTGGTCAGGCGTACGCGCGCTACTTTACGCATAGCCGAGTTCGGCTTCTTGGGCGTAGTGGTGTACACGCGAGTGCACACACCACGGCGCTGCGGGCACGAATCGAGGGCAGGCGACTTGGATTTCGTCGTCAGCTTCTCGCGGCCTTTGCGCACTAATTGGTTGATGGTTGGCATCTAATGAACGTTTTGTCCGGGAGGGTCTTCTCCCAAAAAATTAGGCTTGCAAAGGTAGAGACTCTGATTTACAATAGCAAACGGGTGTTATAACTTAACACGAAGAAGCCTGTCAGCTCTGTATCAGCAGCTTTGCTTGAGTGCGAGTTGAACATCCTGAAGAATGCAGAAAGCCCGCACTGGCATGTGCGGGCTTTTTCATGTCCAATGAGGGGCGTAGAAATCCTAGTCGGCTGCTTGTAGCGTCACCGGCCCTAAGTCAGCACAACGACTGAGTACATAGCCGAGCACCTCCAAACTAATACGGCTGCGGCTGTAGTCACAGAGGTAGAGGCCGTACTCGGCGCGTTGTAGTTCTACATCGGGCATACCGGTTAGATTATTAGAACCACGGTATTCACACCGGCCCAGTTCGTCGCATTGGTCGAAATGCGGAGCCTTAGCAAGGATGCTCTTCGCCTGCTCAATAGTCAGTGTACAGACAATGCGGTATTCGTAGCCCATTTCAATCAGACACATACACGCATTTGGTAAACGCCTATACTAACTTAGCCAAGTTGTAGCAAAGTTTACTACTTACTGATTCGCCCTGCTCGTAAGAAGATTGGGAAAGACACTCCGCGCTGCTGCTCACCCCACATTTCCCGCAGCGGCTGTTCAATTAGCTTAAGCGGCTCCTCCCCTACTTGCTGTTGGTAGCGCTGCACGCTGCTCCACGTCTGCAAATAACGCAGAAACCGTTCAGCATCCCAATGCTGCCGCTCCTCGAAGCGGCGCTGCTGCACTTCGGCAAAGGGAAATGGAATGCGCGCAAACTCATCATCAATGTGCCGGCGGTTTTCATCCCAGTAAGGCCCGACTACATCAGTGTAGAAGTGCTGGATGAGTGAGTTTAGCTGCTTATTGACTTTCACTAGGCCGTAACCCCACTCCGCGTTGGTAGCGCTGGGCTTCGCTACCCGTTGAGCTTCGCAGTGAAAAGCTTCGGCATCGAACCAGTGCAGCGCTTGCGCTACGGTGATGAGGTCGAAAGTATTGTCAGCAAAAGGCGTTTGCTCGGCAGGACTGATGTGGTATGTGACATTTGGCCGTTTCGCCGCGTGTGCCAGTTGCTTTTCGCTGATGTCGGTAGCTTCTACGCGGTGGAAGTACGGTGCCAAATCAGCGGCTACTTGCCCATTGCCGGTGCCGCAGTCCCAAGCGGCTTCTCGGTTCGGAGTAATGGAAAGCAGGAACTCGTACAGCTTGGCTGGGTAAGTGATGCGGAACTGCGCGTACTGTGCGGCGTGGCCGGAGAAGCGGTCGAGTGCTGACATAGGCCCAAAATAGCAAGAGCCGCGTGGAATAACGCGGCTCTTGAGCTAATCAGCTTTGAGGATAAAGGCTTAGGCCTCTCCCATCGTGCCACCGAAGTTCATCGGAAAACTCGGCATATCGCCTTGGGTTTTCACCGGGCCAAAGCTGCGCTCGTACCGCTCGATATTATCCGATAGCGCGGACAGCAGCCGCTTGGCGTGCTCAGGCGTGATGACAATGCGGGCTTTCACCTTCGCCTTTGGCAAGCCGGGCATCAGGCGAATAAAGTCGATGACGAACTCGCTGCTCGAATGGGCAATCATCGCCAGGTTGGCGTACTCGCCTTCGGCTATTTCTTCAGACAGCTCAATGTTGATCTGCTGTTCTTCGGGTGTGGGTGCGGAAGGAGGTTGATTCATGGACGTAGAACGAGTTGTCAACTCGCGTGTTGTTCTGAAAAAAATCGTTGAAGTCGCGCGAAATGCAGACTGTAAGTTCTTGCTACGCGCGGTCACCCTAAAAGTAGCCATAAAAAGAAAAGCCCACCGGAATTGCTTCCGGTGGGCTTCCTTATTAACTCAGCCAATTACTCGGCCGATACTTCACGTTTGCTGCGGCTGGCGCGGGCAGGACGCGCTTCCGTGGCGGCTGGAGCGGCTGGTACCGGTTCCGGATCCTCCGTCGAGCCGACTTGGATGCGCGTGTACTCGCGCAGACCGGTACCGGCCGGGATGAGGTGCCCCACGATAACGTTTTCCTTCAGACCGAGCAGTTCGTCGGCTTTGCCACGGATGGCAGCCTCCGACAGCACCTTCGTAGTCTCCTGGAACGAAGCAGCCGAGATGAACGACTGCGTACCTAGCGAGGCTTGCGTGATGCCCTGCAGCGTCGGACGCGAAACGGCTGGCGAAGCGTCGCGCACTTCCACCAGTTTCAGGTCGCGGCGGCGCAGCGAGGAGTTCTCGTCACGTAGCTTACGAGCCGTCACGATCTGACCGCGCTTGAGCACCGTCGAGTCGCCTTCGTCCGTCACCACCTTCATGTCGATGATGGAGTCGTTTTCTTCCATGAACGTAATCTTGTCCACGGTCTGATTCTCCAAGAACGACGTGTCGCCAGGCTCCATGATAACCACCTTCTGCATCATCTGGCGAACAACCACCTCGATGTGCTTATCGTTGATTTTCACACCCTGCAAGCGGTATACTTCCTGAATCTCGTTCACGAGGTACTCCTGCACGGCGCCTGGGCCCTGAATGTTCAGGATGTCGGTCGGCGTGATGGCACCATCCGACAGCGGCGCACCGGCGCGGATAAAGTCGTTGTCCTGCACCAGAATGTGCTTCGACAGCGGCACCATGTACTTCTTGCGTACGCCGTCTTTCGACTCGACGAAGATTTCACGGTTACCACGCTTCACCGTACCGTAGGTTACCACACCATCGATTTCCGATACCACCGCCGGGTTCGACGGGTTACGGGCTTCGAACAGCTCAGTAACGCGGGGCAGACCACCCGTGATGTCGCGGGTCTTGCCCACGGCGCGCGGAATCTTAGCCAGAATGTGACCAGCCTTGATCTTCTCGCCGTTTTCTACGCTGATGTGCGAGCCTACGGGGATGTTGTAAGCCTTCTGCGTCTCGTCGCCACCCTTCTTGCCGGCTTTCACTACGATAGCCGGAGCGAGGGTTTTGTCCTTCGATTCGATAACCACCTTCTCGCGGTAACCGGTCTGTTCGTCCGACTCCTCACGGTACGTGACACCTTCTTTGATGCCTTCGTAGGCGATGGTACCGTCGAACTCGGCCAGAATTACGGCGTTGTAGGGGTCCCAGTTATTGAGTTCCTGACCCTTTTCAACTTCCTGCCCTTCTTCCACGAGCAGGAACGAGCCGTATGGTACGTGGTTCGAGATATACACCTTGCCGGTGCCCTTCTCCACGATCCGCACTTCACCCGAACGACCCATTACCACTTTCACCGGTTCGCCTTCTGCATTCACCGAATCCACGGTGCGCACGTCTTCGAACTCGATTACACCGGCAAATTTGGCGCGGATGCTAGCTTCTACGGCAATGTTCGAGGCCGTACCACCCACGTGGAAGGTACGCAACGTCAGCTGGGTGCCGGGCTCACCGATGGACTGCGCAGCAATTACGCCGACAGCCTCACCTTTCTGCACCATGCGGCCCGTCGACAGGTTACGACCGTAGCAACGGGCGCAGATACCACGCTTCGATTCGCAGGTCAGTACCGAGCGGATTTCTACCGATTCGATAGCGGTCTGGTCGATGCGACGCGTCACCTCTTCCGTGATTTCGTCGCCGGCGGTCAGGATAACCTCGTCCGTCAGCGGATCCACGATGTCGTGCACAGCTACGCGACCTAGGATACGCTCGGCCAGCGGCTCCACCACGTCCTCGTTGTCCTTCAGGGCGAAGGTCTCGATGCCGCGCAGGGTACCGCAGTCGTTCTCGTTTACGATAACGTCCTGCGACACGTCTACCAGACGGCGGGTCAGGTAACCGGCGTCAGCCGTCTTCAAGGCGGTGTCGGCCAAGCCCTTACGGGCACCGTGCGTCGAGATGAAGTACTCGATAACGTCCAGACCTTCTTTAAAGTTGGACAGGATCGGGTTTTCAATAATCTCGCCTACCGAACCCTGCAGCGACTTCTGCGGCTTGGCCATCAGACCACGCATACCGCCGAGCTGACGAATCTGCTCGCGCGAGCCACGGGCTCCGGAGTGCATCATCATGTAGATCGAGTTGAAGCCCTGATTTTCGCGCTCGAGGCGGTACATCAGCGTCTCCGTAATCTGGTTGTTGATGCGCGTCCAGATGTCGATAACCTGGTTGTAACGCTCGTTGTCGGTAATCAGACCCATCTGGTAGTTCTGGGTTACCGCCTTCACGTCGTTCTGCGCCTGGGCAATCAGCTCGTCCTTCTCTTTCGGAATCTGGATGTCGCCCAGACCCATCGACAAACCACCTTTGTAAGCCGACTGGAAACCCAGCGTCTTGATGTCGTCGAGGAACTGTGCCGTGCGGGCCATACCCGTACGCTTGAACACCGTTGAGATGATCTGCTGCAGCTTTTTCTTAGTCAGCAGTTCGTCTACGAAGCCAACTTCCTCCGGCACGTGCAGGTTGAAGAGCACGCGGCCAGCCACGGTCTCAATCACCTTGGTGACGAGGTTGTCGTTTTCGTCGCGGACTTTCGTACGCACCTTGATGTAGGCGTGCTTGGAAAGCTGACCTTCGTTGAGGGCAATAACCACTTCCTCCGCCGAGTAGAACATGCGGCCTTCGCCTTGCACGACTTCCTCTTCGGTGGTGCGCTTGCCTTTAGTCACGTAGTACAAGCCCAGAACCATGTCCTGCGACGGTACCGCAATCGGAGCGCCGTTGGCCGGGTTCAGGATGTTGTGCGAAGCCAGCATGAGCATCGAGGCTTCCAGTACGGCGGCCGGTCCGAGCGGAACGTGCACGGCCATCTGGTCACCGTCAAAGTCAGCGTTGAAGGCGGTACACACCAGCGGGTGCAGCTGGATAGCCTTGCCCTCGATAAGGCGCGGCTGGAACGCCTGAATGCCCAAGCGGTGCAGCGTAGGCGCGCGGTTCAGCAGTACCGGGTGACCCTTAAGTACGTTCTCGAGGATGTCCCATACCACGGCGTCCTTGCGGTCTACGATCTTCTTAGCCGACTTAACCGTTTTTACGATGCCACGCTCGATGAGCTTGCGGATAATAAACGGCTTGAACAGCTCGGCTGCCATATTCTTGGGCAGACCGCACTCGTGCAGCTTCAACTCAGGACCTACCACGATAACCGAACGGCCCGAGTAGTCGACACGCTTACCGAGTAGGTTCTGACGGAAGCGGCCCTGCTTGCCTTTCAGCATATCGGACAGTGACTTCAGGGCACGGTTGCCTTCGGCACGCACGGCATTCACCTTACGCGAGTTGTCAAACAACGAGTCTACGGCTTCCTGCAGCATGCGCTTCTCGTTACGCAGAATCACTTCCGGCGCCTTGATTTCGATCAGGCGCTTCAAGCGGTTGTTGCGGATGATAACGCGACGATACAGGTCGTTCAAGTCGGAGGTAGCGAATCGACCACCATCCAGAGGTACGAGGGGGCGCAGTTCCGGCGGAATTACCGGCACCATGCGGATAACCATCCACTCGGGACGGTTCTCCACGCGGCCGTTGGCTTCGCGGAACGCTTCTACCACGCGCAGACGCTTCAACGCCTCAGCCTTACGCTGCTGCGAAGTTTCGTGGGCGGCAGAGTCACGCAGCGAGTAGCTCAGCTCGTCTAGGTTCAGGCGCTCGAGCAGCATGTACAGCGCGTCGGCGCCCATCTTGGCGATGAACTTCTGCGGGTCCTCGTTGGGCAGCATCTGGTTCTCGCGGGGGAGCTTGTCGATGATGTCCAGGTATTCGTCTTCCGTCAGGAAGTCGAGCTGCTGTACGCCGTCCGTTTCCAGCAAGCCCGGCTGCACCACTACGTAACGCTCGTAGTAGATGATCTGATCGAGCTTCTTGGTGGGCAGGCCCAGCAGGTAACCAATTTTGTTGGGAAGGGACTTGAAGTACCAGATGTGTGCAACGGGCACCACCAGTTCGATGTGGCCCATCCGCTCACGGCGCACTTTCTTCTCAGTTACCTCCACGCCGCAACGGTCGCAGATGATGCCTTTGTAGCGAATGCGCTTGTACTTGCCGCAGTGGCACTCCCAGTCTTTTACTGGTCCGAAGATCCGCTCGCAGAACAAGCCGCCCATTTCGGGCTTGTACGTGCGGTAGTTGATCGTCTCGGGCTTCACCACTTCCCCGTTCGAGCGCTCCAGAATGGCTTCTGGAGAGGCGAGCGAGATGGTGACTTTCGAGAAGTCTTGAACCAGCTTTTTCGTTTTTGCAAACGCCATGTTGCTTGTGTTTAAGCTTTAGCTTGTTGCTGTTTACTGCTCTGACTCTGGCATCTTACCCTAGGGTATCACCGCAGAAGTTCATAACAGCTCGACTCACGTAAAAGTGCTCTGCGGGTCGGATAGGTACGCCACGCAGTAGATTTTGACGGGTCTGGGTCGAAGCCTCGTCGGCTTCACTCGACCAGCTCGTTGATGACTCCTCTGCCTATTGGCGTTGTCCTGACCATATCTCGGAACAACGGCTGAAGAGCATGTCGCAAAGCCGCTCGTACTTATCTCCGTTTGGCTGATGAGTAAGCCAAGTGTCGGATGCACGAAATGGTTGCCGATGCCCGAAGGCACCGACAACCATTTCTATTGCAGCATTACTTAGTCCAGCGTGATTTCCAGGGCCAGACCACGCAGCTCGTGAATGAGTACGTTGAATGACTCCGGGATATTCGGCTTGGGCAACACGTCGCCCTTCACGATGGCTTCGTAGGCTTTGGCACGGCCAATCACGTCGTCCGACTTCACCGTCAGGATTTCTTGCAGGATGTTCGAAGCGCCGAAGGCCTCCAGTGCCCACACTTCCATCTCACCGAAGCGCTGACCACCGAACTGTGCCTTACCACCCAGCGGCTGCTGCGTGATGAGTGAGTACGGACCGATCGAACGGGCGTGCATCTTGTCGTCGACAAGGTGACCGAGCTTCAGCATGTAGATAACACCTACGGTTACCGGCTGGTCGAAACGGTCACCCGTCAGACCATCGTGCAGGTAAGCGCGGCCCCAATCCGGCAAGCCGGCTTCGGTCAGTTCACGAGCTACCTCTTCTTCGGTACCACCGTCGAAGATCGGCGTCGAGTACTTGCGGCCCAGCTTGAGGCCGGCCCAGCCCAGTACGGTCTCGTAAATCTGGCCGATGTTCATACGGCTCGGTACACCCAGCGGGTTGAGCACGATGTCCATCGGGGTGCCGTCGGGCAGGAAGGGCATGTCCTCATCGCGCACGATGCGGGCTACTACACCTTTGTTACCGTGGCGGCCGGCCATCTTGTCACCCACCTTCAGCTTACGCTTCTTGGCGATGTACACTTTAGCCAATTGCACGATACCTGCCGGAAGTTCGTCACCTACTTCTAGGGTAAACCGGTCACGCTTGAAGCGGGCCGTTACGATGTTGCGACGCTTGGTGTAATTCTTCACCAGCTCGGCTACCATCGCGTTGGTACGCTCATCAGCAGTCCAGCTCTCCAAGATGAGGTCCTTAAACAGGTTTACCTCTTCCGGCACGGCGTAGTTGCTTTCGTCCTTATAGGGGTTTTTCTCGGGGAAGAGGGCATCAGTGATGTTCTTCTTGCCGAATTTAGCCCCTTTGGCCAGCAGTTCGTCGCCAAACTTGTGCTTGATGCCTTGCGAGGTCTTACCCTCCAGCAGCTGCACCAGCTTGTCAACCATTACTGCTTTCACGCCACGCAGCTCAGCGGCGTAGCGGTCCTTTAGCTCTTCTACTTCGCGTTTAGACTTAGCGCGTAGGTTTTTATCTTTCTTCGGCCGTGAGAACAGCTTGGTCTCGATAACCACTCCGTTCAGTGAGGGTGGCGCCTTAAGCGAGGCATCCTTCACGTCGCCAGCCTTGTCACCGAAGATGGCACGCAGCAGCTTCTCTTCCGGGGTCGGGTCGGTCTCGCCCTTCGGCGTGATCTTTCCGATCAGGATGTCGCCTTCGCGTACTTCAGCACCAATGCGGATGATACCGTTTTCGTCGAGGTTGCGGACAGCTTCTTCGCTTACGTTCGGAATTTCCGAGGTCAGCTCTTCTTCGCCGCGCTTGGTCTCGCGCACTTCCAGCTCAAACTCTTCGATGTGAATCGAAGTGAAGATGTCGTCGCGAACTACTTTCTCCGAAATGACGATGGCGTCCTCGAAGTTGTAACCCTGCCACGGCATGAAGGCCACTTGCATGTTACGACCCAGAGCCAGTTCACCAGCTTCGGTAGCATAGCCTTCGCACAACGGCTGACCTTTGATTACCCGCTCCCCTTTCTTAACGATGGGGCTCAGGTTCAAACAGGTGTCCTGGTTCGTGCGACGGAACTTGATCAGCTCATAGGTTACACGCTCAGCGTCGAAGCTTACGAGGACCTCTTCCGGCGACAGATCATACTTTACAATGATCTTGTTAGCGTCAACGTAGTCGATGACACCATCACCTTCAGCTACAACAAGAGCACGCGAGTCAATAGCTACGCGGCCTTCAAGGCCGGTACCTACAATCGGCGCCTGCGGCTTGAGCAGCGGTACTGCCTGACGCTGCATGTTCGAGCCCATCAGTGCACGGTTGGCGTCATCGTGCTCCAAGAACGGAATCATCGAGGCAGCCACCGATACGATTTGGTTCGGCGCAACGTCCATATAGGTATACTCCGCTGGCTCTACTACCGGGAAGTCACCTTCGAAACGACCCTTCACACGCTCCGACAGGAAATTACCATTGTCATCGATACGGGCGTTGGCCTGCGCGATGTGGTGGGTGTCTTCCTCCTCAGCGGTGAGGTACTTTACGTTCGAGCTGATGTCCACCTTGCCGCTCTCTACCGTGCGGTAGGGCGTCTCGATGAAGCCCATCGAGTTCACACGGGCGTGCACGCACAGCGACGAAATCAGACCGATGTTCGGTCCTTCCGGCGTTTCGATGGTGCAAAGGCGGCCGTAGTGCGTATAGTGTACGTCGCGTACTTCGAAACCAGCCCGCTCACGCGACAGACCTCCCGGACCCAGTGCCGATACGCGACGCTTGTGTGTCACTTCGGCCAGCGGGTTCGTCTGGTCCATGAACTGCGAGAGCTGGTTGGTACCGAAGAACGAGTTGATCACCGACGACAGCGTACGTGCGTTGATCAGGTCAACGGGCTTGAAGTCCTCGTTGTCACGCACGTTCATGCGCTCCTTGATAGTACGTGCCATACGAGCCAGACCTACGCCAAACTGAGCGTACAGCTGCTCACCCACGGTGCGCACCCGACGGTTCGACAAGTGGTCAATGTCGTCGACGATGGCCTTCGAGTTGATCAGACCTATCAGATACTTCACGATGAGCACGATGTCCTCGTTCGTGAGTACACGAGCGTCCCAACCCGTGTCGATGCCCAGCTTCTTGTTGATACGGTAACGGCCTACGTCACCGAGGTCGTAACGCTTATCCGAGAAGAACAGCTTCTGGATGATGTCACGGGCGGTTTCTTCGTCCGGCGCTTCCGTGTTACGGAGCTGACGGTAAATCTGCTCTACAGCTTCCTTCTCCGAGTTGGAGTTGTCCTTCTGGAGGGTGTTGTAGATGATAGCGAAGTCGGCGATGTTGACGTTTTCGCGGTGCAGGATGATGGACTTCACGCCCGAATCCACGATGGTGTCAATATCAATGTCCTCCACCGTCGAGTCGCGCTCCAGGAGCACCTCGTTGCGGTCGATGGACACTACCTCACCGGTGTCTTCGTCCACGAAGTCTTCCGTCCAGGTGCGCAGCACGCGGGCGGCCAGCTTGCGGCCAACTACTTTCTTGAGGGTTTTCTTATCAGCTTTCACCTCTTCCGACAGCCCGAACAGGTCGAGGATGTCTTTGTCGGTGCCGTAACCGATGGCGCGAAGCAGCGTCGTAACCGGGAATTTCTTCTTACGGTCGATGTACGCGTACATCACGTTGTTCACGTCCGTGGCAAATTCAATCCACGAACCTTTGAACGGAATGATACGAGCCGAGTACAGCTTCGTACCGTTGGTGTGCTTGCTCTGGGCGAAGAATACGCCCGGCGAGCGGTGCAGCTGCGATACGATAACGCGCTCAGCACCGTTGATGACGAACGAGCCCTTCTCCGTCATGTAAGGAATGTTCCCAAGGAACACTTCTTGCTCGATGGTTTCGAAATCCTCGTTGTCCTCGTCGTTGCAGAGCAGGCGAAGCTTGGCTTTCAGCGGAACCGAGTAAGTCAGGCCGCGGTCGATACACTCGTCCACGGAGTACTTCGGCGGATCGACGTGGTAGTCGATAAACTCCAACACGAAGTTTTCGCGAGAGTCCGAAATGGGGAAGTTCTCGGCAAACACCTTGAACAAACCCTCATTCGAACGGTTTTCAGCAGCCGTTTCCAACTGGAAGAAGTCCCGGAACGACTGCAACTGCACGTCCAGAAAATCCGGATACTCGATAACCTTCTTAATCTTGGCGAAATTGATCCGCTCCTCGGCCGTAGCCTTTGCTTTGGGTGTAGCCAATGTGTTAAGAATTAAAATGACACTGGGAGGATGGAATCTTCAAACCATGCCAGTAGCGCGAGCCAACCACTCACACATCGAAGAACAACCCTAAGGGCAACAAAAACGTTCTTCAATGCCATAAGCTATGGTGGATTCGCGCTACTGTTTCGCCGCAAAAGCCCCAAAGGGGGCTGAAAACGGCATTTAACAAAGTTTGCAGGCTACAAACAGGAAAAGACCTGACTTAGTTGCCAGGTCTAATCCATGCTTGTCGGACTGGAAAACAGGTGCGGCAAATGGAATAAACCGTAATCTGTTTCTGCTTGATCAGTCCGGTTGAAGCAGGTGGGGTGAAAGAGGTAATTACTTAACCTCTACTTCAGCACCAGCTTCTTCCAGTTGCTTGCGCAGGCCTTCAGCCTCGTCCTTAGCAACACCCTCTTTCAGGGGCTTCGGAGCGCCGTCAACCAGTTCTTTGGCTTCCTTCAGGCCTAGGCCGGTCAGGTCTTTCACCAGCTTCACTACAGCCAGTTTCTGAGCGCCAGCCGACTTCAGGATTACGTCGAACGAAGTCTTCTCTTCGGGAGCGTCAGCAGCAGCAGCAGCGCCACCACCAGCCATCATCACCGGAGCAGCAGCTGCCGGCTCGATGCCGTACTCGTCCTTCAGGATGGTAGCCAGCTCGTTAACTTCTTTAACGGTCAGGCTAACTAGCTGCTCTGCAAATGCTTTCAGATCTGCCATTTTGCAAAAAATTTGGGGTGTTGTTGAAAACGATGAATTGAGAGAGAAAGAGAGCAGCGGTTAGCCTGCGGCCTCTTCTTTTTCCGAGAGGGTTTTGAGAATACCAGCGAGTTTGTTGCCGCCGCTCTGCAGAGCACCGATAACGTTCTTGGCGGGCGACTGGAGCAGACCGATGATTTCACCGATGAGTTCCTGCTTGCCTTTGATGGTGCTCAGCGTCTCAAGCTGGTTAGCACCCACGTACACGTCGCTGTCGAGGTAAGCACCTTTGAACACCGGCTTGGGCTCAACGTTCTTACCGTAGTTTTGCGACTTGTAAAAGTCTTTCAACAGCTTAGCCGGAGCCGAGCCCGATTCCCGCGAGAATAGGATGCCCGACTGGCCTTTCAGCGCTGCGTCCATCGAAGAGGTATCACCCTCCAAACGGTCCAGCGCCTTCCGGATCAGCGTGTTTTTGTAGACCTTGTATTCCATCCCGCGGTTGTAGCACAGGCGACGGAATTCGTTGATCTTCGCCACCGACATGCCGGCGGCATCCGTGATGTAGAAGAAGCTGTATTCGCCGAATTTGCCGGCCAGCTCATCTACGAGGGCGTATTTTTCTTCCTTCGTCATGATCAGGCGTGATTACTTGGCGGAATTAACAGCGGTGTCAACCGGTACGCCGGGGCTCATCGTGCTCGAGAGCGTGATGCTCTTGATGTAAGTCCCTTTGGCCGACGAAGGCTTCAGACGTTGCAGGGTCTGAATCAGTTCGAAAGCGTTTTCGGCCAGCTTCTGCTCGTCGAACGACACTTTACCAACCGAGGTGTGAATGATGCCAGTCTTGTCAACTTTGAAGTCGATTTTACCAGCCTTCACTTCCTGCACAGCTTTAGCTACGTCCGTGGTTACGGTGCCTGACTTAGGGTTCGGCATCAGGCCACGGGGACCCAATACGCGGCCCAGACGACCTACCTTGGCCATAACGGCCGGCATCGTAATGATTACGTCGATGTCGGTCCAGCCTTTTTCAATCTTGGCGATGTAATCGTCAAGACCAACGAAGTCGGCACCGGCAGCCGTAGCCTCAGCTTCTTTGTCCGGGGTTACTAGAGCCAGCACACGAACGGTCTTACCCGTGCCGTGGGGCAAAGTAGCCACGCCGCGAACCATCTGGTCAGCTTTGCGGGGGTCAACACCCAGGCGTACGTCGATGTCTACCGAAGCGTCAAACTTGGTGAAGGTGATTTCCTTTACCACTTTGGCGGCGTCCTGTAGCGACCGTACTTCCGTCAGATCGAATTTAGCAAGGGCTTCCTTGCGCTTTTTGCTCACTTTTGCCATGGTCTTAGCCGATTACTTGGTGAGGGGGCTTTCGCCCGTAATGGTGAGGCCCATGCTGCGAGCGGTGCCAGCAACGAGTTTCATAGCCGACTCAATCTTGAAAGCGTTCAAGTCGGGCATTTTCGTCTCGGCAATTTGGCGGACTTGGTCCCAGGTCACCGAGCCAACCTTGTTACGATTCGGCTCTTTCGACCCGCTCTGAATCTTCGCTGCTTCCATGAGCAGGATCGGTGCAGGCGGCGTCTTGATGACAAAGTCAAACGACTTGTCAGTGTACATGGTGATGAGAACAGGTAACACTTGGCCGGCTTTATCCTGGGTGCGAGCGTTAAACTGCTTGCAAAACTCCATGATGTTCAAGCCCTTCGAACCAAGCGCAGGTCCAATCGGCGGGGCAGGGTTAGCCGCGCCTCCCTTTACCTGAAGCTTCAGGTAACCTCTGATTTCCTTGGCCATTTAGGTTGTTAGACTTCGGCGGTGGGTGGCTCCCAGCGCCGTTGTGAAAAATGCTCCTATGGAAGCGGCCACCAGTCCGGAGCGGACGACCAATGACCCAACTGTAACAGTTTCTAAACTTCTTTTTCGACCTGCGTGTAGCTCAGTTCCACTGGCTGGGCACGACCGAAAATCTTGACGATAACGTTCAGCTTCTTACGCTCCTCGAATACTTCATTCACAGTACCTGAGAAGCCATTGAACGGACCATCAATAACCTTTACCGTTTCGTTTACCACGAAAGGCACTTCCAGCGCCGCTGGCTGCTCCTCCGTTTCGTCCACGATGCCAAGGATGCGGTTTACTTCGCTCATGCGCAGTGGCACAGGCTTGGCGTTGGCAGTTTTGCCTTCTTTATCGCTTAGGAAACCCAGCACCCCAGGTGTAGTGGTGATGATGTGGTCAACTTCACCGTGCGACAGGTCAGCATGGATGAGGATATAACCGGGGAAGAAACTCCGCTCGCGCACGCGCTTCTTGCCGTTGCGCATCTCATACACCTTCTCGGCCGGAATCAGCACTTGGGGTACTAGTTCATCAAGGCCGTGACGGTGGATTTCCGTCTCGAGGTATTGCTTGGCTTTCTTTTCCTGGCCGCTTACCGAGCGAACCACATACCACTTCAGTTCTCCCATTTTACTTATGGCAATAGGTTAACCTTAGCGGAACGAGTTGTAGAAGGCTTTCAGCAACGTTTCGAAGCTGATGTCCATCACACCAACCACAATGGCAAACGCGATGGAGCCGATGAGCACCATACCGGCGCTTTTCTGCAGTTCGTCAAAAGAAGGCCAAGTTACCTTGTAGCGCATCTCCTCGACGGTATCGCGGAAGTATTTCGACAACTTATCCATGTTGGGTGGCCGGTTGGCGGTAAGGCAAAAGCGGCCGCTTCAGCAGCGGCCGACTTATGATTTAATTAGCACGGGCGGAGAGATTCGAACTCCCATCAAAGGTTTTGGAGACCTCTATTCTACCCTTGAACTACGCCCGTGTAAGCGCCGCGCAGAACCAAACGTTCTGAATCGGAGTGCAAATGTACTGAAGGTTACAGATAAAACAAATCCGCCCGCGAAATTTTCGCGGGCGGATCGTCTTGACCTTGCAGTAATTAGTCGAGAATTTCGGTTACCTGACCGGCACCTACCGTACGGCCACCCTCGCGGATAGCGAAACGGAGCCCTTTCTCCATGGCCACTGAGTTGATTAGCTCAACGGTGATGGTCACGTTGTCACCAGGCATTACCATTTCTACGCCTTCAGCCAGCGAAATGATACCCGTAACGTCGGTGGTGCGGAAGTAGAACTGCGGACGGTAGTTGTTGAAGAACGGCGTGTGACGGCCACCCTCTTCCTTCGACAGTACGTAAACTTCGGCCTTGAACTTTTTGTGGGGATTTACCGAACCGGGCTTGCAGATAACCATACCGCGACGGATGGCCTCTTTTTCAATACCACGGAGCAGCAGACCTACGTTGTCGCCAGCTTCGCCACGGTCGAGAATTTTGCGGAACATCTCTACACCGGTTACTACCGACTTGAGGTTTTCAGCACCCATACCGAGGATTTCAACCGGCTCACCGGAGTTGATTACGCCACGCTCGATACGACCGGTAGCAACGGTGCCACGACCCGTAATCGAGAACACGTCTTCAACCGGCATCAGGAACGGCTGGTCGGTCAAGCGGGGAGGAATCGGAATGAACGAGTCAACAGCGTCCATCAGGGCTTCAATGGTACCAACCCACTTGGCATCGCCGTTCAGACCGCCGAGGGCCGAACCTTGAATAACCGGGATGTTGTCACCGTCAAAGTCGTAGAACGACAGCAGCTCGCGGATTTCCATCTCAACGAGTTCGAGCAGCTCGGGGTCGTCTACCATGTCCACTTTGTTCATGAACACAACCAGCTGCGGTACACCTACCTGGCGAGCCAGCAGGATGTGCTCACGAGTCTGGGGCATCGGGCCGTCGGTGGCAGCTACCACGAGGATAGCACCGTCCATCTGAGCGGCACCAGTTACCATGTTCTTCACATAGTCAGCGTGACCAGGGCAGTCAACGTGAGCGTAGTGACGGTTAGCGGTAGCGTACTCTACGTGAGCAGTGTTGATGGTGATACCGCGCTCTTTTTCCTCCGGAGCGTTGTCGATCGAAGAGAAGTCACGCTTAGCGGCCAGACCTTTGTTAGCCAGCACGGTCGTGATGGCAGCGGTCAGAGTCGTTTTGCCGTGGTCCACGTGACCGATCGTGCCGATGTTTACGTGCGGCTTGGACCGGTCAAAAGTTTCTTTAGCCATTGTAAAGAGATTGGGAAGAAATTTTTGAGGGAAAAGAGGGTGCTTAACGCGCTGCGGGTATACTGCAAGAAAGCGATACGCAGACTTCTCCCTAGGAAAAAACTGCACGTCGCTTGCCGCAGGCCAGACGGCGGCAGGCGCGCTGCCCCGTTAGGTTCACTCTGGAGCCGTTGCGGGGATTTGAACCCCGGACCTCTTCCTTACCAAGGAAGTGCTCTACCCCTGAGCTACAACGGCTGGTGTTTCTGCTACTGGCTCTTCAGCGGAAAAAGAGCGGGAGACGAGGTTCGAACCCGCGACCTGCAGCTTGGAAGGCTGCCGCTCTACCAACTGAGCTACTCCCGCGTATGAGCTATAGCAAGAAAAAAGAAGTGGGGGGAGAAGGATTCGAACCTTCGAAGTCGTAAGACAACGGATTTACAGTCCGTCCCATTTGGCCGCTCTGGAATCCCCCCTTAACATCAATGCTGGCCGTTTACCAACATTCTTTGCCCTTTCAATTCCGTGGCTGAAGCAGCTCGGTTGCTGATTGGAGACGCAAAATTAGATGCTTTCTGATGCAAGTCAAGCAGTCAGCCAAAATCATTGCTTATTTTTTTTCATAATCAAACCTAAAATATGGCTAAATGCCGCTACTGCAGCAGGTTATAGATGCCTACTAAACGCTCATCTTTTTCTTTGCTGCGAATATCTGCCAAAGTAGTTTTGAGCACGGGCATGTTTTCGGCTAGTGCCGACAAGCCTTTGTATGCGCCCAGGCGCACCTCATAACTTGGATTGGAGCGAGCCATGCTTTCCATTTTTTTGACGGCTTTCTCTCGCTCTACCGCCGGAATCCGGAGCATGTAGTTGCCAAAGTTTTGCAACAGTTGATAAAGAGTAGCAGCATCGGCATCATCTAATTGAGCCAAATACCATTGGTAATGGTCTAGTGTCCCGTTAAGAGAAAAGTAATTGGAAAGCGCCGAGACGATAGCAGCGTTTTTCTCGCTCTTGAGAGCTTCTATTGGCTGCTGTGCGGTAAGGGTTGGCGACTTGGTCAGGGCGTTAATGGCGGCTCCCAATACTAAATAGGAGCTGTCATTCAATGCACGGGTATAAACGTTGCCGAAGTCTTCGTTTTGGAAAGTAGTCAGTGTAGTTAAGCTGGAGGCCCGAACGCGACTATCCTTATCGGTTGTAGCTACACGTTCCAGTTCTTTGCGGACAGCACCGCCCTCCGGCCCACGATACCGACGCAGGGCCTCTACTGCGGCTACGCGTACGCCCCAGAACGGGTCATTCAGGGCGTTGCGCATCATTCCACTTACTGCTAGGTCCCCTACCTTGCTACGTAGCTGATCAATAGCTTGGTGCTTCGAGAGAAAATTGCGGGCGTGGTAATATTGGTAGAGCCATTCTTCGGTGGTTTTTTCTTCCGTCAGCTCAGCCAAAAGCATCTTCTCGGAATCGAATTGCACAAGGCTGGGCCGTTGATTAACTGGCAGTTGGAAGGTCTGATTCGCTTTAGTGATGATAATGCGATGATCAGTCGGCTGGTTATTAATCCAAGTAGTAACCGTGACAGGAAGACGATATATGGGCTGATAAGTTGTATCCTGTTTTTGCACGACACGCAAGCTCACTTTACCATCGGCGTAAGAATGAGCTACTGCTACTTCGGGATGACCGCGCTGCATAAACCATTGATCGAAGAACCACATCAGATCTTCGCCGGTAGTTTCCTCAAAGGCCATGCGTAGCTCGGCCACCTCGACAGCCGAAAATTTATGTTTGGTGAGGTAACGGTTAAGAGCAACAAAGAAAGCATCATCGCCGACGTAGCTGCGCAGCATGTGCAGAATACGGCCGCCCTTCTCGTAAGAGTGGCGGTCAAACATGTCTTCTTTGTCGGCGTAGCGGTAGCGGATTAGCGGCTCTCGTTTGGAGCGGGCTTCCTCTATGTACAAGTTCAGCTGCCGCTGGCCAAGCAGATCGGCGGCTTCTTTGCCGTATTTAAACTCCGTCCAGAGGTATTCTGAATAATCGGCAAATGCCTCGTTCAACGGAAGATTCGACCACGATTCTGCGGTGACGTAGTCACCAAACCACTGGTGAAACAGTTCGTGGGCAATAACCTCATCGTCGTTGCCATCGATCAGTTGCCGACGTGTTTTTTGCACAAACTCGCCGAACAAACTGGCCGAGGTATTCTCCATGGCGCCGGAAACGTAGTCGCGTACGGCTACCTGGGCATACTTTTCCCAAGGAAACTCTACGCCTAGCTTTTTGGAGAAGAATTCCATCATCTGCGGAGTGCGTCCGAAAATGGCTTTAGCCACCGCGGCGTACTGCGGCTCGACATAGTAGTCAACAGCCTTATTGTGCCACGTATCATTGACGACGGCAAAATCCCCTACGGCCAGCATGGTCAGGTAGGGAGCGTGGGGCAGGCTTTGCTTCCACGTGTCGGTACGGGTTCCGTCGCTGTTCTTCTTTGACGACACAAGCAAGCCATTGGAAAGCGTTTTGAATTGCTGTTCCACGGTCAGACTGACCTCCTGCGTCATGCGCTGATTAGGTCGGTCGATGGTTGGAAACCAGCAAGAGCTGGCTTCTGTCTCGCCCTGAGTCCAAATTTGACGCGGCTTGTTTTTATCCGTTCCCAAGGGGTTGATAAAGTACAAGCCTTTATCAGAAGTAATAGCAGCACTACCACCGCTGGCTAGCTCGTTGGGCTTGGCGATGTATTGGATGCGAACCTGGTAAGGCTCGGTGCGGCTGTAAGCTTTGTCCAACGTAATAGCTAGGCGCCGTTTGTCGTACTGGAAGTTCAATGCCTTCTCCTTCGAACCGGCCACGAGTTTGACGCTCTTAACGTCAAAGCCCTTAGCATCCAGCACCAACTGCGTCTGGGGATAGAAGTGCGGCTTTACGGTTACGATAGCCGTGCCCAGCACCCATTGCTTGCTCCAATCAAACCGAACGTCCAGTTTGGTGTCGACCAAATCATGCAACATGGTAGCGGCCGGCTGAATCGGGTTTTCCGGCGGCAACCAGTTGGGTATTATCAATATAGATTTCGGCGAAGCCGGAGAGTTGCTTGGCGTCTCTACAACTGCTGGTTTACGTGCGGGAGTCTTCTTGGGGCTCCCAGGCTTGGCCGATTGCCCTAGCAAACTGATGGGCAACGCAATAGCCAACACAAGAGCACCGAGTGCCGAATATTTCATTAGGCAGGAATTGGGGTAATCTGGGGGTTGAAGTTCCGAAATAATTTCAGATTACGCCTATCTTTAAGCCCTTTTCCGCTGCACTTCCACTCACCATACCCACCCGCATGCTACAAGTCCGAGCTGGCTCCGAACAATCCTGGAATGTTGATTTTAAAGCTCATGAAATCACCGTTGACGGTACTTCGTTCGAGTGGGACCTGATTGACTTGGGAGACGGCCGTTATCATTTGCTTTGGCAAGGACGCTCTTACTCCGCAGAGGTACTAGAGGTAGACTCGACCAACAAGACGGTGCAGCTAAAGCTTAATGGCCAGCGCTTTGAACTGCAGGCTAAGGACCGTTTTGATCTTCTGTTGGAAAAGCTTGGTATGAACCAAGCCGCCAGCAACAAGGTCAATGAAATCAAAGCTCCTATGCCAGGCCTGATCGTTGATATTCGGGTGACGCCGGGCCAAGCAGTGCAAAAAGGCGACGCGCTGTTGGTGCTAGAGGCGATGAAGATGGAGAATATCATCAAAGCCCCCGGCGACGGCGTGGTAAGTGCCGTAAAAGTGGGCATGCGCGACAACGTGAACAAAGGCCAAGTGCTGGTGCAGTTTGCCTAGCGTATGTATTGGCTGAAGCGCTAAATGCCAGACTTAGACATCAACCTAACTTTAGACCGTTGAAATACAACCGAATTCTGCTGAAGCTGAGCGGCGAGGCCCTGATGGGCCGGCAACAGTATGGCATTGACGCAGAGCGCCTGATGCAATATGCCGAGGAGATTCGCGCCGTGGCCCAAACGGGCGTGCAGGTAGCCGTAGTTATCGGCGGTGGCAACATTTTCCGCGGCGTGCAAGCCGAAGCCTTTGGCCTCGACCGCGTGCAAGGCGACTATATGGGCATGTTAGCAACGGTCATCAACTCGATGGCCCTGCAGAGCGCCTTGGAGAAACTGGGTATCCCGACGCGTTTGTTGTCGGGTGTCACTATTCAGCGCGTGTGCGAGCCATACATCCGCCGCCGGGCACTACGACACTTGGAAAAAGGCCGCGTGGTTATCTTCGGCGCCGGCATTGGTTCCCCATATTTCACGACCGACTCGGCTGCCTCGCTGCGCGCCATTGAGGTAGAGGCCGATGTGGTATTGAAGGGCACCCGCGTGGATGGCATCTATACCGCCGACCCGGAGAAGGACCCAACGGCCACGCGCTACCCTCAGATTACGTTCGATGAGGTGATGAACAAGAACCTGAACGTGATGGACATGACGGCTTTCACCCTTTGCAAAGAGAATAATTTGCCCATCATTGTGTTCGATATGAACAAGCAGGGCAATCTGCAAAGGCTGGTGAATGGCGAAGAGGTGGGCACACTCGTGACCATGAGTATCAACTCTAAGCAAGTCGACGACACTCAGGGCTCCCTTCAATCCGATTTGAAGCGCGCTACACCAACCACCGCCGAACAAGCCTAAAGGAACTGCTTGCAGTTGAGCTTTAGCTCCGTGCTGGCTACTCCATTTACCCTTTAACTTTCAACACTCAACCTTTCTAAAGTGGACGAAGAAATCCAGTTGTATCTGAGCGACGCAGAGGAATCGATGACCAAGGCCCTGCAGCACACCGGTACGGAACTAAGCCGCATCCGGGCTGGAAAAGCCACGCCGGCTATGTTGGACTCGTTGCGCGTAGACTACTACGGCACGCCAACCCCAGTTTCGCAGGTAGCCAACGTGTCGGCACCTGATGCCCGTTCGTTGGTCATCCGCCCCTGGGAGAAGAATATGCTGGGCGAAATTTCAAAAGCCATCAAAAACAGCGACTTGGGCCTGAACCCCATCATGGATGCTGATTCAGTACGCTTGAACCTGCCGCCCATGACGGAAGAGCGCCGCCGTGACCTGGTAAAGCAGGTAAAGAATGAATCCGAAGGCGGCAAAGTCCGTATTCGCGGCATTCGGAAGGAAGTAAACGAGTCGCTGCGGAAGCTGCTGAAGGAAGGTGCTTCCGAAGACGCTATCAAAGATGCTGAGGCTAAAGTGCAGAAGTACACCGACAGCTATATCGTGAAGATTGATGAGCTGATGAGCAAGAAGGAAGCAGAGATTATGACCATCTAAGCTTCGGCTCGACGCTAAACGCAAGAGGCCCCGGCTGCTAAAGTAGCCGGGGCCTCTTGCGTTTGAGAATGGATGTACTCAAGTAGTCCAATAGCTTTTGGCCTCTATAGCGCTCAGCACCACATCGGGTACTAAGTAGCGGATGGACTTGCCCGCCCTAATATTGGCGCGAATGAAGGTAGCTGAAATATCAAGCATTGGAGCTGATACGATGCGTATGCCGCTATGCACAGACTCTGGCAATGTTGTACCAGGCCGTGGGTACACGTACACTGCAAATTCAGCTAGGATCCTTTCTGCCGACTTCCATCGTGGCAGGCCTGGCAGGTTGTCGCCACCCATCAAAAGCACGAACTGCGTCGCCGGATAACAGCGACGCAGTTCATCTAGGGTATCGATGGTGTAGCTGGGACGTGGCAACGTGAATTCGATATCAAGTACACGCAGCTTGTCGTTGCCAGCAATAGCAAGCTCAACCAAGCGTAGACGCTCCTGCTCGGCAAGCAGTTCCTCCCCTACCTTAAATGGGCTTTGTGGCGATACTACCAGCCATACCGCATCCAGGTCGGTGTGGGTGGCCATGTGATTAGCCAGAATAAGGTGCCCGGTATGGATGGGATTGAAGGAGCCGAACAGCAGGCCCACGCGCTGCGGGCTACTCATCAGACAATTGCCGGCTCGGCCGTGATAAAGTCCCGCACAAGCTTTTCCGCTTGGTCGGTAGCATGATCGAGGTCGTCATTGACGATGACAGCATCGAAACGGTCTTCGAAGGTCAGCTCAAAATTTGCCTTATACAGTCGGGCAGAAATGCTGGAAGCCGAATCGGTGGCGCGGTTGCGCAGCCGCTGCTCCAGAATTTCCAGCGACGGCGGCTTTACGAAGATGCAAAGCGCCCGGTCCTTGTAGAAATCCTTCACGCTAAGACCGCCTTTCACGTCGATGTCCAGAATAGCGTGCTGGCCGCCTTCCCAGATGCGTTCGACTTCAGACTTAAGCGTTCCGTAGTAAGAGCCCTCGTAGACTTCTTCCCACTCCACGAACTCGTCGTGGCGGATTTTCTCCTGAAACTCCTGAACTGTAATAAAATAGTAGTCCTTGCCATTCTGCTCGGTGCGGCCGCGACGGTCGCGGGTACAGGCCGAGATAGAAAAGCTGAGCTCAGGAATGCGTTCCATGAGCCGATGGACAATGGTGGTTTTACCAGCGCCCGACGGCGCCGAGAAGGCAATAATTTTCCCCTGCATGGGGCAAAATTAGACCTTTTCGGACTGCACGCGCGCTAGAATGTTGTCGGAAAGACCTGCAGGTACCCCTTTACGGCCCACGTACTGGTTGAGGAAGTCAACGAAGAGGCGTTGCTTACCGATGCTGTCGAAGCAAGGAGAGCAATCTTCGGCATGGTTGACGAAGTATTCCTCGTCTTCCACGCTGGGCTCTTGGCCCACGATGAGTTGATCGAGAATGGTATTCACACGTTCACAGTCGGCGCCGGCAACAATGTTGGCAGCCGGGCCTGGTTGGTTGGGTGTAGACTTCGTGGCCATAACGGAAGGAGGTAATGTGGTGGAGAGAAAAGGTTGAAAATTAAAAGACGTTAATCTTCGTCGTCTTCGTACGCTTCGGCAACACTGTCTTCGTCAGAATCGTTGCCATAGCCCATTTTTTTTGCGTACCGATCTAGCTTGTCTTTGAGGAAATTACGGGCTCGGTGCAGCCTAGAGCGAACCGTACCGATGGGAATATCCAGCACTTTGGCCATTTCCTCGTAGGTGAATCCTTCCAGGTCACAAAGGATAATGACGGTGCGGAAATCCACCGGAAGCGAATTCAGCGCGCTGGCTACTTCATCGCCGATCAGGTCGCGGGTAGCTTGCTGGCGCAAATCGGGCGAAGTAGAGCCCGTATCGCCTTCGGCATCCACCTCCTCGGTGTTGTAGTAGCCTTCTATTTCGCTGTAATCGACCTTCGCCGGCTGCTTGCTTTTCTTCCGAAAATCGTTGATAAACGAATTTTTCAGGATCCGGAACAGCCACGCTTTGGCGTTGGTTCCCGGCTCAAAGTACTCGAAGAAGCGGTAGGCCTTCAGGTAAGTTTCCTGCACCAAGTCGTTGGCATCGTCTTCATCAAGGGTAAGGCGGAAGGCGAAATTGTACAGCGAATCCAGCACGGGCAGAAGCTCGGCTTGGAAGCGGCGGTCTTTTTCCTCCTTGCTCAGTTTAGGTACCCGTTCGGGAGTGTCGCTCATAAAAGGGAGAGGTTCGGGCAAGCACGCGGCGTTCGATGCCGCTAATAAATGTAACGAAAGGAAGGGCTTAGCGGGTTACGTTGATTGTTGATACCCGCCGTTCGCTAGCCACTACGAGAAAGCCATAGAGGAAGACGAATAAATTAAACCCAATCTGCAGTTCAAGCAGCGAGTCGGCCAAGGCCGCTGCGCCAAAAACGAGCAGGAAATACCTCACGTACGGATTGCGGCGCTGTCGAGGTTGCATAAAAGGAGCAATCAATACCCAAAGCCAAACTGCTAAGCCCACCACTCCTGCCCCTACCAAGTAGTGTAGGTATTGATTGTGAACCATTACTCGGTTTTCTTCTGTCAGGCCATAAGAGCGCCGAGTGTACTGCTCCATCATGGCTTGACGAACATCTGCCGGAGCTACGCCAAGCACTGGTTGGCGCCAGACAAGCTCCCCCGCATTCTGCCAAGCTGCCAAGCGTCGTGACAAGGAATAGTTGTTGATGTCATGGCCTAGTTCGAACTGCTCAAGATCATAAAGAGTCGTCCGGACCCGACCGTGTACAGCTTCCACGTATTGATAGGCACCAACGGCTAGTACAATACCCAGCAACATCAACCCAATACCCCACAAAGGGCGCCGAAACAACAGAAGCAGTGCCACTACTGCCAAGGCCGAATAAAAGGCCACGAGACCGGTGCGGTAGGCTAGTACATGCAAACAGCACACCGCAGCCCCTGCACTACTGAGCCAGAGCCAGCGCCCAACCTTGCCGATCTGGGGTTCTTGGCTGAATGGCACGGCAAAGAAGGCGGCTAGTGCCAGCATAATTCCGAAATGGATATGGAAGATACCCGTGACGGAGGGTAAATTTTGTCCGATACGGATCAACTCATGAGCCGCAGTTGGATTGAGGAAGTACTTCCCCAGGGTAAGCAAGCCAATGAGAGTGGTGCCACCGATAAATGCACCAGCCACCCAGCGGCGCTGCTTGGAGGACAGCGGCACTGCCAGGGTGAAAGCTAAAGGCACCCCAATGAGGGGCAGTTGGCGGAATACTTCGTGCCGCCAAACAGGCCAATCCTGAGTATACCACCACGACAGCGGGAACAGCAGGTAAAGCGCTGCCATTCGCAGCACCGCACCGTTGCGCAGCCACAACGGCACTTGGCGGCGGATATTCGGATTTAGTAAGGCAGCCACTACAGCGGCTACGGGAGCTAATGCGACAAAAGCACGAGCCGTAAGCAAAAGCCCAGCAACGCCACCCAGGCAGGCAATAAACAATAAGTACTGCGATAAGCGGCCGTCTTGGTACCAACGGCCTAAAAGCGCAAAACGGGGATCCAAGCGAAGGGGAGTAAGAGCAATGGTAAGCTTAAAGCTACGCCGTCGGCAGCGCTTCCCAAGCTTCGATGCGTAGCAGCACCTGCAGCGGCTCTACTGCTTGGATACAGGAGCAGCGCGAGGCGCCCTGCCGGCAGGTATTACAGTCGGGCTTTTCAAACACCAAAAACTCGGCCCGTGGCCCTACAGGTGCCCAACGCCCCGGGTGCATGGGGCGCATAGGCACATACAGCCCAAGAGCGTGCCGGCCAAGGGCTGCGGCTAAATGCACCGGCCCGGTGCTGGCGGCCACCAAACCATCGGTAAGGCTGATAAAGGCAATGAGTTGTTGCAGGTTAAGGCGGCCCGTCAGATCGGTAACAAAAGTGGCGTGTTCCTTTAGCCAAGGCAGGAGCTTCTCCCCTTCCGCCGCCGTGCCTGTAACAAACACGCGGTGCCGCTGAGCATGTAGCAACCGAGCCAACTGGCCGTAATAATCCAAGGGCCAGTCGCGGCCGCTGCCCCGGGAGCCTGGGTGCAGCACTACATTGCGCTGAGCCGGAGTGGCACGACGCAACATGGTCAGCAGTTCGTTGGGAACGTCGGCTCCGGTACTTACCAGCTTACCCAACCCAGCCAGCTCGCTCAAAGCAGGCACGGCAGTCAGGCCCAGGGGGCGGAGCAGTTCGCAATTAAGCTGGGCTTCGTGTAAGGGCGAATGCCGCCGGCTTAGGGAAACCAAGCGGTTACACGTCAGCCAGTGAAACCATCGGTTGCGGGTACCGACGCGTTGCGGAATGCCGGCTCGGCGGGCGACGGTAGCCAAGCGCCGATTAGGAAAAACGTGGAGCACGACGTCAGCCTTCAGGGCGCGCAAAACGGTGACTTGCTCGGTCAGCGGCTGGCTACGCAGCTCGTCATCATTCAGAAACTCATCAACGGCGGGACAGGCTTCGGCCACAGCCTGGGTGTAGCTGCGCCCGAGCAAGACTACCCGGCAGCCAGGAAACTGCTGCTTGAGCCAACCACACATGGGCAGCGTCAGCACTACGTCGCCAATGGCGTCGGTGCGGCTCACCAGAAAGGTTTTCATCGGCGGGCAGCTTGCTGATTTAGGACGCGCAGCTTGGCGTATTTGACAAACACGCTACAAGCCGACAGATACGCAATGCTCAGACCGGCAAAGCCATCGAGCAGCCCCAAACGGATAAAGTAAATGTGCACAAATTTCCATACCGGCTTAAGCCACAGCTGCCAGGTAGCAGCGCGCTTACCGCGAGCGGCCAGTTCTTCGGCCCCGATGCTGCTAAAGCGGTTGAACTGCGCCAAGTGCTGTTCAATGGAATCGTAAGAGTAGTGCAATAAGTCATGATGCAGCGGCTGCACCGGCTGCCCCGCCGCCACTTCAAAACGCTCGTGCAGCAGGTGGCCTTGCCAGCTGCCGAGGCGGCGGTCGTAAAGGCGCAGCTTGCGGTCAGGATACCAGCCGCCGTGGCGCACCCAGTGGCCGCAGTAGTTGGTGAGGCGCGGCAGGGTGTAACCGGCAGCCTGCCAGTTGGCTTTGATCTGCCGAATTTCGGTTCGCAGCTCTTCAGTTAGCACCTCGTCGGCGTCGAGTTGCAGTACGTGGTCGTAGCGCGCCTGGGCGGTGGCGAAGTTCTTCTGCTGCACGTAGCTCTCGAAAGGGTGATGCACCACGCGGGCGCCGTACTCCTGGCAAATGGCAGTGGTGCGGTCGGTGGAGCCGGAATCAACTATCACTACGTCGTCGGCTACATCGTCCAAGGCCTGTAGGCAGCGGGCAATGTTGGCCTCTTCGTTATAAGTAATGATGACGACGGAAAGCGTTACGGGCATAGCGGCCGTAAATATCGTGTATTGTGCTGCTGTGGTTGTAAACCTCGAACATCATATCCGCATCACAACAACAGGCATATATTTACGAATCACTTAACCCATCTTTTATGTATCTGCTTTGGTCTTGCGTGAACGTTGCGCTACTAATTCTTTTTCTATACGCTAGCTACATTGTCTTTAGAGCTTTACAACAGAAAGTTGGCTGGGCTACCGCCTCTATTTTTGCTATTGGCTTTGTAGCCACTACCTGCTCTAGTTCTCGCAGTAAATTTTCCGATTCACCTCAAAATCTCCTAGAAGCTGGCAAGGTATCGTTCAACGATACAAACATCTCATTGACATCAACGCAGGCCCTTGGTAGTAATATGAAATTGGATATTATGGGCAGCGGAATGCGTCAGGAAGGCAGCTTTGAGCCAAAGACCTTGCATGCCTCCGTAAGCGGGTTTACACTTGGTCATAATTGGCAACCCAGATATGCGAATATCATCCGACGGGGAAAGAACTTAGAGTATAATGTGCTGATGGAACATCAATGGAAGCTGCTGGGCTTAATGCTATGGTCCAGCACTGACTTCTATAATGGTCAGCTTTCAGAAGAAACGATTAAATTTTCGTCTGAGTAAAAAACCAAAAAGCCCCGCCTGAGAATCAGGCGGGGCTTTTTGTTAAAAATCTAAGCGTCTCTTAGTAGCGGTACAGATCCGACTTGAACGGGCCTTCCACCGGTACACCGATGTAGCGAGCCTGCTTGTCGTTCAGTTCGTCCAGCTCCACGCCGATTTTGGCAAGGTGCAGACGGGCTACCATTTCATCGAGGTGCTTGGGCAGGGTGTACACCTTGTTTTCGTAGCTGCCGTGGTTCTGCCAGAGCTCCAGTTGAGCCAGCGTCTGGTTGGTGAACGAGTTCGACATTACGAACGAGGGGTGACCCGTAGCGCAGCCCAGGTTTACCAGACGGCCTTCGGCGAGGATGATAACCTCTTTGCCCTCGATGGTGTACAGGTCCACTTGCGGCTTGATGGTGTCCTTTGTGTGGCCGTAGTTCTTGTTCAGCCACGCCATGTCGATTTCATCGTCGAAGTGACCGATGTTGCAGACGATGGCCTTATCCTTCAGCGCACGGAAATGCTCCTCGGTTACGATGTCGCAGTTGCCGGTGGTGGTAATGACAATGTCAGCCTCCTTGATGGCATTGGCCATCTTCTTCACCGCAAAGCCGTCCATAGCAGCCTGCAGCGCGCAGATCGGGTCGATTTCCGTCACGATTACGCGGGCACCGGCACCCTGCAGCGAGGCAGCGGTACCTTTTCCTACGTCACCGTAACCGGCTACCACGGCTACTTTACCGGCCATCATAACGTCGGTAGCGCGGCGGATAGCATCCACTGCCGACTCTTTGCAGCCGTACTTGTTGTCAAACTTCGACTTCGTTACCGAGTCGTTGATGTTGATAGCGGGCAGGGGCAGCTTGCCAGCCTTCATGCGCTCCACAAGGCGCAGTACGCCAGTAGTCGTCTCTTCCGAAATACCACGGATGCCGGATACCAGCTCGGGGAAGCGGTCCAGCACCATATTGGTGAGGTCGCCGCCGTCGTCGAGGATCATGTTCAGCGGCTGACGGTCTTCACCGAAGAACAGCGTCTGTTCTATGCACCAGTTGAACTCCTCTTCGTTCATGCCTTTCCAAGCATATACCGGTGTGCCAGCCGCGGCAATAGCAGCAGCAGCATGGTCCTGAGTAGAGAAGATGTTGCACGACGACCACGTCACTTCAGCGCCCAGCGCCTGCAACGTCTCAATCAGAACGGCCGTTTGGATAGTCATGTGCAGACAGCCGGCGATGCGGGCACCCTGCAGGGGCTTGCTGGCACCGTACTGAGCGCGCAGAGCCATCAGACCCGGCATTTCAGCCTCAGCCAAACGGATTTCCTTGCGGCCCCATTCGGCCAGCGAAATGTCTTTTACCTTGTAAGGAACGTAGGTCTTGGTCTCAACCATAATGTTGGAATTTTCGCAATCCAACTACAAAGGTAGCCAATTTGTTCGGCGTAAGCGAGCAAAGTAAAAGCCCGGACCAATGGCCCAGGCTTTTAAAAGGTCTGCGGTTGAATAATTCGCTAATTGTTCTGGATAATAACAGCCTGCGTTTGTTGAGCGGCGGGGACCCCCGATCCGCTAATTCCACGCACCACGATGGTGTAAATCTTACCAGCTTCGTAGGTTTTAGTACCGGTGCCGGTACCGGTGCCATCTCCTACACTGAGAATTTGGGCACGCGGCGCACCGCCCGTAATGCCTAAGTTGAGGGACCCGGCATTAAGTGCCACAAAGCTTGAAGCGGCACCAAATGCCACATCCTGGGTTACATCGGTGCCGGGGGCTCCGGGAATGGCTGAAGGCACAGTGAGCCGAACCGGCGAAGGTGCCCCTACTGCTAAATGCACTAGGCGTACTTTCACTTGGTTAGCAGCCGGCGCCGTCAAGTCATCAGATACAGTGAGCAGGGCGGCACTGCCGATAGTAGCTGTGGGGGAATATGCAAAAACCGAGTAATTCTGGTCCTTGGCCACGGTCAGCGCCTGGGACGAAACCACTTGGGTGCCGTTGTTGATGCGCAGGGTAGGCGAACCGGCGTTTACGTCCAAGTAATTACTGGTTTGTCCGTAATTGAGCTGACTCACTTGCTGGTCGTTCACAAAGGCCGTTACCTGGGTGTTGACTGCGGCAGCGGCGTGCGAAATAAGCACCCGGCCCCGGTCGGGTACAACAGGAGTAGTATCGTCGTCGTCGCTGCTGCAGCTAGCGAGAGCGGCCACTGGCAGAGCAGCATACAAAAGCAGGCGACTAAAACGTTTGAGCGGGTGGTTCATGTGAAGATGATTAAATAGACACTGGATGTGACGGGGTTGAGAACGTAACCGGCCGAAGTTTTGTTGACTTGGCATCACCCGGATATGTGATTTTATCTGGCTGATTGTCTATTATCTTTGTTGCATGCCCCCTCTCCAACCTACTGCCTTGGTGCGTAGCTACCGCCTATTTGCTTTGTCACTGCCGATGGCCTTGGGGCTGAGCACCGCTGCTCAGGCGCAAGAGGCAAAAGTGCCGGCCAACCATATTCGGCTGAGCCCTGAAGATGCGTCGCGCGGTTTGAATGGTCAGCAGAAAAATTTCTGGTTTACCATTGGCAACAGTCCGGATTTTAAGAGTGCGGGCTTCTTTGGCCAGCGGTTGCGCCCTTACGTAGCCGACGACGCCCAAGCGCTGGCCAGCCTCAACCGCTACCGCCGCCAAAAATGGCTGTTCCTAGGTGAGCGGCTGGCTTTTGTGGGCGCCGTGGGCCTTTATGGCCGCCAAATTCTGGTGGGCGAGACGCAACAGTATTTCAATAACAATCAGAAAGTGCTAATTGGCGCTGCCTTGGGCAGCCTGTTGGCAAACGCCCTGATTACGCGCCGGACCAACGAGCATTTTATGCGCTCGGTAGAGGCCCACAACGCCACCTTACCGGCGGCGCGCCGTATGGGACTAGAGCGCGCTAAGCCTGACCTACTGGGTGTGACGGCCCCCATGGGCCGGCCACAGCTGCTGGTGGGCTGGACGCTGCGCTAGTTCTGCTGTTTACTTTTGCGCTTTAAGCGCTTTATGGCTGTGATGGACTTTTCGCTGTCGGCGGCGGCTCGGCAATACGTAGCTGAGCACCTGCACGACGACCCCGCTACGCTGGCTTTGCAGGCCCGGCGTTATCCCGAGCTGCCTATACCTGAGTTGGTACGCCAGATTCAGGCCCGCCAAAAGGCGAAGGCCAAGTTACCGATGTGGGCGGCCAATCCCGACTTGGTGTTTCCGCCCGCTTTATCGGTGGAGCAGGCTTCCTCGGCGCGCACGGCAGCTTTCAAAGCTGATTTGGTGCGTGGCGCGCGCATAGCTGATCTGACCGGCGGCTTCGGTGTGGACACCAGCTTCTTTGCCCAGCAGGTGGAAGAAGTGCATTACGTGGAACGCAATCCGCAACTGGTGGAAGTAGTGCGCCACAACCTCGGGGTGCTCGGCGTTGAGAATGTGCAGTTGCATGTGGGGGATGCCGCGGCTTGGCTGCGCGAACAACCCGATGGGCACTTCGATTGGATTTACCTCGATCCGGCCCGCCGCGACACGGCTGACAAGAAAATATTTCGTCTGGCCGACTGTGAGCCGGACGTGCTGCGCCTGCTGCCATTGCTGCTGCGCAAGACCGAGCGCGTGCTGCTCAAAACGTCGCCCATGCTCGATATCGACTTGGCAGTGCAAGAACTCGGACGGGTGCGCCGCCTGTGGGTGGTGGCTGTGGACAACGAGTGCAAAGAGGTTCTGTACGAGTTGGGCCAAGAGGCGGCCGTGGACCCGGAGCGCCTCACCATAAACCTCATGCGGGATGGGCGTGAGCAGACCTTTCGCACCAACCGCACCCGCGAGAGTAAAGCGGTGCCCCGGTACGCGGAGCCGCAGGATTACATCTACGAGCCCAACGTAGCCGTGCTCAAAGCCGGCGGGTTTAAGAGCATCGGTACGAGCTACAATCTGCTGAAGCTGCACCAACACAGCCACCTCTACACCTCCAACACGCTGCGCGAGGATTTTCCCGGCCGGGTTTTCCACTGCCGCGCCTTGTGCCGCTACGACAAAAAAGAGCTCCTCGCCCACCTTGGTCCTGAGCAACGCGCCCACGTGACGGTGCGCAACTTTCCCGACTCCGTTGCGGAGTTTCGCTACCGCACGGGCATCCGGGAGGGTGGCACTACCTACCTTCTGGCCACTACCGATCTGCGGGGCCGACTGATAGTGTTGGTCTGCGACCGGCTTTATCACCAGCCCCACGTGGCGCCGGAACCCATCGTTGAAAACTAAACCAGCGGCCCCAACCCTCCCGGTTTGGGGCCGCTGGTTTATGGGTTATTTCGCCGGGCTCACCCACTTGCTGCCCATGATGCGAAACCGCCAAGGCAAAGCGGCATCGGTGCCGGCATAGTCTATTCCTACGCGGGGGCTGACCCGTACGGATTCGTCGGCTACGGCTTCGCCCCGGTCTTCCAGCCAGATAAGGTTGCCGGTGAGGTCGGTGCCGTAATGCGCGGTGCTGATGCCCAAGGCCTGAGTCAGCAAGCCCGGGCCGGCCGTGAGCTTGGAGGTAACGGAGCCTAAGCCGCGCCGCAGCTGCATCTCATCCAACCCTTCCGTTGGCTCCAGACCCCGAATCAGAACGGCATCGGCTTTACCAGATTCGTTGGTAATGATATTGAACAGCGTGTAGCGGCCGTAAATCAGGTAAGCGTACGCCACCCCGCCGGCTTCATACATCACGCTGGTTCGCTTGGTGAAACGGCCCAAGTGCGAGTGACAAGCCTGGTCGTTGACGTGGGCATACGCTTCGGTTTCGACGATGCGGCCGCCGGTAAGCACCCCATCAATGAGGGAGTACAAGTACTTGCCTAGTAAGTCACGGGCAATAGCCACCACATCGGGCTGCTGGTAGTAGGCGCGGGAGAGTTTCATGGCCTTGCTGTACGTAGCACCGCGTTCTGCTGGTGCGTGCACGCCAAGCAGGGTATTGCTCGGGCTTTGCCTTTCGGTCAGCATGGGATACGAGCGGCGCAATGCGGCGAATACGAAAAATCCGTGCTTATCTTTGCGTTTGCATAGGTGGCCAAACCCCGATTGGGGGGCGCGGCTGAAAAGGGAATGCCGTGCAAATCGGCGACTGTCCCCGCAACTGTGAGCTTCATTACCAGCGTCAGGCCTCTCTTCGCCACTGTTTCGATGACGGCTGCTTCGGCAGCCTGAGGAATGGGAAGGCCGCCGGGCGCGAAGCAAGTCAGGAGACCTGCCTATGCCATTTCAGTGTTCGGCGCCTGCGGAGGACGGGCGGAGAATGAATCGTTATTGGCCCCGGCTTGCCGCTGCGGGTCCTCTTGCCTGATTCTGCCTCGGCTTTGCGAGCAGCTGACCAGCTGATTGCAGGGTTCTGGACCGAAATTTTCGCTATCGAAAACTTTGGTTCGGATGTTCGCTTTTCTTCCTGAACAACTGCCGCGGCGGTTGTGGGTATCGGCCGCAATGCTAGCGGCGGGAACGATACCCGCATGGGCTCAGCGCCCCGATACGGCGCGGCATGTGCTGCCTTCGGTGCAAGTGCAGGGCTTGCGCCCGGCCCGTTACGCCGCCGGCAGCCACTTCACCTCGCTGGACTCCGCCGCGCTGGCGCCCTTTCAGGCCAGCACCGTCGCCGATGCGCTGTCGGCCCGCTCCCCTATCTACCTTAAAAATTACGGCCCGGGCCAATTGGCTTCCATTGCGCTACGCGGCACTTCGGCGCGGCATACGGCAGTGCTGTGGCACGGCTTCTCGTTGAATTTTCCGACGCTGGGCGAGGCTGATTTTTCCCTGTTACCGGTTTCGGCGGTGGGCCGCATCGATGTGCAGCACGGTCCGGCGGCAGCTTTGTACGGCACCGGGGCCATGGGCGGCGCCGTAGTGCTTGGCCCGGGCGAGCTGCCGCAAGGCACCCGCCTAAGCAGCTTAGTGGAAGTCGGCAGCTTTGGCACCCGCGCCCTCAATGTAGAGGGCAGCGTGCGCGACAAGCACGTAAGTGTGCGTACGGGCTTTATGCATCGCACGGCACAGAACGATTTTCAATACGAATCTCCGGAATTTGCGGGCACAGTACTTCGCCGTCAGGAAAATGCGGCCCTGCGTCAGACCAGCTTCGTGCAGGACCTGCGGGTGCGCCTCGGCCGCCGCGACGAGCTGCTGGGTGCCGTGTGGCTGACGGATGCCACGCGCCAAATTCAGCCGGCCATCGGCTCGGCCAATAACCACGCCCGCCAGTGGGACCAGAGCGCCCGCATGATGCTGGGCTACCGCCATCAGCATGCGCACGGCGAAACGGCCGTTCGGGTGGCCTCGTTTACCGACCTGATCGAATACCACAATGATAACCTGCGCACCAGCCATTCGCTGACGCACAACCGGCAGGCCCAAGCAGAGCATACCTGGCAGGCGGCACCCAACCTGAGTCTGCGGTTTGGGGGCGAGGCGCAGCAGTTTGTGGCCGACGTGGATGGCTACCGGGGCGCCGTCACCGAATGGCGCTTCGCTGGCTTCGGGCTGGTGCGCTACGACCCAAGCCCGCGCTTGCGGCTGACGCTGAACACGCGCCAAGCCTTGATTCCCGACAGACGCCCGCCCCTCGCTCCCACACTGGGCGCCGAGTGGCAGGCTTGGGGCAGCGGCCGACAACAGCTGTGGCTGAAAGGCAACGCCGCACGCAGTTACCGCGCCCCCACCCTCAACGAACGATACTGGCGCCCCGGCGGCAACCCAAATCTGCTCCCCGAAACGGGCTTTGGCTACGAAGCTGGCTTGCACTACGAAGGTTGGTGGACGGCCGACGGACAGCTGACGGCCGAGGCCGACCTAGCCGCCTATCATCTGCTGGTGGACGACTGGGTGCAATGGACACCTGACCCGGTCCAAGGCTACTGGAGCCCCCGCAACCTGCGCCAGGTACGCACGCAGGGGGTCGAGTTTAGCAGTCAGGTGCGCTGGCAACCGGGCGCCTACCGCCTGACGGCCCGGGGTAGCTACGCGTTTACGCACGCCCAGAAACGCCAGGGTTACACCATCGATGAAGACCCCGTGGGCCGCCAGCTGCCCTACGTGCCGCTGCATGCTGCCAACCTATCGGTGGATCAGCACTGGCAGGGCTGGACGCTGATTAGCAGCCTCACGCTGAACGGCCTGCGCTACACCGATGCTTCCGCAACGAGCTATTTGCCCAGCTATGCCTTAGTCAATGCCTCGGCGGGCTACACATTTCGACTAGCAGGCTGGCAGCTGACAGCGCTGGCACAGGGCTACAACCTGGTGAATACCACCTATCAGAATTACGCTTTCCGGGCTATGCCAGGGCGCTCCGTTGCCCTGAGCCTGCGAGTGGTTTGGCAATAACACATTCATTTTCTCTTCCTTTCAATGCAACACTTTTCGCTGCAAGCACGCCTACGTACGCTGGCGCTGCCCATTCTCGCTGGTTTGGCACTGGCCTCGTGCAACAACGATGACGATGATGTAACCACGACCCTGAAGCCCGATATTTTCGTGGTGAATCAAGGCCAGTTCGGTACGCCGAACGGCTCGGTAAGCGGGATTGAGCGCACGAGCCGGCAGTCGGAAAAAGACCCGTTTCAGCGCGTAAACAACCGTGCCCTCGGCGACGTGGTGCAGTCCATGACTGTAGCGGGCGAGCGGGGCTACATCGTGGTCAATAACAGCAACAAGGTAGAAGTGGTCCGACTCCCCGAGTTTGATGCGGTAGCTACCATCGGCGGGCGGGCACTGCCGCGCTACATAGCAGTAGCCGGCACCAAAGCGTATTTGACCGAGTGGGTAGCCTTCGGGCAAAGCGGCCGCGTGGCAGTTATTGACCTGGGCACCAACACCGTAACCAGCACTATCCCGGTGGGCAAACTGCCCGAGCAGCCGCTGGTGGCCAACGGGAAGCTGTTTGTACCTAACTCGGACGAAAACACGGTAACCGTTATTAATACTACCACGGACCAGGTAGAAACGACCCTGACTGTATCGGATGGGCCAAACTCGCTGGTGCAGGATGCCAGCGGCAACGTGTGGGTACTGTGCGGTGGTATTACGCGCTACAACTCGCAAGCGCCGTATAATGTAATCTCCAGCACCCCCGGCAAGCTGGTACGCCTGAACAACACCGCGCCGTACGCCAGTACCCGCATGCTTGACTTTGCCAGCGCGGGCGCTACCAACCTAGTAGCCTCGCCTAACCGTCAGCAACTGTACTACCGTTACGCTGGCGCCGTGCACCGCATTGAGGCTACGGCTACGGCCCTGCCGGCCACTCCGCTCATTCGTCGCCGCTTTAACGGCATCGGCATCGACCCGGTCGATGGCACGCTATATGGTGGCGTGGGCTCCTTCACTACCGATGGCCGCGCCGTGCACTACAGCCTCACCGGTGCTCCCATCGATTCGTTTAACGTCGGTATCGGTCCGAGCGGTTTTGCGTTCC